>NZ_BAAAPH010000022.1:0-137317 GCF_039531045.1 Kribbella hippodromi | reverse complement strand
GCACCCAACCACAGCAACCAGCACCCACCCCCAGCACCCAACCACAGCAACCAGCACCCACCCCCAGCACCCAACCACAGCAACCAGCACCCACCCCCAGCACCCAACCACAGCAACCAGCCCCACCCCCAGCACCGAACCGCGGGAATCAGTACCCACCCCGAGCACCGAGCCGCGGCGATTGACGCTCACCTTCAGCGCTGAGTGGCTCTGATCGGCGCACAGGAACGGCGCTGATCGGCGCTGAACGGTGCTCAGGTTCTGCGCCTAGCGCTTGCTGGTCGGCGCACGGCGGTGGTGGTCGGGCGGTGGTGGCGGGGTGGGGGGTGGTGGTCGTCAGCGCACGGTGGTGGTGGTCGGGTGGTCGTGGTCGGGTGGTCGTGGTGGGGGTGGTCGTGGGGGTGCTGGGGGTGGGGGGTGCGCTGGGGGTGGGGGTGCTGGTTGGGGTGGGGGTGCTGGTTGGGGGTCAGGTTCGGCGTTCGGCGAGGAGTTTGAGGCGGCGGAGGACCTCCTCGTTCCGGGGATGCAGGACCAGGTCCGCGACGGCGGACGGCAGCAGCGACACCGGCCCGCTGACTGCCTGCTCGGTCATCTCGACGCGGCTCCCAGCAGGCACCGGAGTGACCCGGAACTCCACTTCACCATGCCCAGCCGGCCAGACCCGCAGGCGCAGACGCAGGCGGCGCTCAGGCTCGTACTCCAGCGAGGTCGTCGTGTCATCCACCAGCAACGGCCACGCCCCCACCGAATGATGAATCCGCCCACCCGGCTCAGGCCAAGGCGGGTCCACGTCACGAATCCTGGACGCCCCCACCACCCACGCGGCATACGACCACCCGTCCGCCAGAATCGAGAACACAGCATCAGGACTCGCCTCGATCACACACTCGTTTTCACTCATGCACCACCCAGTACCCACCCCCGCCCACTCGCTGCGACCACACGCCGTGTTCCCTGCCACGCAGTTTCCGGCGCGGCCCCGACAGCGCATGAATCTCGGCGTACTGCACGCCCGGCCGACTCGCCCGTACGTGGCCGACTCACCCGTACGTTCCTGCCCGACGATCCGCCAAGCCGCGATCAGCTTCGCGAACCACGGCACCATGTCCGTACGCCCCTGCGCCAGGTATCGGGCCGCCTGCTCGCGAAGGGCGACCCGAAACGGGTACTCCGCAGCTCGAAGACCTTCAAAGCGAGATCAGCCGGTCGGCGGGATCGGGTGTGCTTCGAGGGCACGTGCTACCGCGACGAGGTTCGATGCCATCGCCCGACCGGTCTTCGCGGACCAGTCATGTCCTTCGTCGGTCTCGCTGTAACTCGGCCCAGGCCCGGGTCCCTTGTTCCAATAAGTCCACGACTGCCCCGGGATCGTGTACCCGATATCCCCCAGCGCACCACTGATCTCCGAGATCACATGATGCGCGCCATCTTCGTTGCCAGTGACAACAACCCCGGCCACTCTGTTGTACGCAACCGGCCGGCCGTCATCGTCGGTTTCACTCAGCATCGCATCCATCCGCTCAAGCATCCGCTGCGCAACCGACGACGGCCGCCCCACCCAGGTAGGCGTAGCCACCACCAGAATCTCACTCCCCACCAGCAACTCATGCACAGCCGGCCACTCGTCGCCCTCACCCTCATCAGTCGTAACCCCAGGCCGAATCGCCAGATCCACCAACCGAACCCGCTCGACGTCCACCTTCTCCCGCTGCAACGCATCAACAACCACCTGCGCCAGCTGATCCGTATTCGACTGCTCCGGCGACCCCTTCAACGTGCAATTCACAACAACCGCCCGCATCTCCACCTCCTAGCCAGAAACCCCCGGTGCCCCCTTCCCACCCCCACATTCACCCGCCCGGCGTGTCCCACCACATCCCGCACCCCTCCTGCGTGTTCCACCACACCGACGTGTGTATCCCGCCTGGTCGTACCGGCGCATGGTGATACCGGGGGCGGGCACTGGTGGGGAACATTCCGCTACCGAGGAGGTTGCCGTGAGCACCATCCCCACACCTCAGGGCCCGGTCCCGCCGGTCACGCCGATGGGCGATCCGGACGAGGACCCAAACGCGTCGTCCCCGGCCAGCCGGATCCCAATGATCCTGACCAGAACGACCCGGACCTCAACCCGTACCCGGAGCCAGAACCCGACCCCGACGAGGACCCTGACGAACAACTTCCCCGCCGGACCTGACGCCGACAGCCGGTCCTCGAGTGACTACGTCCACCCGCCCGTCACTCGAGCACCCGGCATCTGCCCGGGCAACGCGTCAATGCTCGGTACGCGAATGGTCGCCGCCCGGACGATCCGTACTGGACTGATCATCACTTGGACCATCCGTACTTGACTGCTCGCTCGTAGAACGATTGCTCGACACCTCGTCGGGTTCCCCGGCAGCGCGCTCCGCCGCGGCCTGGCGCTCATCCTCCGGCGTACTGTGCTGACTCAAATCAAGCCGATGCGTACGCGTCAGGAAGAACGTCCCACCGCCAATGATCGCCGCAACAATCAGCACCCCGACGACAACCCAAATAGCCCCGCTGTAATCCTGCGGACTCGAGTTCCCCGACCCCGGCAGATTTGGCCCAGGCGAGTTCGTAGACCCCACCGTCGGACTCGGCGTCGGCCCCGCCGCCCCATTCACCGACCCACCGGCCCGGGTTACTGAAGCACTCCCAGCGGCCCCCAACCTGCCCGCCATACTCGCGGTCCCGCCTGCCGGGGTTCCGGAAGCAACCGCCGCCGACGCAGGCGCGAACGCCAGCAGAGCTCCTCCAGCCAGCAGACCCGCTGTAGCTGCCGTTCGCCACGCTCTGCCCATCATCGTTGTCCGGTGCCCGCGCTACCTGACGGCAAACGACACCACAACCCCAGCCGTTAGTACGCCCAAACGCAGGGCACCGGAGTAGACATGCGTCCTGACGAAACCGGCGACCTTCGACTGGCAACCGTATGCGTGAACGCGACCGACATGGACCGCGCCGCCGACTTCTGGTCCGCGACCCTCGGGTACCGCCGTCCGGATCAGATCGGCGCCAAAGACCAGTTCGCCAAGCTGGAAGATCCAGCCGGCACCGGCCCTGCTGTACTGCTCCAACGCGCGGACGCCATCCCGCCGACCCCCACGCCCGTACATCTCGACCTGTACACCTCGAACCGCGACGCCCACATCGAACGCCTCCTCCAACTAGGCGCCACCCGCCCGCAGCACTGGCCCTATCCCCCCGAACACGACTTCGTAGTACTCCAAGACACCGAAGGCAACGAATTCTGCGTAATAGCAGTCCCCGCCGACTAGCCCACCCCCCTCCCCGCACAACCACGCCCGCAACCCACCCCGCCTGCACCACCCGCCCGCACCGGCGCCGAACCTGCACGCGCCCGCACCCGCACCCGCACCCGCACCCGCGCGAACCTGCACCACCCGCCGGCACCCGCGCGGACCGGCACCCGCGGGCTCCTGCTCCACCCGCCCGCACCCGCGCGGACTTGCACCGCCCGCCCGCACCCTCGCGAACCCACACCGCCCGCCCGCACCCTCGCGAACGTGCCCGCCCGCCCACACCCTCGCGAACGTGCACCCCTCGCCCGCACCCTCGCGAGCGCGCACCCCCGCCAGTTGCGTCCAGCAGAGTGATGTACGGCGTGGTGGCCGGCCCGGGTGTAGACGTGGGCGCGGTCACCGCGTGATTCTTCGCGAGCGCGCACCCCCACGCGCAGGACTCCCACCCACGCGCTCCTGCACCACCCACGCGCACTCGCAGGACCCACAGGACCCGCACGACCCGCACGACCCGCACGACCCGCACGACCCGCACGACCCGCACGACCCGCAGCGATGGTCTCATCCATTCCCGGCGTTGGGTGCCGTCCGCTTCCCGGCGGTGCTCCCGTCGTCGCCCGGCACCCGAGTGCGTACGAGGCGCTGCCACTCACTCGCACCTGCGTTGACGCCTCTCCCTATCCCACGGCGCTTCCGTTCACCAGTGCCCGCGGCATTCCGCCCGCGACCCCGGCGCTGCACACGCGCACCCGGCGACGCCGCCCGCAAGTACCAGCGGCGCTTCTCGCAGATACCCGCGTTGCTTCTCGCAAGTACCGGCGGCGCTCCTCACAAGGACCGGCGATCCTCGCAAGTACCGGCGGCGTTCCTCGCGAGTACCAGCCGGGGCTCCCATCAGTGCGCGACCACATTGCCGATCCGGCCCCCCAGCGCTGCATCTCCCCCGCGCGGCCGTCTTGCCGAAATGTGCGCGGCCGTCTTTCCCACCTGTGCGCGGCCGTCTTCCGGACCTGTGCCCGTCTTGTTTGCCCGTCCGCATACGACCGCCCCCGTCCCGACTGTGCAGCTCATGCGAACACTGGTCTTACCGGCGCGTGCGCGACCTTCCGACCTGGGCGTGCGGCGCTGGCCGTCCGCCCACCGCTGACCTGTCCCCGCGGTGCAGCTCAGGCATAGACACCGGCACCACCAACCCGTACGCTGCTGCAGCGCGACCTGTGCCTGCGCTGCCGCCCGTCCGCACACCGCTGACCTGTGCCCGCGCAGTTGCCCATCCGCATCCGGCTGACCTGTCCCCGCGGTGCAGCTCAGGCATAGACACCGGCATCACCGACCCGTGCACGGCTGTAGTGCGACCCGTGCCCGCGCAGTTGCCCATGCGCATTCGGCTGACCTGTCTCCGCGGTGCAGCTCAGGTGTAGACACCGGCACCACCGACCCGTACATGGCTGTGGCGCGACCCCGTGCCAGCGCTGCGACCGGTCCGCACACGGGCTGGCCTGACTCTGCCGTGGAGCTCAGGTGTAGACACCGGCACCACCGACGCGTACGCGGCTCTGGGTGACCTGTGCCTGCGCTGCTGCCCGTCCGCACACCGGCTGACCTGTCTCCGCCGTGCAGCTCAGGTGTAGACATCGGCACCACTGGCGCGTACGCGGCTGTGTAGGGCGACCTGTGCCTGCGGTGCTGCCTGTCCGCATACCGCTGACCTGTCTCCGCCGTGCGGCTTGGGTGTAGACACCGGCATTGCCAACCGTACACGGGTGGGTGGCTGTGGGGTTGGTTGTTTATGCGCGGGTAAGGCGTTCGCGTGGTGGGCGGGCGGACCTACCGGGGCGTGGTCGGGCGGAGGGGTGTTGATTGTGCGGGTGGTTGGCTGTTTGGTGGGTGGGGTGGGGGGCACCGCGTGGGTATGGGTGGTGTGGGTGGGCATGGTGCGGAGCGTGGTTCGTTGGGGCGGGGGAAAGAGCCGCGGACGGTGCTTGCTGGGCCGTACGGGCATCCGTTTCATCCGATCATGGTTACGGTGCCGATTGGTGCGTGGGTGGCCAGCGTGGTGTTTGACATTGTGGCGTTGGGCAATGATTCGGCAGCTCGTACGTTCGCTGAGGGGGCGTACTGGTTGATTGGCATCGGGATCGTGGGCGCGGTTTTGGCGGCGGTGTTTGGGCTTGTTGATCTGCTTGGCATTCCGCGGAAGACGGTGGCGTTCCGTACTGGTCTTACTCACATGATCCTGAAACTGACCGTCGTGGTGCTGTTTGCGATCAACTTTGGGGTTCGCGCAGGGCATGGGTACGAGTCGGCGAGTGTGGCTGGGTTCGTGCTGAGCTTGATCGGGTTGGCGATTCTCGGCGTTTCCGGGTGGCTTGGTGGCAAGCTCGCGTACCGGTATGGCGTTCGGGTCGCCGACGAACGGACCCAGGGGCAAGGATTCGCCCATTGACGCCGCCTGGAGGCGGGTGGCTGGGTTGCTGGGTGGCGTGGCTGGGTGATGGTGGATGAAGAGGTGACGGGATGGACTGGAGAGAGGTGCACTCGGACGGTGGGCAGCGGACGTTCGTGGTGATCGGGGAGGACGGGGACGAGGCGGTTGAGGTGCTCAATGGCTTTGCTCGTGAGCGGGAGCTGAGCGCGGCGCAGGTTACTGCGGTTGGGGCGTTCCGGCGGGCTACGGTTGGGTGGTTTGATCTGGGGGCGAAGGACTACCGCCGGATCGAGGTCGGGGAGCAGTGTGAGCTCTTGTCGCTGCTTGGGGACATTGCGGTTTCCGATGACGGGCCGGTTGCTCATGTACATGCCGTGCTTGGGTTGTCTGATGGGCAGGTACGCGGCGGGCATCTGCTGTCTGGAGAGGTCAACCCGACTCTTGAGGTGATCATCCAAGAGTCGCCGGCGCATCTTCAGAAGACCCAGCATCCTGAGCTGGGGCTCGCACTCATCGATCTGCCCGCGTCGCGGTAGGTCCGCGCGGGACGACGGTCAAGAGGTGCGGTAGATCAGCCATCACAGGCACCGCGAATGGGGTGTTGGGTTGTGGGGGCCTTTCGTTGGCGTTGGGTGCGGTTGCGTTGGCCCAGGGGTCGGGGGGCGGCGTGGTGGGTGGGGCCTTCGGTGGGGTGTGGGGGTGGTTGTGCGGAGGGTCTTCGCCCCAGATGGCTCGGTAAGTGGCGGCTCGGATTGCGGGCTCGTCGTGGTAGTCGGCGCGAACGGCTCTAGGTCGGTCGAGTGCGTCGGAGCTGGGGTTGGCGGGCGGTTGGTGCGTTGTTGTCGAGCGCATGGCTGCGGGGCGCTCGGGAGCAGGGCGGTCGGCAGGTGGGCGTTCGGTGACGGGCTCGGATTTGCGGTGCACGGGTGTACCGGGCGTGGGGGTTGCGCTCCTGGAGGTACGAGATAGGGGTGTACCGGGGGTGGTGGCTGCGCCTCTGGAGGTACGCGGCTCGGGAGTGCGGGGGTCGGCGGGAAGCTGTTCGGTGGCAGGTTCGGGCGTGCGGTGATCGGGTGTGCTGGGAGCGGGGCTGCTGGCGCGCGTGCTGGGGGTGGGAGTGCTGGCGCGCTTGGGTGCAAGGTGTTCGGGAGTGCGAGGGGCGGCGGGAAGCTGTTCGGCGACTGGATCAGGTGTACGGCGCTCGGGTGCGGCGGGCATGGGCGTGGCGGGGGCGGGCGTGAACGTTGGCGTGGATGTCTCGCGCGTGGACGTGGCGGGCACGGGCGTGGCGGGCGTGGGCGTGGATGCAGCGGGCGCGGGCGTGGCGGGGGCGGGCCTGGACGTGGGCGTGGATGTATCGGGCGCGGGCGTGGTGTGGGTTGGGGTGGTCCAGGGTGGGCGGGTTACTTGGGGTTTGGTGTTGGTGGGGGTTAGGTGCCAGTGGCCGGCGTGGAGGGCTGTGTGGTGGGGGCGGCAGAGGAGAGCCAGGTTTGTCAGGGCGGTGGGGCCGCCTTCTAGCCAGGGTTTTATGTGGTGGGCGTCGCACATTACTGGTGGGGCTGCGCAGATTACGCAGCCGCGGTCTCTGGTGTTGAGGGCGCGGCGCATGGCTTTGGTGACGAGACGTACTTGGCGGCCGACGTCCAAAGGTTCGGAGTTGGAGCCTAGGACTATGGGGATGATGTTTGCGTCGCAGGCGAGGCGGCGGATGGTGGCGGCGGAGAGGGGGTCGCCGTAGACGGGGTGGCCGATGGCGTTTGCGGTTGCGGATTTCAGGTCGGCCAGGTCGATGGTTACGGTGATGTTGGCCTTGGCGCCGAAGCCTGGTACGAGCTCGGCGCGGGCCGCGCCAGTCGCGGAAGCAGTTGAACCGGCACCAGCGCCAGCAGCCCCACCAGTAGCCCCACCAGTAGCCCCACCAGCAGTCCCACCAGCAGTCCCACAGGTAGTCTCGCCGGTGCGCCCATCGGCAGTCCCGCTCGCAGTCGCAGCGGTGGTTGGGGGGACGGGCGTGGTGGTGTCTAGGGTGGTGGCGGCGAGGGTGAGGGTGGTGGTTAGGGCGTCGGCTTGGCGCTTTTCGCGGGAGCGGGGGTCGCGGGCGCCGTCGGGGGTTTTGTGGGGGCGGGCGCCGGTGGTGATCAAGGAGCGGAGGAGCTCGGCGTTTTCGTTGGCCAGGTAGCCGCGGAACTTTACGCCTCGGTCGGCGGGGGTCAGGGTGAGGGACTCGCGGGCGTACGCCTTGTGTTCTTCGGGTTCGGGGCCGTCGGTGTCGAGGATGTCGCGGGCCAGGACGGCTGCTTTGCGGAGGTCCAGCGGGGAGAGGTGGGTCAGGCGGGCCAGCTCTCGCTCGGCGCAGTCCAGGTCGTCGACCGGCACCGTCCGCGGGGTCTTTTCGAGCTCCAGGACGATGGCCTCGGCCTGGGCGGGACGCAGGATGACCTCGGCGGACGGGTCGGTGGGAAGGGCGGCGGTGATGGCTGTGTACTTGGGCAGGGCGCGGGCCAGTTGTACGTCGCGGCGGGCGCGGTAGTGGTCGAGACGGTAGCGGTACTCGATGTACTGCACCGTGTCGCGGGCGCCGATCTTTTCGGCGTGGCCGGTCTTGTCCAGGGCCGCGATCAGCCGCAAACGGTGCGTCTGCAGGCGGGCGAGGTCGGCATCGGCCTGGTCGAGAGCGCGGACGAGCTCGTCCTCACTCATCAACTCGGGTGACCGAACGCTGTCCATACCCGAACCCTAGACCCACCCACCGACAGTTTTCAAACCGGAAAGCCCTTATTTTCAAGGGATCTCTTGTCAACCCCTCCGGCACAATCTGTGGATCTTGCCAGAGGCAACTATTCTACGGGCGCGCAAGTACCCGAATGGGGCGGTGGGGTACGCCGTACTGGTCACGCTCTTCTTCCGTTATGAACACGACCGCTACCGGGAAGTCAGCGGTTGAAGCGCATGTTCCGGGGAACCGGAGTGGCATGAAAACCGTTGCCGTGTGCCTCGGTTGTTTGCTTGCGGTCACCGGGTGCGAGTCGACCGCCGATCGGGTGCAGCTGAACGCGCAGAGCCTGCACAGCGACGCGGTCGACGGGGCCGTGCTCGCGGGCGAGATCATCGCGGGCCGCGCGGGCGCCACCTTCGCTCGCGCGCATGCCCAGGAGCTGCAGGACGACACGAGCCAGATCGAGAAGAACGTCTACGACCAGCGGCTCCCCCGGTACGACGATCTGCAGCAACTTGCCGACCAGATCGGGGCGGCGCTGGGATCGATGGCGGTCCGGCCGGACGACGTCTCACTCGCCCAGAGCGCGCGATCGAACCTGCTGCGGCTGGCCGACGACGCTGCCAGGATGACATCGTGAAGCGCATCTTCGCGCTGGCGCTCGGTATCATCGCGGCGCTCGGTGGGTTCGTCGACATCGGCGAGCTGGTGTTCAACGTCCAGGCCGGCGCGCTCTTCGGGTACCAGACGTTGTGGGCGGTGATCATCGGGGTGATCATCAGCGTCGTCCTGGCCGAACTCAGCGGCCGGGTCGCGATCGTCGCGCACAAAGCGAACTTCGACCTGGTCCGCGAACGGTATCCCCGATGGTTGTCGACGACAACTCTGGTGGCCGGCCTGGCGGTTTGCCTGATCACGTTGTCCGCGGAGCTCGGCGGCCTGGGGCTGGTGCTGCATTACGTACTCGGCTGGAACGAAGGCTTCTTCACCTTGGTCGGGCTGCTGATCATCGTCGCGTCCAGTCTGCTGTTGTCGTTCAGCATGATCGAGCGTCTCTTCGGGTACCTCGGGCTGGGCCTGATCGTCTACCTGATCGCGATGTTCCATCATGGACCGGCGTGGCACGAGATCGGCCGCGGGTTCATCCCCAGCGGCGGCGGGCCGCAGTACTGGTACTTCGTGGTCGGGATGATTGCCGCCGCGATCATGCCGTACGAGATCTACTTCTACTCCTCCGGCGCGATCGAGGAGAAATGGACGACGAAGGACCTGTCCACGAACCGCATCAACTCGGGCCTCGGGTTCCCGCTGGGCGGTCTGATCGCGGCCAGTCTGACCATCGTCGCGGCGCAGCAGCTGATGCCGCTGGGGGTCACGCCGGACAGCCTCGGTACGACCCTCCAGCAGGCCCTGCACGAGCTCGGGCCGCTCGGGTTCTACGCGGCCGTGGTCGGCGCGTTCGCGGCGATCGCCGGCGCGACGATCGACAGTGCGTTCTCCTGCGGGTACGCGCTCGCGCAGCACCAGCAGTGGTCGTGGGGTGAGACGAAGGGTATTCGCGGCGCACCCCGGTGGTTCGCGACGATGCTGGCGGCCGCGGGCATCGGCTTCGCCATCGTCCAAACCCGCGTACATCCGGTGCAGCTCACCGAGTACGCCGTGATCGCGTCCGCGGTCGCGATGCCGTTGTCGTTCTACCCGATCGTCCGTGTCTCGCAGGACCGTCAGGTGATGGGCGAACACGCGAGCGGCATCATCGCGCGGCCGATGGCCTGGTTGTCGTACGCCGTGATCTGCGTTGTCGCGGTCGCCGGCCCGATCCTGATGCTCGTCACCCACAACGGCGAGCTGAAACACTGACCCTCACCCGCACTGCTGCTCCACCGGGCTGGTCCACCGCGACAGCAGGTACTCGGCGAAAAGGTTGTCGACCGTCAAAGCACAGCGCGCCCCGAACAGTACATCCTCGATCGCCTCAGGACGATCCGTGACGTAGCTACCGCACAAGTCATGCGCCGCGATCTGTTCGTGTACGGCGTCAGCCTCGACATGCTCCGTGAAGTACCGCGCTTCGCCCTCCGTAGCACCCAGACGCAGCGCACCCGTCGCGTACTGGCGGTTGGGCAGCGTAGACGTCATCTCCAACGCCGCGAGATGTCCGACCAGCGCCCCCGTCCAGCGACTGTGCATCGCGAACAGCGACATCACGTTCGACACCGCCAACGTCACCGCCGGTACATCAGGAACGTACTTGCCATAGGCATCATCGAGCAGCAGCCAGCGCATCGTCGTACGAAACAACTCCGAATGCATCCGCTCAGGCCGGCCCCCGCCGTACTCGTCGGCCTCGATCTCGACCAGCGCCGCCTTGGCCGCGCCGCCGAGCCGGGCGATGCCGAAACTGTGCGGATCGGCTTCCTTGAGCTGATACACGGAACGGTTCAGGACGAATTCGCGGACCTGCTCGCGCGTCGCGTGCCGCCGCAGGTACGGAGCCAGTCGCGGACCGTCGTCATTGTCGATCAAGGTCCGCAGCTGCACCGCCACGGGTTGCGTACTCGGCGTGACCCTGCAGTTCGCCGCCAGCCAATCGATCCACGGCCGCTCCAGCCGCGATCGGAAGGCGATGACGTCCGGGTTCCACTGCTGCTCGGGGTCGACGTCGTCAAAACCACGGTAGTGCAGCTCATACGCGATCCACAGCGCGAGCTGAAGGTCGTCATCGGCGTACGCACAGGCCGAATCGATCGACCCGGCAGCAGCGGCCTCGGTCCGCGTGAGACGCTCGATCAGCCAGGTACTCAGAGGCCCGCGGGCCGGTGGCAGTTGCATGCACGACCGGTACCCACGGGATTCCCTGGGTACCGCATGGACATGACTGAGATTCGCGCGTACTTGGACGGGCCGCTGCTGGTCCGCGGCGACTTCGACCTGCTGGACGAGAACGGCGACCCGGTACCGTCCACCCGCCGCACCATCGCCCTCTGCCGCTGCGGCCGCACCGCGATCCCACCACTGTGCGACGGCACCCACACCCTGCCGATCAACCGCTCATCCGACCGCACGCGCGAGGTCCCCGACTGACTACTCCCGAGCGTCCTCGTCGAGGATCTTGTTCACCGAACGTTCCAGGCCGGCCCGCGTCTCCTCGTCATCCAGATCGTCGCCGACGCGCCGTACGGTTTCCGCGATCGTACGACCGTGCTCGAACTGCTCGACCACGCGCGGATCGACGTACGAGGAACGCGCCACCGCCGGCGTGTTCCCAGGATGCTCCGCGACCTCTTCGAGCATGTCCGTGACGGCAGCGTTCAACGCGCGCTTCGTGGTCGGCGGATCCGCTTCCGCCAGATCGACCGCGGCATGTACGGTCGCGGTCCACGTCCGCAGGTCCTTGACCGTGAAGTCCTCGCCGACGAGTTCTTGGAAGCGCGCGTTGATCAAGCCGGCGTCGATCTCGTGGTACCCGTCCTCATCCCGGTAGACGAGCAGCCGTGGGTTCTTGTGCCGCCCGCGCTTCAGCGAGCGGACAGCCGCCACCAGCTTGTCGTCGTCCAGTTCGGTGGTACGGCGCTGGCCGCCCTTCGCGCGGAAGTCGAACACCAGCCGACCGCGACTGACGCGCACATCCCGGCGCAACAACGTCGCCGCGCCGCGACTGCCGTTCTCCTCCGCGTACTGCGTGTTGCCGATCCGGAACACGCCATAGTCAAGCATCCGCAAAGCGACGGCCAACACCTTCTGCCGGTCGAGGCCGCGCGCGTCCAAGTCGGCGTCGACCGCCTCCCGGAAGGCGGGCAGTTTCCGTGCCAGCCGACGTACGCGGTCGTGCTTGTCCGCGTCCTGCGACGTCCGCCAGTCATCGTGGTACAGGTACTGCCGGCGCCCGGCCTGATCGGTGCCGACCGCCTGCAGATGCCCGTTCGGAAAAGGGCAGATCCACACGTCCTCCCAGGCCGGCGGAATCGCCAGCGTCCGGATCCGCTCGAGCACATCGACATCGTGGATCACGTTGCCATCAGCATCGACGTACGAGAACCCGCGACCGCGCCGCCGGCGGCCGAGGCCCGCGCGATCGGGATGACTGCGCCCGAGCTGCATCTCACGCGACGAGCACGTCGGTGACGACGGCGTAGTGGTCCGACGGCGGGCGGCCGTGGTCCTCGTCGAGGCCGGCCAGCCGGGAATCGCCGCAGGTCAGACCGTCGGCGGCGAGAATGTAGTCGATCCGGTGATCCTCCAGCCATTCGCCCTTTCCCAACCAGGGATTGCGCGAGCTGTAGGTGACACCGTCGTGCTGCGGTTGCCAGCAGTCGGCCAGTACGGCGAGCAGCGGCTCGAGCTCCGGCCGGCCGGGTGGCGCGTTCAGGTCACCGGCGACGATCACTTCGTCACCGCCGGCTCTGAGCTCGGTCACGAGCGCCGCCAATGAAGTCGCCTGGGCGAAGCGCTCCTGCTGGTGATCCTCTTCCCAGTCCAGGCAGCTGGTGATGAAGTGCAGGCTGCTCGTACCCAACCGGATCTCCGCCCGGAGCGCGACAGTTCCGGTCGACAATGTATGCCGCTCCACTTCCCGCAGCGGGAACCGGCTGAGGATGCCCAGCCCGAGCTGTACGTCCGGGTCCGGGTCCTGCGGCATCCGGGACGGAGCGAACACCGGCGTCATCCCGAGCTCGAAGCCGAGGAGATCGGTCTGTTCCTGGCTGTCACTGCGCCAGGTTTCCTGCAGAGCAACGAAATCAGGTCGTTGCCCCCGTACCGTATCCGCGATCGCCCGCTGCCGCCGCAACCACCGATCCCCGAACCGTCCCCAGACGTTCCACGTCATGAACCTCACCGCGATCTCACCCTCCTAAGTCGCCCTCACCGGTACCCGCCGACGACCCGGGACAAGCTCGTCGCTCTAGTTCTTCTCGGCGGCCTGCTGTAGTTGGGCATAGATCGCACCCGCCGTACCGACCAGTGCTCCGAACACTGCCATCACCACCGCATACCCACCCAGCGGCCGCGCCGCCCCCTGCCGGTAGTCGTCGGCCTCTGAACGCACTCCGGTCATCGCAGCATCACCTCGAATTGTTATGGGTGCAGCAGCACCTTCACGGTGCCGTCGGACTTCTGCTGGAAGGTCTTGTAGGCGGCCGGGCCGTCTGCCAGGGGTAAGTGATGGGTTGCGAAGGTGTCCACCTGGAGTGGGTCCTCGTCGGTGAGTAGCGGCATGATCTGGCCACTCCAGCGGCGTACGTTGGCCTGCCCCATCCGCAGCTGAATCTGTTTGTCGAAGATCGTCAACATCGGCAACGGGTCCGCGGCACCGCCGTACACACCGATCAGCGAGATCGTGCCGCCCCGGCGAACCACATCGACCGCGAGCAGCAGCGCGGCCATCCGGTCGACGCCGGCCTTCTGCATGAACGTGCGCTGAATTGCATCCGGCAACAACCCGGCCGCCTGCTGCGCAAGGCGCGCGCCCGGCGAACCGTGCGCCTCCATCCCGACCGCCTCGATCACCGAGTCCGGACCGCGCCCATCGGTCAGGTTGCGAAGCTCGTCCGCGACGGTGCCGGAGTACGCCACGGTCTCGACCCCGTACGCCTGCGCCCGCTGCAACCGTTCTGGTACCAGATCAACGCCGATCACCCGATGACCACGATGCATCGCGACCCGGCAAGCCATATCGCCGATCGGACCGAGGCCGAGTACCACAACGGTCCCGCCCTCCGGGATGCCCGCGTACTCGACCGACTGCCACGCGGTCGGGAGCACGTCCGACAAGTACACGAACCGGTCGTCCGGCGGACCGTCCGGGACCTTGATCGGACCGTACTGTGCCTGCGGCACCCGCAAGTACTCCGCCTGACCGCCCGGCACCTGGCCGTACAACTTGGTATAACCGAACAGCGCCGCGCCCATCCCCTGCTCGCGGACCTGCGTCGTCTCGCACTGCGTCTGCAAACCCTGCGTACACATGAAACACGCACCGCACGCGATCTGGAACGGTACGACCACCCGATCGCCCTTGCGCAGCCCGCCGACCTCCGCCCCAGTCTCCTCGACGACGCCGATCACCTCGTGGCCGAGTACATCGCCGGCATCGAGGAACGGGCCCATCACTTCGTACAGATGTAGGTCCGAACCACAGATTCCGCTCGAGGTGACCTTGACGATCGCATCCGTCGGTTCCTCGATCCGCGGGTCCGGCACGTCGCCGTACTCGATCTTCCGCTTTCCCTGCCAGGTCAGGGCTTTCATGCAGGCTCCTTCCGGATACATCGTGCCGTCCACCGGTGCCCACCCGATCAACACCGAACCGGCCCGTTTTCACCGCTCGCGATGGGGTACCGCATGGTGCTGAAACGGAGGGATGATGAGGCTTTCCTGGGGCGGGCATGCGGCTTGTGTCGCGGACATCGTGGCGTACTGCGTACACCCAGGCTGTCGACGGCAGGCAACGCACTGCCGCCCACTGGGCATCTCGGACAACGGCGAACTGATCGAGGAACTCACCTGCTGCCGGCACCTCAAATCACACCTCTGGTGATTCGATTGGTGCGCCCATCGACCGGGCACCGGTGCGTCATGACTGTGAAGCTGAACGAGAAGGCGTTCGAGCACGCGAAGTTCCTGGTCGGGAAAGGGCAGACGGCCAAGGACGAGCGGGACGACTGGAGCGAGCACGCCCCGACCGCGGCGGAACAGAACGCATACCTGGACAAGCACGGCTGGCGGGACTACGGACTGTGGTTTCTCGGTGTCGATACGGAAATGGCCGAGGACACCAAAGGTCACTACGAGTTTCCGTACGGCGACTTCCGGCGGGTGCACCGCTGCGGCGTGATCAGCGCCGAATCCCGGGCCGCGCAGTACGACCACCCGGAGATTCAGCACGCGCTGGAACAGATTCATGAGCTGCTGGACGGTGAACACGGCTGAGGGTGCGCATCATCGGCGTTTGGCTGGGCACCGATGAGCCGGAGCGAAGGAGGGTTCGAAATGAATGCCGGTAAGAAGATGAAGAATGTCGCCGAGGCGGCAAAGGGCAAGGCCAAGGAAGCGACCGGGGACGCGACCGACAATCGCTCTCTGCAGGCGAAGGGACAGGGCGAGAAGTCGAAGGCTGATCTGAAGCAGGCCGGCGAGAAGGTCAAGGACGCCTTCAAGGACTGACCGGGCACTGCGGCAGACCCAGGACCGATCACCGGTCTTGGCACGGGCCGAACAGTGCGCCCGTGAGCCGGGACCCGTCGAGTGCGGTTGGAAAGAGGACTGGGTCTCGACGATTCCGGCTCACGGGCGTTTGCTTGTCCGCGATTACAGCTGGGTACCGGCGCGAGCACGATGAGTGAATCCACGGTCGGTTCCAGAACACAAGCCGGGTACGCCCTGCGCACCGTCGTACCAGGTGCCGCCATGATCGCGGTCACCTTCGGGTTCGCGCGGTACGGGTACGGGCTGCTGCTCCCCCAGATGCAGGCCGAGTTGGGCATCACGCCCCGCACGGCCGGTCTGATCGCATCGGCGGGCTACGCCTCGTACCTGATCGCCAACGTGTCGGTCATCTGGCTGACGGTCCGGCTGGGACCGCGTGCACCGATCGGACTCGCCGCGGTACTCGCGACCGCCGGGATGACTGTCGTCGCGACAGCCAGCACCGCGACCGGAGCAGCAATCGGGGTCGTCGTCGCCGGTTCCGCCGCGGGCCTGGCGTTCCCGCCGTACGCGGACATCGTCGCCGAGCAAGTTCCATCGGCTCGGCGTGCGGTTGCGTGGTCGACGATCAGTTCCGGCACCGGCTGGGGAGTCGCGGTCGGCGGGCCGATCGCGATCGGCTTCGGCGACCGCTGGCGGTTCGCGTGGCTGGTGTTCGTCGTCCTGGCCGTCGTTACCGGCATCGTGGCGACCAGGTCCGCACCGCCACGACGGCGAGACTCCAGGCGGCCGCGGCTTCCGCAGCTGAGCTGGACCTGGTTCATCTGCCCGAAGTCGCGCCCGCTGCTGATCTCGTCGGTGCTGATCGGAGCCGGTAGTGCGGTCTGGTGGACCTTCAGCGTCGAGGCGTTGCACACCGCCGGACTGGCCGCTGGACAAGCCAAGATCGCGTACGCGGTGTGCGGCGCCGCCAGCGTCCTCGCCTCGCTGAGCGGTTCGCTCGTCGACCGGGCCGGCTTGCGGCGCAGTTACCTCGGTACGTGCGTACTGCTCGCCGTCGCGATTGTCCTGATCGCCCTTGAAGGACAGCGCTTCGTCCTCATACTGCTGGCCGCCGTACTTTTCGGAGCCTTCTACGGCGCCGTGATCGCGACCCAGGGCATCTGGAGCGCCGAGGTCTTCGCCTCACGCCCTTCCGCCGGACTCGCGGCCGTCAACACCGCGCTCACCCTCGGCACCATCTCCGGACCCGCCGCGGCCGGCCTCCTGATCAACCGATCCGGCTACCCGACCACATTCCTGGCGGCGGCGTCCGTGGTGGCGGTCTCCGTCTTCTTCTGCCCGCCGTCCGCCCGCCGCCGCGACATCCTCGCCGCCCACCAGTGCCGGGCGACCCCGGTCCGCGATTAGGTATTGACGGCTTTCAGCAGCAGGTCCAACGCGGTCAGAGTTGCCTGCTCAACCACCCGGGACGGATCACCGGCGAACACGTCGTGCCTGACCTGTTCCCCGGACGCCTGCCATACCGCCGTGTACACAGTGCCGGCGGGATGACCTTCATCCGGTTCCGGGCCGCCGACGCCGGTGACCGCGACCGCGAGGTCAGCGCCCAACAGCCGCGCCACCCCACTCGCGAGCTGTACGGCGCAGCGTGCCGTCACGACCGGCCCAGGATCGACATTCAGCACCTTGAACTTGACGTCCGCCGCGTACGCCACCACTCCCCCGGCGAACCACGAACTCGCCTCCGGAGCAGCTCCGAGCCGCTGCGCGATGGCTCCGCTGGTGAGCGACTCGGCGACCGCGACCCGCAATCCGGCCGCGAGCGCCTTCGCGGCGATCCGCTCGGCGACCGGTTCGGGGCTCCCCGTTGCAGTTTCAGCACAGTCCACAATCGGGAGTACCCGTTGCGTATGCGTTCGGCCCGGCGGGTACCTGGGCAGCATGGATCACGACGAGAGCCCGGTTCTGGACGCCCTCGCGGAGTACCACGACCGCGGGTACGCCGATTTCGCACCGCCCGGTCACAAGCAGGGTCTCGGCGCGGATGATGCCGTACGCCGCGTGCTTGGGGCGGAGGTGTTCCGGTCGGACGTACTCGCCACCGGTGGTCTCGACGACCGGAGATCGGGCAAGCGAGTGCTGGAGCGCGCGCAGGAGCTGATGGCCGACGCGGTCGGCGCGCAGCAGGCGTTCTTCTCGACGTGTGGCAGCTCGTTGTCGGTGAAAAGCGCGATGATGGCCGTCGCGGCGCCTGGCGAGAGCATGCTGATCGGGCGCGACGCGCACAAGTCGGTGATCGCCGGTCTGGCGTTGACGGGCATCCGGCCGGAGTGGGTGCGGCCGCGGTGGGATCGTGGGTTGCACCTTGCGCATCCACCGGCGCCGGAGGCGTACAGCGAGGCGTTCGAGCAGCATCCGGAAGCGGTCGGGGCGTTGGTCACCAGCCCGTCGCCGTACGGGACCTGCAGCGATCTGAAGTCGATCGCCGAGGTGTGCCATCGACATGGCAAACCTTTGATCGTGGACGAGGCGTGGGGCGCGCATCTGCCGTTCCACGAGGATCTGCCGACCTGGGCGATGGATGCCGGCGCGGATGTCTGCGTGGTGTCGGTGCACAAGATGGGCGCCGGGTTCGAGCAAGGGTCGGTGTTCCATCTGCAAGGTGAGCTGATCGATCCGGTCCGGTTGAAGCAGAGTGCTGACCTGCTGTCCACGACTAGCCCGAACGTGCTGCTGTTCGCCGCGATGGATGGTTGGCGGCGACAGATGGTTCGGTCGGGGCAGGAACTGCTGGGTTCGGCGCTGGAACTGGCTCGCACTGCCCGTGGCGCGATCGACGAATTGCCTGCGTTGCGGGTGATCGAGGACGAACTGGTGGCCAAAGAAGCGTCCCATGATCTCGACCGGCTGCAGATCATGATCGACACGCTCGACGCCGGGATCTCCGGCTACCAGGCGTCCGACTGGCTGCGCTCGGAGCGGGCGATCAACGTTGGACTGTCGGACCATCGGCGGATTCTCGCTCAGCTCACCTTTGCCGACGACAAGGCGCGGGTCGACCGGTTGGTGACGGCGCTTGGCGATCTGACGCGTACTTCGCTGCCGGCGCCTCCGAGTGTCGTACTGCCCGAGCCGCGTGATCTTGAGCTTGAGCAGGTGATGCTGCCGCGAGAGGCGTTCTTCGCCGCGCATGAGACGGTGCCGATCGAGGATTCGGTGGGCCGGGTCGCGGCCGAGCAGGTCACGCCGTACCCACCGGGCATTCCCGCGATCGTGCCGGGCGAGCGGATCTCCGCCGGGGTGACCGAGTACCTGCGCTCGGGGAAGGCAGCCACGATGGTGATCCCGGACGCCGCCGACCCGGACCTGAAAACCATCCGCGTGGTCGCGGACCGCGATCACGGGTGACGGCCGGGCGGGACGCAGTTGCTGAAACCGCGGTTGCGGGCGCATTCGGCGGGGAACCGGGAGGGGCCACGGGCTGAGTGTGAGGCAGGGTGATCGGTAATGCGAACGGTCGGTCGACGAACTGATGACGCACGGAAACCTCGGCTGAGCGGTGAGGCGGAACAGCTCGGGCAGGGCGGCGCGCTTCGGCGGGGTGGTGAGGTTCGGCGGGCGTCGCGGCGGGGTGACTGGGTTGCGGTTTTGGCTGCTGGGGCTGCGTTTCTGGGGTGCGCGGTCGCGGTTGTGTACCTGTCGCTGATCGGCTCGTCGCAACTGCTGTTGTTCGCGTTGTCGCTGTGCGCGGCGGTCGCGTTGTTCGAGGTCGCGGTCGTCGTCACCACACGCTTCCGCCACTGACCTCACCGTCGCACGAAGCCCAGCGTCGCACGAAGATCAGCGTCGCACGAAGGCCAGCGTCGCACGAAGATCAGCGTCGCACGAACGCCAGCGTCGCACGAAGATCAGCGTCGTACGAAAGCCAGCGTCGTACGAAGGTCAGCGTTGTACTGAGAGGAGTGCGGCCGTGATCACGATGATCGCGAGGACCAGGATCGTGATCGCTGTGTAGATGTTGTCCGCACGACGTCTGAAGCTGTGGAGCATGAACAGCAGACGGAGTACGGGCAGTGAGATCAGCGCAGCACATCCAGCGGTCATCACCACCCGCGCAACCTGACCGACCTCGAACCAGGCCAGCACCGTGCCAGCAATCAGCAGTACTACGCAGGCGAACGTACCGCCCCGCATCAACCCCCCAACCCGGCGAGCAAGCACCCGATCCGCATCCGCACCGGCCGCCGCCGACCCAGGTGCCGGCGCAGGTGCGGGAGCGGACCCAGGCGCGGGAGCAGGCGCAGAAGCGGGCGTGGGTGCAGGTGCAGGCGCGGCAGCAGGTGCGGGAGGGGACCCAGGCGCAGGCATAGGCGCGGGAGTGGGAGCAGGCGCGGGAGCGGGAGCGGGAGCGGGCGTGGGTGCAGGCGCGGGAGCAGGTGCAGGTGCGGGAGCAGGTGCGGGAGCAGGTGCAGGTGCGGGAGCGGACCCAGGTGCAGGCGTAGGCGCAGGTGCAGGCGCGGGAGGGGACCCAGGCGCAGGCATAGGCGCGGGAGCAGGCGCAGGCGCGGGAGCGGGCGTGGGTGCAGGTGCAGGCGCGGGAGCAGGTGAGGGAGAAGGTACGGGTGCGGGGGCGGAGTGTGGCGGATGGTCGCTCACTAGAGTCCTCCCAGGTGGGCGCCGAGGGCGTTCATTGCCATTGGTATCGCGAGCGCCAGGAGGACGGCGGTGAAGACGACCCGGAGGCCGTTGCCGGCGAGTTTGATGAGGATGCGGGCGCCGAGGATCGAGCCTGCGATGGAGCCGAGGACGATGGGGACGGCGAGGGTGAGGTCGAGCTGGCCCGCAATCAGGTACGCCGCCGCCGTGCCGCACGCGGTGACGCCTATCGTGAGATTCGCAGTGGCGGACGAGACCTTGATCGGTAGCCGCATCGCCGCGTCCAGTGCTGGGATCTTCAAGACCCCACTGCCGATGCCGAGCAGCGCCGACAGCATCCCCGCACCGAACATCAGCAAAAGCCCAGCCGGCACCCGCGCCACCTCATACCGAACAATCGCCCCATCCCGCTCGGACGACACCTCCCGCACGATCGACGCATCTCGACCGATCGCCCCATCTCGCACGGTCGAGGTGTCCCGCAAGGTCGACGCATCCCGCACGGCCGACCAGTCTCGCCCGATCGACGCACCCTGCACGGTCGGCGTGCCCCGCACGGTCGGCGTGCCCCGCACGGTCGACGTGTCCCGCTCGGGTGCCCCATCCCGCCCGGGCGTCTCATCCCGCTCGGGTGCCTCATCCCGCGCGGGCGACGTGTTCCGGTTGGGCGCCTCAGCCCGGTCGGGTGACGGGTCTCGGTTGGGGTAGGAGGAGGCGAGGCGGAGGCGTCGGGCGGTGCGGTCCGGTGGGAGTTCGGGTCGGGTACGTCGGCCGGTCAGCATCTGTGCCGCTGACACCAGAAGCACGGCGGCGAAAATGCCGTACAGCACCTGGTCCCGTACCAGCCCAACCGTCAGCAGGCCGGCCAGCGCGCCCAGTGTTGTCGCGACCTCGAGCACAACCGCCAGCCGCAGATTGGTCAGCCCGGCTCTGAGAAACTGCGGCGCGCTCGCGCAGGAGCAGGCGATCACCGAGATCAGGCTGATCGCGACCGCCACCGGAAACGACGCCCCGGCGCACAACGTCAGGAGCGGTACGACGAAGATCCCGCCGGCCATACCGAGTGCGCTGCCCAACGCACTCGCCGCCGTCGCCGCCACGCCCAAGAACAGGAACTGCTCCGGACCCATCACCGTGATCCGGTACCGCGCGGCAGCCGGGTCGTAAAGGTGATCGTCTCGCCCCGATAGTGCAGTACTTCGTAGTCCACCGGCCGATCCCCGTTCGTGTACGACGTACGCTCGATCCGCAGCACCGCACTTCCTTCGGGAGTCTCGAGCGCAGCCGCGACCGCCGCATCAGCAGTCACGGCATTCATCGCGTACGTCGCCTCCACCAGCGGTGTGTCATGGCATTCTTCGAGAAGCGCGAACACCGGCTCGTTCTCCAGATCGTCCTGTGCCACCAGGCGACCCAGCTCGGGCACCAGGTACGTACGGTCGAACGAGATCGGATGCCCGTTGGCCAGCCGGACGCGTTCGATGAAGGTGACGACCGCGCCGAGTGGCAGCTCGAGTGCTCGCCGGGCGTCCGGTGGTGCCGGGATCTCCCGGACGGTGAGCACCCGAGCGGTGGCCGCGAGACCGTTCGCCTCCATGTCCTCGACGAATCCGGTCAGCTCGGTCAGCGGCTGCGTGATCCTGGGCACCGCCGCGTAGCTGCCGCGCCCCGGCCGGGTGACCACGAGCCCACGGGCGACCAGGTTCTGCACCGCGCGACGCACGGTGATCCGGCTGACCCCGAACTCGCTGATCAACTCGTCCTCACTCGGCATCCGGTCCCCGGGCCGGAGGTCAGTCCGCAGCCGAGCCACCAACGCGTCCTCAACCTGCGCATACAGCGGCGCCCGCGTGCCTGTCATGTTGTTATAATAACAGCAGCGCAGATCACCGCACCGCCCGAGCTGAGGTGCCGATGCCAGGCGCCGGCGGTCCACGCCGGTGGTCCGCGCCGGCGACGCGGACCACCGAACGACCAGCAAGCAACCAGCAAGCGACCAGCCGGGTCGCGCCCGCCAACCCTGCCCGCTAGCGGTCCGCGTGTTTCTGTACGGTCTTCTCCAGCTCGTCCTTGTCGAGCTTGGACGTCCCCGGAATCTCGGCGTTCTTCGCCTGCTGCGACAACTCGTCCCGGGTCATACCACCCGGCTGCTCCCCCAAATGCTCCTTGCGGCTGGCCGCGAACGCGGCGCCGAGCTCGGCCCGCCGTTCGTCGGTCAGATTCGACCGCATCCCCGGCAGCACCTTCGTCTCCTCTTCCTCGACATGATGCGTGATCGCGTCGATCAGGTTCTGCAGCACCTGATCGAAGTTCGGGCTCTCCGGATCGGTCTCGGCAAGCTTCGCCAGCAACTGGTCGGCCTCGATGTGCTCCTGCTGACTGTGCGACACCTCTTCCTTCTCGCCGGCCTCCGAAGCGGCAACCGGGTACACCTCCGCCTCTTCGGCGCGGCTGTGTGCCGTCAGCAAGGTGGTGAGCACCGGCAACAGCGTCGGCCGCTTCGCCGGCTCGTTCTTCAGGGCCTCGAACAGCCGCTCCACCTCACGATGGTCCTGCATGATCAGGTCGACAACGTCCGTACTCATCACTGCTCCTTCGCGGATTGACCACAGTGCACCGGCCGGTACCCAGCCGGACCACAAACTCACTCCATCCGCGGGAAAAGTAGAGCGAATCTCAGCATTCGGTGTGCGGGGCAAGGGTCTCGTAGGCTGGCCGGTCTCCGCTCGAACGAAAGATCAGAAATGACTACGCGCGCTCCGCTTGGCCTGCCCCGGATCACCCGCCGGCGGACGGTTGCCTTCGGCATCTGTGTGATCGCGAGCATCGCGCTGGTGCTGGCGATGCCGCACGGGTTCCTCGATCTGCGGGTCTACCGGCTCGGCGGTGCGACGCTGCTGCATCATCCGAGCGAGTTGTACGACGTCCACCTGCCGGGCATCGGCCTGCCGTTCACGTATCCCCCGTTCGCGGCCGTCATGGTCGCGCCGTTCTCGATCGTCCCGACACCGGTCGCCGCGGCGATCTGGTCCATGCTCAGTCTGACCTGCCTGTTCGTGATCTGGCGGCATGCGGTCCGGCTGACGCCGTGGCTGCTCCTCGGCGTCACCGCGGCATCGGCGTTGCTGGAGCCCGTACGTCAGACGTTGGGCTTCGGCCAGATCAACCTGATCCTCTGCGCCGTGATCCTGGCCGATCTGCTCGGCAAGAACCACAAGACGCGCGGGCTGTGGACAGGTCTCGCGGCCGGTATCAAACTCACCCCACTGATCTTCATCGCCCTGCTCGTCGTCACGCGCCAATGGAAAGCAGCGCTCTACGCCTCCGCCGGGTTCGCGGGCACGGTCGTCCTGGGCTTCGTGATCTCGCCCAGTGCCACCACGCACTACTGGGTCTCGCTGGTCAACGACACCAAGCACATCGGCGGAATCGGGTACGCGAGCAACCAATCGTGGAACGGCGTCCTGACCCGGCTGGCCGGCAATGCCGACGGTGGCGGGCTGGTGTGGCTGGTCCTCGTGCTCGCCACCGCCGTCGCCGCGCTGGCGTTCGCCCGGATGCTCTGGCTGCGGGACCGGCAGTTGGCCGCGGTGTCGATCTGCGGGCTCGCCGGGCTGTTCTGCTCGCCGATCTCCTGGAGCCACCATTGGGTCTGGATCATTCCGTTCGGGGTGGTCCTGTTATCGGCGCTGCCGTCCAAAGCGCGCATTCCGGTTGGCGTCGGCTGGTACGGGCTGTTCGTACTCGGCCCGATCTGGTGGCCGCCCAACACGGGTGATCGTGAGTTCGATTGGACGTTCGGGCAGCAGTTGCTCGGCAACGCGTACCTGATTGCCGCGCTGATCGCGGTCGCGGGGCTCGGGGTGCACTTCGCCCGGTCTGCGACGGTCGGCGAGGAGCGTCGGGAAGAGGCGATGAGCTCGTGAAGTACGGTCGGTGGGCGGTTGCGCTCTATCTGGCGTGTACGGCGCTGATCGTCGCGGTCGGCCTGCTCGGTCCGTCGGTGGTCGTATTGACGCTGACCAACCGGCATCCGTGGCTGCCGTCGTACTGGGTCAACGCCAAGCCGAACGACTGGCTTGTCTCGGCGATGATCTACGTCGCCATCCTGCTCGGTGGATGCGGCGTGTACCTGGCCACGAAGGCGCTTCGGCACGGCTGGGCGCCGCGCGTCAACCGTTTGATTGCCTTGGGCATCGGTACGACGGCGGCCATCACGTTGGTCCCGCCAATGGCCTCCGGCGATGTGCTGATCTACGCGGCGTACGGGCGGATCATGGCGCTTGGCGGAGACCCGTACACGACCTCACCGGCCGATTTCATGCAGCGGGGTCACGATCCCGTGATCGACGCGACCGAGCCGCCGTGGCAGGGCGCACGCAGTGTGTACGGGCCGATCGCCACGTGGATTCAGTGGCTGGCGTCGAAGATCGGCGGCGACTCAGCCCACCTCACGGTGTGGATGCTGCAGTTGTCGGTCGCAATCAGCTTGGTCGTCACCGCCCTGCTACTGGTGAAGCTCGTTGGGAATGGGGTCGCCCCAGCAAACGTCGACGGCCAGGATCAGGACTCCGCCCGGCGACGCGTGATCATGCTGACCCTGGCGAACCCTCTTCTGCTCTGGGCAGTGCTCGCCGGCGCACACAACGACGCGATCGCCGTGATGTTCGCCGTGATTGCGCTAGTACTGCTCCGCCGGCACGTGTTCCTAGCCGGTCTCATGCTCGGCGTAGCGGGCTGTACCAAGCTGTCCATCGGGCTAGTCGGCGTAGCGATGCTCTGGTCCCTGCGCGCCGACCGACGCAAGGCGATCTTCTTCTGCGGCGGCGGCGCAATCGCCATGGTCGGCTTGTACGCGGTCGTCGGCCTGCAAGCGTTCAACCAGGCGCGGAAGCAAACGTCGTCCATCTCGGTCGGCACCCCGTACCGCGCCCTGCTCGAACTCCTCAAGCTCTTCCTGCCGAACGGCGTAGTCCGGACCCTGCTGGCGATCCTCGCCTGGGCCGCCCTGATCGTCGTCGCGATCCTGCTCTCCCGGGTGTTCCCGAAGTCCCTCATCCCACAGACCCACCCAGACGACCCCACTCCGGCAGCGCTTCGTTACACCGCCATCTACGCCATCGCCTGGGTCCTCACCACGATGTACTCGCTTCCCTGGTACGACATCGTCGCGTGGTCCGCCCTTGCGACAGTGGCCGCATCAAAGCTGGACACGCTGCTGGCAATCCGTACGACGATGGTCGCCCTGGCGTACGTCCCCGGCCGCTCCCCCGACGCACCCCAAGTCGCCGAGTCGCTGTCGAACTCACTTCATTTCGTCAGCGCCCGCGTACGCGACACGCTCTGCCCGGCCATCGACCTTGCCGTCCTGATCGCCCTCATCGTCTGGTGCCACCGCAAGGGCGCCCGCCTCAAGAGCCCGGCTGCGCGTGGCTGACCAGCGGCCCGGCGGGCTTGATGTTGTGGTTGAAGCGGAACATGTTGGTGGGGTCGTAGTGGGCCTTCACCTTCGCGAGGCGGCGCATGCGGGTCTTGTTCCAGACGGAGTCGACGCGGTCGACCTCCTCGTCGGTGACCAGGTTGAGGTAGGTGTCGCCGGAGCCGATCGCGCGGAGGTCGGCGCCGGCGCGCTTGACCCAGTTGCGGCACCGGTGTGAGTCGGCCGGATCGGGCCACTGGCCGAGGATGTGGATCAGCCAGCTGTCCTGCCGGTGGCTGAACGCCGTAGCGTCCGGTGCGACCCGGGTGACCGCGGCGTTGAAGGGGATCACCTCGATGATCGAATGCGGGTCCGGGAGGCTGGCGCCGTACCTGGACAGCAGCTCGATCTGCTTGTCGCCGAGTTCGGCCAGGTACTCGCCGGTCCAGTAGTGCAGGTTGCCGTTCGGGTTCAGCGGGTCGAGCATCTGCTGGACCGCGACGTACGGCATCGGGTAGACGAAGTCGAGTACCGGAGTGCCGAACTCGCGGACCGGCCGGACCACCTCGGGATCCAGATCGGCGCCGACGTACCGGAGGAAGATCCCGATCAGCCGGGTGCCCTGGTACTCCTGCGGAATCACGTCGAGCGGCGGTGCGGACATGAAAAGGGCGTCCGCACTGAGCTCCTCCGGCGCGTCGACGATGTAGTCGCGCAGGAAGGCAAGCACTTCGGGCGCCTTGTCCACCGGCCAGGCGACCATGCCGGCCAGGACCGTCGGGCCGACCGGATGACAACGGAACTCGAACGAGGTCACCACGCCGAAGTTGCCGCCACCACCACGTAACGCCCAGAACAGCTCCTGATGGCTGTCGGCGCTGGCCGTGACGATGCTCCCATCTGCCGTCACCACGTCCGCGGACAGCAGGTTGTCGCACGTCAGGCCGTAGCGACGTTGCAACATTCCCATTCCGCCGTTCAGCGTGAGGCCCGCGATGCCGGTCATCGAGACCTGACCGGTGGGCGTCGCCAGGCCGAACAGCTGGGTGCCGGCGTCCAGATCGCCCAGCGTGGCGCCACCCGCGACTCGTACCGTCCTTGCTTCCGGATCGACCCGGACATCATGCATGCCGGACAGGTCGACGAGTACGCCGTCGTCGCAGGTTCCGTGCCCGGCGACGCTGTGACCGCCGCCGCGGACCGCGACCGGCAGCGAGTGCTCGGCCGCGAACCGGACCGACAGCACCACGTCGGCGACGCCGCGGCAGCGCACGATCATCGCCGGCCGCCGATTGATGGCGGCGTTGTACACCCGGCGCGCGTCCTCGTAGCCGAGATCGTCCGGGAGCAGCAGTTCACCGCGCAACCGCGCCGCCAACTGATCGGTAGGTAACTGACTCATGGCGAGACCTCCTCCAGTGCTGGGGAATATTCCCGGCTACGCGTGTTCGGGCTGCCGCGGCCGCTTTTTCTCCAGAAAAGCTTCGAATATGTCGTGAAATTCCGAGGGGCCCTTGACCCGGAGACCCTTCTCCGCATCCACCAGCGCGTGCTGGGAAGTTGCCTCGGCAATCAGTTGCCGGCCGGCTTTCCGGTAGATCTCGTAGTGGCAGTCGAGCCGGGCCTGCGGCGTCGAGCTCCAGGTCCGGATCAGCAGCTCGTCGCGATAGTGGGCCGGGGTGTGGAAACGGATCCGGAACTCGGTGGTGGTGAACTGGTAGTCCAGGTAGTTCACCCCGACGGCCAGCGCGAACGCCTCCCGGCCCAGATCGCACCAGACCATGTAGTTGCCGTAGTAGGCATGGCGCTGCAGATCGCACTCGGACCACCGCACCTGGACGGCGGTCTCGACGTATCCCCAGCTGTGGATCCGGGGCGCGGACTCGACCCAGCGTGGCATAGGCCGTTTTCCTTTCATTCATATATTCGTCGGTAATTGATTCCGGCGAAACCGGTGGTGTAGTTCTCAACATTTTCGCCGGCGGTAAGACTGCGCCAAGACTGACGACGGGCTCAACCCGGCGTCAACCGGCAAACATTGGTTAGGGGAGGATTCCTTGACACCCCCAGACCGGATTCATAACATCCATCCAACCCGCGTGAACAAGCGCTCGGAATTTCACACCGAGCCCACCCCGCCCCCCGATTCACCGCGTGTTGGGAGCAAAACTCATGATTCCTTCTGCCGGCAGTTGCCGTCCGTCGCCGCCGGGCGGCGCGGACGGTTTCGCCGCGGTCCTGACGGTGCCCGGGACGCCCGCGGGCCGGCTGCTCGGCGCCGGCGTCGACCTGCTCGACCAGCAGCGGTTCGCGCTGGCCGCCAAGCGCGTCGGCCCGGCCTGGCTGGACCGCATCTTCGACGAATCCGAACGAGCCGGCACGGCCGGCGGCGAGCTGCCGCGAGGCAGTACTCAACTGGCCGGCAGTGCTCAGCTGGCTGAGCTGGCTCGGCTGTTCGGGATCAAGGAATGCGTGATCAAGATCGTCGGCGGGCTGCCGGTCGGGGCCGGCTACCGCGACATCGTCGTCGCTACGACGGGCGGCGACGGTGCCCGGCCGATCCGGTTGCGGGGAGAGCTGGCCCGCTGGGCCGGCGATCACCGGGCCGTACTGGCCGGCGGCGTGCTGGCCGGCGGTGTCCTGCAGGAGTGCCAGGACACCGCCGGTTCAGCGCTCGACCTGTGCTGGGCGGTCGCGACCGAAGTGGAAGAGCCCCGATGACCGGCCTGGCGTACGTGTTTCCCGGCCAGGGCAGCCAGCGACCGGGCATGGGCCGCGAGCTCGCCCGCTGCGGGGCCGAGGCGCGCTCTTTGATCGGCACCGCGGAGCAGCTGACCGGGGTCGCGATCGGCGAGCTGATGAACCGGGCCGACGCGGCCACCCTGGCGGATCCCGAGGCAGCGCAGCTCACCGTCTTCGTCTGGTCGAGCGTGCTGTCGGCCGAGCTCACCGCGGCCGGCTGCCGACCGACCGTGGTGGCCGGGCACAGCCTCGGCGAGTACGCCGCGCTGGTCGCCGCCGGCTGCCTGAGCTGGGCGGACGCACTCTCGATCGTGGCGCGCCGAGGCCGGGCGATGGCCGACGCGGCCCGGCGGGAACCGGGCGCGATGGCCGCCATCGGCGGACTGTCGGTGGACCACGTCACCGACCTGTGCCGGCAGACCTCGACGGACGCGGGCGTTGTCGTACTGGCCAACCTGAACGCACCCCGGCAAGTGGTGGTGTCCGGTACGCCGGATGAGGTCGATGTGGTCGTCGACACCGCCCGGTCAGCCGGCGCCCTTCGGGTCAAACGACTGCCGGTTGGCGGCGCGTACCACTCACCGCTGATGGCCGAAGCCGAACGTGAACTCGCGCCGATGCTCGCGGCGGCCGACCTGCACCCGCCACGAGTACCGTTCGTTTCCAGTCTGACCGGCTGCAAGGTTCACAACATGGAGGCGTACCGGCAACTGCTCAGTCGCCAGATCATGCGCCCGGTGCGCTGGACCGACACCGTCGGGACGCTCGCCCGGATCGGGGTGCGGACGTTCATCGAAGTCGGTCCCGGCCGGGTACTGACCGGGCTCGGCCGCAACATGGTGCGTACGGGCCGGCATCTGACCGGTTCCGAAGCACTCGCGGCCAGTCTCCGGGCGGCGGTCCGGTGATGAGCGCATCCGAGCGAGTCGTGCTGGTGACCGGCGCCACGAAGGGCATCGGTCTCGGCATCGCGAAGGACCTGGCCGCGACCGGTGCCCGCGTACTGCTGAGCTATCGGCGCGACCTCGAGCAGGCCAAGCAGGCCCTCGACGAGGTCCGCGAACTGCAACCGCGTGCCGAGCTGATCCAGGCGGATGTCGCCGTACCCGCCGAGGTGGACCGGATGTTCCGCCGGATCCGCACGGAGCACGGCCGGCTGGACGGTCTGGTCAGCAACGCCGGCATCGCGAACGACGGCTACGCGCTGATGATGGGCGAGCAGAAGTGGCGTTCGGTCGTGGAGACGAACCTCACCGGCTCGTTCCTGGTCTGCCGCGCGGCCGCTCGGCTGATGGCGGTCCAGCGCAGCGGCGCGATCGTGGCGGTGGCATCCACCAGCGGCGTGAACGCCCCGGCCGGCCAAGCGAACTACGCCGCGTCGAAGGCGGGCCTGCTGGCCCTGGCCCGGGTGCTTGCCAAGGAGCTCGGAAGCTACGGCGTACGGGTCAACGCCGTGATCCCCGGCTTTGTCGACACCGCGATGACGCGCTCGATGCCGCAGGACCAGCTGACCGCGTTCGTGGAACGAGTACCGCTGGGCCGGATCGGAACGCCCGCGGACGTGGCGCCGGTGGTGCGGTTCCTGCTCGGCGCCGAATCCGCCTATGTGACCGGGGCGTCCGTCGTCATCGACGGCGGCCTGACCTGCTGAATCCACAGCACCTACTGATCCACAGCACCTACTGATCCACAGCACCTGCTGAATCCGCAGCACCCGCTGAGTCGTACGACAACGCAACCCGACAAGCGACAGGAGAGGCCACATGGTGGCAACGCTGGAAGAGACGAAGGCAGCCGCGAAGGTACGGCAGGAGCTGTGCGGCGAGGTCAAGCACCTGCTGGTGGACCGGCTCGCGCTCGCGGTCGACCCGGACATGATCGGTGACGACCAGCCGCTGTTCGGCCGCGGGCTCGAGCTCGACTCGATCGACACCCTCGAGCTGGCGATGGCGGTCGAGGACGAGTTCGGCGTCGTGATCACCGACGACGACACCGAGTGCCTGCTCTCACTCAATCGTCTCGTCGACCATGTGGCGGGCAACCGGTGACGAGTACGCCCCCGGCCCCCGTCGGCGCCGCCGTCGCCGTCCCGCGAGTCCGCGAACTGTCCGCCGACGAGATCGCCCGGCTGCTGCCGCACCGGTACCCGTTCTTCCTGCTGGACCGGGTGACGTCGGTCGAGCCGGGCGTACGGGCGGAAGCGATCAAGAGCGTGACCGCTTCCGACCCGGTCCTGGCCGGCCACTTTCCCGGCCGGATGCTGTACCCGGGCGTGCTGCTGGTCGAATGCGTCGCCCAGCTCGCCGCGGTGATCTACGGCAGCGCGGCGGCGGCGCGTACCACCGGTGAACTGGTCGCTGACGTCGCCGAACGCGTCGGCTATCTCGCGGAGATCAAGCAGGCCAAGTTCCTGCGCACGGTCGTACCCGGCGATCAGCTGGTGATCCGGGCCCAGACCGGTCCGCGGATGCGCGACCTGATGTCGGTGACCGGCCAGGCGTCGGTCGGCCGCGAAGTGGTGATGACGACCCGGCTCGTCGTGACCGAACGGAATGACAGTCAATGAAGGAGACAACCATGCGGAACGTCTACTCCGACCCGGTCGCCGAGTACGAGCTGCTGCGCGGCGCGTGCGGCCTGATCGACTACACCGGCCTCGGCCTGCTCCGGATCACCGGCGGTGAAGCCGCCGGCTTCCTCAGCCAGGTCTCGACCCGCAGCGTCGACTTCCTGCTCGAAGGACAGATCTCCTCGGCGCTGCTGCTGAACACGGACGGCACCGTGCTGGCCGAGGCGCTGATCCACTGCTCGGGGAACGACTACCTGGTGGAGGTCTGGCCGGCCCAGGCCGCCGCGGTGGCCGACTACCTGGTTGCCGCCGGCAACGCGTGCGCGCAGGACGTGACCGTGCAGGACGTCACCGGCGAATACAGCGTGTACGGGATCGAAGGTCCGCAAGCACCGGCGATCGCCCAGAAGTTCCTGTCCTTCCCGATCACCTCGATGTCGTACTCGAGTTTCGTCACCGAGTCGTGGGGCGACGAGCTTGATTTGCTCGTCAGCCGGACGGGCGTCAGCGGCGAGTACGGGTACAAGCTGCACGTACCGGTTGCCGCAGGCAATGAACTGCGCGAACACCTGGCCGGCCTCGGCGCACAACCCGTCGGCCTGGCTGCCCTGAACATCTGCCGGATGGAGATGCGGTTCGCCAACCTGGAGCAGGAGGCCGACGGCGCGACGCCGTTCGAAACCGGCCTGCAGTGGATGGTCGACTTCGGCCACGAGTTCATCGGCAAGGCTGCACTCGCGGCGCATTGGGAGGCTGGTCCGGCCCGCCGGCCGGTCTGCTGGATCGCCGCCGAGGGGCTGGACGAGGCGCCGGACGCTGGCACCGCGCTCAGCGTGGACGGTGCGGCCCTCGGCGCGGTCACGCACGCGGTGTACTCGCCCCGGCTCGAGCGGGTGATCGGTACCGCGCGGCTCGACGCCGACGTGGCCGCGGCCGGACTCGAGCTGACCCTCGAGCAGCCCGGACATCTGGTCCGGACCACGGCCGCGCCGTTCCTGGTCGCGACCAGCTTCGGCGTACCGCTCGAGTGACGGCTGACGACACAGGTCTGGTGAGGAGAGCATATGAACGCCACAGGGGTCGCCATTACCGGCATCGGGGTGACCTGCGCGCTGGGCACCGGGACCGATGCGGTCTGGGCCGGCGTCCGCGACGCCGTCAGCGGAATCGGCCGGACCAAGCGGCTGGACACGTCCACGCTGAGCTGCCACTACTCGGGTGAGGTCGGCGAGGTGGCGGCCCCACCGCGCCGGTGCAAGGGCCGAATCGACCGAGCGATCGGCCTGGCGCTGGGCGCGGCGGCGGAGGCATTGGAGGATGCCAAGCTGGACCTCGCGCGCCTCGATCCGTACCGGGTCGGGATCGCGACGGGTACGTCGGTGGGTGGTCTTGATGCCGGCGAGCAGTACCACTGGCAGCTGCTCCGGGACGGCCTAGCCGGTGCCTCGAAGGCGCATCTGCTGATGTACCCGCTGTCCACCTCGACCGATGCGGTCAGCGCGGCCTTCGGACTGAAAGGCCCGAAGGTGGTGATCTCCAACGCCTGCGCGGCCGGCGCGAACTCGATCGGCTGGGCGCTAGACACCATCCGCGAAGGCCGGGCCGATGTGATGCTGGCCGGTGGCGTGGACGTACTTGATCTGCTCTCGCTCGCGGGCTTCGACAGCCTCAAAGCACTCGACGAGCAGCCGTGCGCGCCGTACTCGCGCAGCAGCGGGCTCAACATCGGCGAGGGCGCGGCGTTTCTCGTACTCGAATCGGAGGAACTGGCTCGGGCGCGGGGCGCGCAGGTTATTGGGTACGTGCTGGGGTACGCGTTGACGAGCGATGCGCATCATGCGACTGCTCCGGATCCGGTAGGTGGCGGGGCGTTGCGGGCGATGCGGCGAGCCTTGGAGCAGGCTGGGTATACCGCGGCGGATGTTGATTACGTGAATGGGCATGGGACTGGTACGCCTGCCAACGACAGCGCTGAGCGTAAGGCGGTGACGGCGTTGTTCGGCGGGAAGAACGTGCCGCCGATGAGTAGTACCAAGTCGCAGGTCGGGCACATGCTCGGCGCGGCCGGGGCGCTGGAGGCGGCGGTGTGCGCGCTGGCGATGCGCGAACAAGTACTGCCACCGACGGTCAACGTGGACGTCGCTTCGGCGGAGGCTGGTGGTGCGTACGACATCGTGCCCAATGCCTCGCGCCGGGCGGAGATCGGTCTGGTGGTGTCGAACTCGTTCGCGTTCGGCGGCAACAATTGCTCGCTGGTGCTCGGTCGTACGCTCAAATCGGCGCCGGAGCGGCCCGATCGCCGGGTCGTGATCACCGGCGCCGGCGTGGTTTCGCCGATCGGTCTTGGTCGCGACGGCCTGATCACCGGGCTACGCGCCGGCCAGGTCGGGATCGCGCCGGCGACCCGGATCGACACCGGCGAGGCAGCCAGCCAATTGGTCGCGGAGATCACCGATCAGGGCTATCGGCGGCGGATCGATCCCGCGTACGCGCGCCGGCTGGACCAGCTCGGAACCCTCGTACTGGCGGCGACCCGGGACGCCTTCGCCGACGCCGGCTTCAAGATCACCCGGCAGAACGCGACCGACGTCGGGATGGTCTTCGGTACGTACACCGGTCCGCTGGACACCGTCGCGCAACTGACCGAGACGATCGGTACCGAGGGACCGCACCGCGTGAACCCACGATTGTTCCCGAACTCGGTGATGAACGCGGCGCCCGGGCATGCTTGCCTTTCCTTGCAGATCAAGGGCCCGCTGTCCACGCTCGCCATCGGTTGCGCATCCGGGATCGCCGGGCTCGGGTACGCATCGGATCTGATCCGGCGGGGTGAGGCCGAGGTGATGGCGGCGGTCAGCGCGGACGAGCTGACCGGGCTGGTTCATCTCGGGTATGACCATCTCGGGATTCTGACCTCGGATGCGCTGCGTCCCTATGACACCCGGTCCAGCGGGTGCGCGCTGGGGGCCGGGTCGGTTGCGTTGGTGCTCGAGTCGTTGGAGCACGCGAAACAGCGCGGGGCGACGATCCTAGCCGAGGTCCGCGGGCATGCCGGCACCGCGGACGCGTACCGGGTGGCGGGCAACGAGGAGTCCGGCGAGGCGTGGGCGCAGTGCCATCGGAACGCGCTGGCTGCGGCCGGGGTGACGGCGGCGGAAGTCGGTGTGGTGTACGGGGACGCGCGCGGCACCGGCACTCTCGATCGTGCTGAGGCTCGGGCGGTTGCCTCGGTGTTTCCGGGCGGTACGACGCGGCTGGCGAACATCTCCGGACAGGTCGGTCACATCCACTCGACTACGCCGCTGATGTCCGTACTTGCTGCGGCTGAGAGTCTTGGTACTGGGTGGGTGCCGCCGATCGCTGGGTTGCGTGATCCGCTGCCTGGGCTGGAACCGTACGTTGGTTCGGCCCACGATCCGATGGGGCGGGCCGCGGTGGTCACTGCGGCGAACTGGGGCGGTACGTATGCGTCGGTGGTGCTGACACCGTGCGGATGACGTCCCTGCGGGTGTGTGTGGTCCGGGTGCCGGATGATGTTTGCCCGGAGCAACCATGGCGCCGGATGCTGAGCCACGCGGAGCTGTCCTACTGCTTCGGGCTGGCGCGGGCCGGCGAGCATTTGGCAGCACGGCTCGCGGCGAAGCAGGCAGTCGTCGCCGCCCTCTGCTGGCCCGGCCCAATCCCCTGGCAGGGCATCGAGATCCTCCGCACACCCCCACAACCACCCGAAGTACACCTCACCGGCCCAATCGAACACTGGCGCCAGACGACACACCTCCCCCTACCCCAAGTCTCCCTAACCCACACCCCCCACCACGCCGCCGCCCTCGCCTGGCTCCCCCACACACCCCACGAGGTCAACCAATGACCACAACCCCACCCGGCGGCCCCACCACCTCCCACACAAAGATGAACCAGTTGGACTTCGAGCAGCAGCGCCACGGGTTTTTGGTTGGGCGGTTGGGGCTTAGCGGGCGTAGTGCGCTGGTGACTGGGGCGGCTGGTGGGATTGGGCGGGCGGTGGTGACTGGGTTGGTGTCGGCTGGGGTGGGGGTTGTGCTTGGTGATGTGGACGGGGATCGGTGTGCAGCAGCGGCCGCGGAGATTGACGCGGCGGGGTTGCCCGGTCGCGTCGTACCGGCCGAGTTGGACGTCACCGACCCGCGCGCCTGGGCCAAGTTCGCCCGCACCGCGCGCCGGCACTTCGGCTACCCCACCCTGCTGGTGAACAACGCCGGCGTCCTCGGCCGGGAAGGTCTCGAATGCCTCACTGCCGACGAGTGGGATCGTGTCGTCAACGTCAGCCAGCGCGGCACCTGGCTCGGCATGCAAACAATCACGCCAAGCATGCACCTGGCCGGCCGCGGCGCGATCGTGAACGTCTCCTCGGTCTTCGGCCAAGTCGGTTCCGGCGCCGCCTTCGCGTACCACGGGGCAAAAGGCGCCGTCACCGCCATGACCCGCGCCGCGGCCGTCGAACTCGCGCGGGCCGGCATCCGCGTGAACGCCGTCTCCCCCGGCCTGGTCCGAACTCCGATGACCACCGGCCTCCCGGACGAGTTCGTCGCCGACTTCGTAGCCGCCACCCCCATGCGCCGGATGGCGACCCCACACGAGATCGCCGCCGCCGTACTGTTTCTGCTGTCCGACGACGCCTCGTTCATCACCGGCACCGACCTGATCGTGGACGGCGGCTTCGCAGCGCGATGACTACCGGTGACGGACGAGATCCGACCCAGCCCGACTCGGCGCCGGTGTATTGGGCGAACGGCGTCTGCCCACCCACTCCATTGGTAGGACGCGACCACGACCGGGCCGCGTTGCGACGGATCATCCAGAGCCCCGCCCGGCTCGTCACGCTCACCGGTCCCGGCGGTACCGGCAAGACCCGGCTGGCCCAGGCGGTGGTCGAGGACGTACGCGGCACCTTCCGCGACGGCGCATTGCCGGTCGAGCTCGCGGCGCTGTCCGAATCACACCAAGTCACCAGCGCGGTCGCGGCGACCTGTGCCGCCGTACTGCACCAGAATCCCGCCGCACCAGAGACGATCCGCGACCAAGTACGAGACCGCGAGGTACTGCTGGTCCTCGACAACTGCGAGCACGTCGCGGACGGCGTCGCCGACATGCTGGCCGGCCTGCTGTCGTACTGTCCGAGTCTGCGCGTGCTGACCACGAGCCGCCAGCCGCTGCAGATCTACGGTGAACGGCTGTACCCGGTTCGGCCCCTCCCGCTGGCCGACTCGCGGCGGATGCCGTTCGCGGAGGTGGCCGAGACGCCGTCGATCGCGCTCTTCGTGCAGCGTGCCCGGGACGTCACGCCGGACTTCACGCTCACCGACGACAATGTGGACGACGTGGCCGAGATCTGCCGGCTGGTCGACGGACTGCCGCTCGCGATCGAGCTCGCCGCCACGAAGCTCCGGCTGTTCGCGCCGGCCGCGCTGCTGGCGAGGCTACGCGACGGCATCGACATCCTGCGCTTCGACCTGACCAACGTGCCACCCCGCCAGCAAAGCATGCGGACGGCGATCCAGTGGAGCTATCAGCTGCTCGGCACGCGGGAGCGCTACGTACTGACCAGCCTTGGCGTCTTCGCGGACGGATTCAGCCTCGCGGCCGCGGCGGCCGTCGCCCAGGTGTCCAAGAGCCTTGGTGAGGAACTGCTGGAATCCCTGCTGGACAAGGGATTTCTGTCCGTCTCGGCCGCCGCCGACGGCGAGCCCCGGTTCCATCAGCTGCGTACGATTCAGGCGTACTGCATCGAGCAACTGCGCGACACGATCGACGAGCACGAGGTACGCGACCGGCACGCCGTGTTCTTTCTCCAACTGGTCGCCGATGCCGAACAAGAACTCGGCGACGGCCGGCACGCCGCGTACTTGGGCCGGCTGCGCCCCGAGCAGGCCAACGTCCTGGCGGCGTACCGTCACCTGCGCTCCCGAGGCGATGCGGACAGTGCGCTGGCGCTCGCGACCTGGCTGGCGCGGTTCATGTTCAGCGAGGGGGAACTTGGAGCGGGCCTGCAGATGCTGAAGGAAACGCTTGCCGACCATCCGGTGCGTACGGGCCACCGGCGCCACGCCGATGCACTGCATTCGGCCGGGGCATTGGCGATGGCGGCCGGTGAGTACGCGCTGGCCGAGGACTATCAGCGCGGCGCGGTCGCGGCGTACCACCAGCTCGGCGCGGTGATCGGCGAGGCAGCCGCCCTGAACCATCTGGGCAATATCGCCCGGATCCGCGGCGACCTGCGCGCGGCCCGGACGCTGTGCGAGCAGAGCCTGTCGATGTGGCGGGAGGCTGAGGCGCCGGGCGCGGCCGCGCGGGCGCTGATCGACCTCGCGGTGATCTCACTGAGCCATGGCGACGTGCCGGCGGCCGACGAGGCGGTCGGCTTCGCGCTGCCGCTGCTGGAGGCGCATGGTGCCGATCAGAACGTCCGCGCGCTCGCGGGGCTGATCGCGTTCCGGCGCGGGGACCACCGGGAGGCGGAACGGATCTGCCGGTCCGCGGTGACAGCGGCGATCGAGCAGGGTACGCATCCGGAGACGCCCTTCGCGCTGGAGGCGCTCGCGTTGGTGCTGTCCGGTCATCGGCGACCTAGTAGCGATTTGACTGCTGTTCGGTTGATCGCGGCGGCCAATTCGATCCGCGCCGGAACGCAGAGCTACGCGTGCGCGCAGATCCTGTCGTACATCGACCGGACGTTGCAACAGTTGCGGCAGCGGCTCGGGCAAGTTGCCTTCGACAACGCTTGTATTGCCGGTCGGTCCCTTCCGCTGCCCACCTTGATGGACGAGGACGCCGGGCTGCTGAAGCAGTACGGCAAGCCGACCGACGACCTCGGGGACACGATGCTGACCGCCCGCGAACGCGAGGTGGTCATGCTGGTCGCGGAGGGTTTGACGAACCGTCAGATCGCGAACCGCCTGAACATCGCCGAGTGGACCGCCATCAACCACGTCCGCAACGTGATGCGCAAACTCGGGATGCCGTCTCGCGTCCACGTCGCCCAATGGGCCACCCAACGCCACCTCGCCCCGTGACGCGACGCCCGCCTGCATAGCCGGTCGTCCGTCGGGTCCGGTCGTCCGTCGGGTCCGGCTCGACGGGTGCCGTCCGGTGTCAGCGGTTGACGTCGTCGCTGTCTGCCCACACCAGATCGGTCACCTCGACGCGTACGGCCTCCAGCCGCTCATCCGCCAGTACATCCGCGATCAACGCCGCCGTACCACCGAGATAGGTCGAATCAAGATCGATCTCCGTAGCCACGCACCAGGCCCGATCATCCGGCCAGAACAGGTTAGGCGACTGCGGCAACAGGGACCTCGCCAACTCCCCCGCCGCGCCCAGCGGCCCCTCCATCAACACATAACTCCGATTAGGCAACTCCACCAGCGGACCATCCGCCCCGTACCCATCCCAAACGCAGAACCAGCACCGCTCCCCCGCCTCCGTGTGCCGCGCCAGCACCTCCCCCAACGCCGCCAACTGCGGCGCCGGCAACGTGCCCACCTCAGGCCCCTCATCCCAAGGCCTGTCCGCCGGCACCCGCGACCCCTTGCCCCTCCACCGACGATCGGCAAGCGCCCCGAACTGCACCCGCGGATGCACCACCCCACCCGACCACTCCGCCACCTCAGCCCACGTCACCGCAGCCCCACCCACCGCCGACGCCGAATGCAAAACCCGCGCATACGCCTCAAACCCGTGCGGCACCAACCCACCAACCCCGGACCCGAACGCCCCAACCCCCGCAACCACCCACTCAGCCGCCCCCACATCCCCCGCAACTCGAGCCAGCCGCCCCATACCCACTCCTCCACTAGACCACCCCAACCGTACCGACCGCCCTAGATCTCACTGGAAGGGGCTTGATTGGCCGCATTGTGAAACACCGGCAGGTCGTTGCCCGATACATCTATCGGGAGGGATCAATGGCATGTGAGACGGCACGACGACTGATCGCGCTGCTGCGACTCGTACAGCGCGGACCGGCAAGCTCGGGCACGCTGACGGACGAGGCAATGATCGACGACTGCTTCGGCCCAGGCGCGCCGTTACCGGCTGACCCGCAACTCAAGGACTGGCCCTGCACCTACTGCGACAACCCAACCGAAGCCTGAACACCGCGGGACCGGCTCGGCATCAGTCAACCGCAGTGTCGTACGTGGTGTGCGGTTGGGTACCGGCTGGTATGACGGGAGAGGAGTGGGTATGGCGCGGGCTATTTGGAGTGGGTATATCAACTTTGGGCTGGTTTCGGTGCCGGTGGGGATGTACAGCGCTACGCAGGAGCATGAGATCGACTTTCATCAGTTTCAGAAGGGGACGTCGGATCGGATTCGGTACAAGCGGGTGAACGAGCGTACGGGACGTGAGGTGCCGTACGACAAGATCGTGAAAGGGCATGACGTCGGTCGCGGTCAGTACGTGATCGTCGAACCGGACGAACTCGACGACATCGCGCCGGGGAAATCGCGGTCGCTGGAGATCGACACGTTCGTCGACCTGGACGAGATCGACCCGATGCACTTCCAGAAGAGCTACTACCTCGGCCCGTCCGACCCGGAGAACGCCTCGTCGTACGCCCTGCTCCGCGACGCGCTGGCGAAGACGAACCGCGCCGGCATCGCGAAGTTCGTGATGCGCGGCAAGGAGTACCTGGCGACCATCCGCGCCGACGGCAAGGTACTCGTCCTGGAGACGATGTACTTCGCCGACGAGATCCGCGACCCCGCCAAAGAGCTGGGCGAGCTGCCCCGCAAGGCAGGCGCCGGAAAACAACTCTCCATGGCCGTCGACCTGATCGAAGCCATGGCAGGCGAATGGAAGCCGACGAGCTACCAGGACACGTATACCGAACGCGTCAAGGACCTGGTCAAGACCAAACACGCCGGCAAGGAAGTCGTGTACTCCGAGGAGGAGCCGCAGGCAACCAACCCGACCGACCTGGTCGCCGCCCTGAGAGCCAGCGTGGAGGAAGCCCGCAAGGCCCGCACCACCAAGAAGAAGCCGACCAAGAAGAAGACACGGAAACGTGCCGCATAGTCGGCCACGGTTCTGCTTACAGTGACAGCAGGACGGGTACGGCGTTGGCGGCACCGTGAATTGTGCAAATCGGCCAAAGCACGCGGTACTTGCTCCACAGATAACCGAGCAGCAGTCCGAGAACGCCCTGGTTGACGAACGCCGAGGCGAGATCCTTCGGCAGGTCACCGGTGCCTTGGATCGCGATGTGCCAGCCCGCCCAGAGCACGGAGCTGAGTACGATCGCGGGCCAGCGACCGAGGATTGCCTCCCAACGGGACTGTAGCCACCGCCGGTAGAAGATCTCCTCGAGCAGGGCGTTGGCGAGGCACCCGACAACGAGCGCCGCGATCAACGTGCCCAGATCAAGCGTCGTCGCCAAGTCGCTGGCGGGAAGGGCCCACGGACCTGCATAGCTGAGGACCAGCCATGCCGCTACAGGTACCGCCGGTGCCCAACCGATCGACTCCGCGGTCGGTACACGCCAGGTCGCTCCGGTGCGCTTCGCGTACCAGAACATCGCCAGCGGTACGCCCAGTAGTAACGCCAGCTTCAAGAGGATGTGCGCCGGTTCGCCGCCGCCCGCCAAGCGCAGCGCCACCGCGAAGAGCACGGCCGACCCCAGAAGAACGCCCGCTTCGAGCCGGGACGGCCGCTGACTGCGTACGCCCGTCGCGGGCGCCGGCAGCAGCCGAACCAGCAGAAGACCAACCACTACAGGAATCCAGCGGTTCCACATCGGGATGGTCTCATCGGTGTCCGCCGTGAACCGCACCCCGGCGTTGCCGGTCAACGCCAGCCCCAGCGCCGACCCGGCGATCAGCAGCACTCCCCCGACCAGTACGAACACCCCGACGGTGCGCGCACGTGACTCCACCACCCCAGTGCGCATGCCGGAAAAGTACCGCATAAAGCACGCCTGCACTAAATCCAAGCCGCACGATCCGACCGTGCTCGCGGCGACGTCACCCGCGGTCCCGCCTGGTGTTCGGGGCCGATGGCAACCATAGTGCCGCGAGCACGGTCAGGGTTAAATCCTAGTAGACAACTAGCCTTTAATTGAATCGTCTCGCGCTTTGGGACGAGTACGTGCCGCCAAGTGCCGCGCGAGGTGGTCGGTCAGGTCGCGGGCGTCGTCCTCGATGCCGTACAAGAAGGTGGATTTGCGCCGGCGGAGAACAGGCAGGCCAAGGGCGTACAGGCCTGGGCTTTCGAGCACGCCGCCGTCGTGGCGCAGGTGGCCCTTCGGGTCGACGACCGGTACGTCGAGCCAGCTGTAGTCGGGCCGGAAACCCGTCGCCCAGATGATGGTCCGGATCTCGCCGCTGTTCAGGTCGAGCTGAAGGCGGGTCGTCGACGGAACCCGCGTCGGCTCGAAGCGGCCGGCGACGCCGAGTGTCTCGCCGGCCCAGGCGTCGAAGGTGTCGAGCAGCCGGGACAGCTTGAGGTCAGCGAGCGACAGCACGTTCCGCAGACCGCCGGAGAACAGCGCGACACCGTCGCGAACAGTCGCCAGCCGGCCGACCGGCTCGACGCCGATCGCGGTCAGGGTGTTGAGGTCCAGGGTCGTCCGCTCGGGTGATCCGATCAACTGCGGCGACGGCAGCCGGCGGGCGCGTTCGAGGTCGTCGATTTCGTCGTACCGCTGATTCCAGATGCCGGAGGCAACCATCCACCACAGGACGTCGCGGCCCTGGTACGTACGCGGCATCCGGGCCTGCTCGCCCACCGAGATGACCACTGGCCGGCCCGCGCGGCGCAGCTCGGCGGCCAACTGTGCTCCGGTCGCGGATGCGCCGACGACAAGCACACCACCGTCCGCCACCTGATCAGGATCTCGATAGCTGAAGGGCGTCAGCTGCTCCACGGTCGCGGGCACCGCGGTCGCGAACTCGGGTACGACCGGCCGGTTGAAGGCACCGGTCGCGATCACCACCGCGCGGCAGCTGATCTCGCCGTCGCTGGTCAGCACGCGATAGCCGGTGTCGGTACGTCGTACCGAGAGCACTTCGACACCGGTCCGTACGGGCGCGTTCGAGAACTTCGCGAAGCGCTCGATGAACTCGGTGACCTCGGCCATCGTCAGGTAGCCGTCCGGCTCCGGGCCATCGTAGTGATGGCCCGGCAGCCGGGTCAGCCAGTTCGGCGTCAGCAGGCGCAGCGACGGCCGGCGCTCGTACCGCCACGAGTTCGCCACTTCGCCGCGCTCCAGCACGAGGTGGTCGATGGACCGGTTCGTCAGGAAATGACTCGCGGCCAGACCCGCGTGGCCGGCGCCGATGACGACGGCCGACGTGTGTTCGATGGCCGTGCCTCAGGCGACTTCGACGGTGACGCTGGTCGGATTGGTGAGCGCGTCGAACACCGCGGAGCGCTTCTGCGACTGGGCCACGAGCGCCTCGATGTCCGCCTTGGACGCGTCCGCGTCGATCGTGAACGTCACCTTCACGTCGTTGAAGCCGTTGCGGACGTCGCTGTCGGCGCCGAGGATGCCGCGAATGTCGTGGTTGCCCTCGACAACCGACTCCACCGAGCGCAGCTGGATGCCACGGTTCTGCGCGACCGACGCGACGCCGGCGGTCAGGCAGCTCGCCAGGCCGACCAGCAGGTACTCGATCGGGGTGATGCCGTTGTCGTCGGCGGCGAAGACCGCCGGGTGGTCGGCCTCGAACACCGACGCGTTCTGGTGGGTCTGCTCTTCGCCGAGCCCGAAGAACTTCTCGACCGTGGTCGTGCTGTGCACACCCTTGCGCCAGGTGGACGAGGCCCGCCAGACGAACTGCGCGGCCTCGGGGGAACTCTTCAGCACCTCACGCGCGTCCAGCAGAGCCTGGACGTTGACGCCGTTGACAACCGTCGTAGTCATGTCGTGTGCTGCCCTTTCGTTCGGATTGAGACTTAGTCTATTGAATTAGTGCACATACTGACTACGATGACCACATGGTGGAGCCAGCCCCGGCGCTCGCGGCCGGCTCAGTCGGTCCGGTCGAGACCCAGTCCCTCGAACTGCCGGCACCCGTACCGCTCGATTGCGGGCGTGACTTGTACCCGGTGACGATCGCGTACGAGACGTACGGCGAACTGTCCCCGGCCCGCGATAACGTCATACTGGTCTGCCATGCCCTCAGCGGCGATGCCCATGCGGCGGGTACGTCGAAGGCGCCGGCGGAGAGTGCCCGCGACGGGTTCGGAGCCACCGACCGCGACGGCGCGTCCGGTCGCGGACTCGGCTGGTGGGACGGGATGATCGGGCCCGGCAAGGCGTTCGACACCGACCGCTTCTTCGTCGTCTCGACGAACTTGCTGGGCGGCTGCCGCGGGACGACCGGGCCGTCGTCGATCGATCCGGCCACCGGTGCGCCGTACGGGCCGGACTTTCCGGTCATCACGGTCGCCGACATGGTACGCACCGAGCGCGCGTTCCTGGACGCGCTCGGCATCGAGCGGCTCGCGGCGGTGGCCGGGGGTTCGCTCGGCGGCATGCAGGCGCTGGAGTGGGCCGTACGTTATCCCGACCAGGTCGACGCTGTCGTCGCGATCGCCAGCACGCACGCGCTGCACCCACAAGGGCTGGCGTGGAACGCGATCGCGCGGGAAGCGATCCGGCGCGATCCGGCCTGGCAGGGCGGGCGCTACTACGGCACAGGTCGCGGGCCCGACGCGGGCCTCGGCATCGCACGGATGGTCGGCCACATTACGTACTTGTCGGCGCCGGCCTTGGACCAGAAGTTCGCCCGCCGGCTGCAGTACGCCGACGACATCCAGTACACGATCGACGAGCCTGAGTTCGAAGTCGAGAACTACCTGCGTCATCAGGCGAACTCGTTCGTCAAGCGCTTCGATGCCAACACGTACCTCTACACGTCGCGGGCGCTGACGTACTTCGATCTCGCCCGTCAGCACGGATCGCTGGAGCGCGCGCTGGCAGGAGTCGCGGCGCGGACGCTGCTGATCGCGTTCAGCTCCGACTGGCTCTATCCGCCGCGGGCCTCGCGGGAGATCGAGCAGGCGCTGCGGTCGCTCGGCAAAGACGTCGAGCTCGAGGTGATCGACGCGCCGTACGGACACGACTGCTTCCTGCTCGAGGAAGCGCGCCAAACGCCCATCATCCGCCGGTTCCTGGAAAGGACCTCATGAGCTTAGAGGAAGCCCGCGCGTTCGGGTTCGAAACCCGGCAGTTGCACGCCGGGCAGCGCCCCGACCCGAACACCGGCGCCCGCGCGGTACCGATCTTCCAGACCACCAGTTATGTGTTCGAGGATCCGGAGTCCGCGGCGGCGTACTTCAACCTGCAGGAGTACGGGAACACGTACTCGCGGATCATGAACCCGACTGTGGCCGTGTTCGAGGAACGAGTCGCGAACCTCGAGGGCGGTGCCGGCGCGGTCGCGTTCGCGAGTGGGATCGCCGCGCAGGCGGCCGCGCTGTTCACGCTCCTGCGGCCCGGCGACCATGTCGTCGCATCGACAGCCCTCTACGGGGGCACGGTGAATCAGCTCAAGCACGTCCTTGGCAAGTTGAGTGTCGAGTTGAGTTGGGTCGATCCTGATCACGCGGACGCCTGGCGGCAGGCCGTACGCCCGAACACGAAGGCCTTCTTTGCCGAGACGATCGGCAACCCGGCGGGCAACGTGCTCGACATCGAGACCGTCGCGACGATCGCGCACGAACACGATCTGCCGCTGATCGTCGACAACACCTTCGCGACACCGTACCTGTGCCGCCCGATCGATTGGGGCGCCGACATCGTGATCCACTCGGCGACCAAGTTCCTCGGTGGGCACGGGACGAGCATCGGCGGTGTGGTGGTCGAGGCCGGCACGTTCGACTGGTCGAACGGGCGCTTCCCGGTGATCGCGGAGCCGTCTCCGGCGTACCACGGGCTGCGGTTCCACGAGACGTTCGGGACTTATGGGTACCTGATGAAGCTGCGCGCCGAGACGTTGCGCGACCTCGGGGGTGCGCTTTCGCCGTTCAACGCGTTCCTGTTCCTGCAGGGGCTGGAGACGCTGTCGCTGCGGATGGAACGCCATGTCGCCAATGCGCTGGCGGTGGCCGAGTTCCTCCGATCCCATGGGTTGGCGTCGAACGTGAGTCATCCCGGTCTCGCCGACAGCCGGTACCGTCCGCTTGTCGACAAGTACCTGCCGCGCGGGGCCGGCGCCGTCTTCTCGTTCGACTGCGCCGGCGGGCGAGCGGGTGGGCAAGGCCTCATCTCCGGTTTGACGTTGTGGTCTCATCTGGCGAACGTTGGCGACGCGAAGAGCCTGGTCATCCACCCAGCCAGTACCACCCATCGGCAGTTGAGCGACGAGGAACTGGCCGCGGCCGGCGTCGGTCCAGGAACCGTACGGCTGTCCGTCGGCACCGAGTCCGTCGACGATCTGATTTGGGACTTGCAGAACGGCTTCAAACACGTTGCCGCCAGCATCGACGGGCAGGTGACCGCATGACAGACCTCGGCCGGTACCAGGACCCGCTCGCCATTCAACGCGTCCTGCACAGCGCCAAGACAATCGCGATCGTCGGCCTGTCGTCCAACGAACTCCGAGCCAGCTATTTCGTCGGGTACTACCTCAAACGGCACGGGTACGAGGTTATCCCCGTGAACCCCCGCGAAACAGAGATCCTCGGCCAACCGTCGTACCCGAGTCTGCTCGACGTGCCCGTCCCGATCGACGTGGTGAACGTCTTCCGCGCCCCCGACGCCCTCCCGGACATCGCCCGCGACGCAGCAGCCGTCAACGCCGGCACGCTCTGGTGCCAATTCGGCGTCATCAACCTCCCAGCCGCCCAACTGGCCGAGGACGCCGGCCTCACCGTCATCATGGACCGCTGCCTGAAAATAGAACACGCCCGATACACCGGCCGAATGCACTGGCTAGGCTTCAACACCCACCAAATAACCTCCACCCGCTCCGGCCTCCAGTAACTTCCAGCCGACGCCCGTGACTGTCACAGGTGATCGGTCGTCGGGTGGGCATCGAGTGGCGCTCGGCTGGGTGTTGCCAGGAGGTGGGCCGCGAGGAGTGGGAGGGCGAAGCCGATCATGATGGCGGGGAGGGCTACGCCGGCGTCGTTGAGGAGCATGCCGATCAGGCCGCAGGTTGACAGGGCGAGCAGCGTTGGTCGGGCCATCGGGAGCTTGTTGTAGAAGGTGCGGTAGGCCGGGAACGGTACTCGGCCGGGCAGGACCGTGGCGACCATCCACAACACGACTCCGGCCAGCATTGCCCAACCGCCTATACCCGTGAACGGATGCGCGGCCGCCTGTAGTTTGCGGATCAGGAGCTCGCTCGCGTCGCCGTCCAGGAACCGCGCCACGAACGCGCCGAAATGAGTGCGCGCCTCCGGCGGACGTGAATAGTCGGCGAATGCCACGGCGGACACAGCCAGCAAACCAGCCAGGCCCTCGCCGATCAGAGCACGCAAAGAAATGTTGCCGCGCCACGTCAGCCAAGCCATCAGCAGTACGGCGGGAGTCAGCGCAATGATGCCGCCGAAATCCGTCCCCCAACCCGGCCAGCCGTCGACGACAATCGCGGCGCCACCAATGGCGAGTACGGCAATCGCAGCCTGCGCTCTGCTCTTGTTGATCAGCCTTTGCGCAACCGCACCGGCAGTGACGAGCGCAGCGACCGCAAGCGTCGCGAAGGTGGAGTTTCCGAAACCATAGAACCGTCCGCCCGTGATCGGCCCGTCGGTGAACATGCTCCCGAATTGCAGGGGCGTCCCGAGTACGCCATCCAGCAAGAGGGTCAGGTACGCCGCCAAGGCAATGCCGAGAAATGCATCCCGCTTCAGCACGCATTGAGCGAGTCCGGCCAATATCACACTTCCGCCCAGAACCACGCAGTACAAGGAGAAACCAGGCGCCGGCCAGCGCCACCAAAAGGTCAGCGTGGACAGAAACACCGAGACAAAGAACCCGCACTGAACAAGCAGCGTGAAGACGAAGGTACGCCGGGACCGCGGACTGCGCTTGATCCAGAACCACGCCAAAGCAAGGAGTTCCGCAGCTAGAATCGTGAGCGAGACCGCGATCAACCTCGGCCGTTGCTGCTCGAACCGCTGGTTGAAGTCAAGCCTGTTCTCGATCACCGCGCCCACGTCGCTGGACCGGTCGCCGGTGGCGCGGATCGGACTCCCATCCAGCGGACCGGCGTTGTCCACACCGGACAGATCGCTGGTACCGGGAGTCCGCTCGTGGACGATGGTCGCGGTGATGTCGCTGAGCTGAATCAAACCCGGCCGGCGCGTACTGGCGCTGGTCAGCCATCCCGAACCGCCCTCCGGCGCAAACTGCATCGCCACCAGCAACTCGCGCCGCGCCTCCGCCGATTGCTGCCCAATCCCGACAAGCAGCACCCGCCCCCCAGCCCCCTTGACCCGCGCAACAAGCTCCGCGATCCGCCGACCAGCGTCACGATGCCCGGCCAGAGCACCACCACCCTCCCGCCCAGCGACAGCACCCGCGTCACCATGCCCGGCCCAAGCACCACCACCCTCCTGCCCAGCGACAGCACCCGCGTCACCATGCCCGGCCAAAGCACCACCACCTTCCCGCCCGGCCAGAGCACCACCACCCTCCTGCCCAGCGAGAGCACCGGCTTCACGGCGCCCGGCGAGAGCACCCGCGTCACCATGCCCGGCCAGAGCACCGGCATCCTCCTGCCCAAGGAGAGCACCGGCGTCGACGATTGCGGCGCCGCAACTGTTGCTCGCCAGCCTCGCCGCGTCGAACTCAGGGCGCCAGTTCGCCACCGAGCCGTCCGCCCTCGCCAGCGCGATCGCAGCACCCGCACCGAACCCACAAACCAGCTGACCAGCCCGACCAGACCCACCGCCCCGACCGGACCCACCAGACTCGCCAGCCCGAACACCCCGACCAGCCTCACCGGACTCGCCAGCCCGACCGCGCCGACCGGACTCGCCGGACTCACCAGGCCGACCGGACTCACGGGACTCACCGGAGTCGCCAGCCCGAGCGGACTCACGGGACTCACCGGCTCGACCGGCTTCACCGCCCCGACCGGCCTCACTAGGCCGCCCGGCGTGACCGGTCTCAGCGGCCTGGGCGATCTCGCCGAGGCGGCCGATTCGTGCGCCGGTGTGGTGCTCGGCCTGCCGGTTCGCGTACGCCCGCCAGCCCGCGACCTCGCCACCAGTGATCGCCGGCAGCGCGCCACAAGCCTCCCCCGGACCACTCCCCCACGCACGCGCACCCGCACTGATCGTCAGCCACCCGTCGATCGGACAAGTGACAGGACCAGCCGTCTTAACGGTGATCGAGCCGACCTGCGCCTCGCCCACCAGCGCAGTCAACTCGGGCGACGCCTTCACCGCCTCCCACGTCAGCCCAGGTACGCCAATCACCACCACCTTCGCCGCCGGCGCCACCTTCCCCACCGGCGCAACCCGCGCAACCGCCGCAACCGGCACCACCTCCGCTTCCGCCGGCGCACTGATCGCCGATACCCCACCCACAGCCGCCACCACCGCAGTTACGCGCAGCAGCTTGCGGCAAACCGTCCCCGGAACACGAGTGAAGAACATAGATACTCAGTATGCATACCGCGTATGCATCCAGCAACTTTCCCTGACACCGCAACCGCCCGCCAAGCCGGCCCTGCTCTGCGGCCCCGGCGGACTCAACGCAGGCAGTAGCCGCCGTCGGGATATTTCGTCGCACCGGTCAGAAAGCCGTTGGTGAACAGGAACACGACCGTCTCGGCGACCTCCGACTCGCTCCCGACTCGGCCCAGCAAGCTGTCCCGGCGATACCGCGCAAGGCCGGCCTCACGTACGTCGTCGGACCGTTGCGCCCAGAGATTGCCATCGATCGTTCCGGGCGAGACGACGTTGACGCGTACCGGTGCCAGCTCGAACGCCAACCCGCGGCCCAGTCCTTCAACCGCCGCATTGCAGGCCACGTACGCGGGAGCAGCCGGCGTGAAGAGATGATCGATCCGCCCAAGCGGCTCCACGAACGCGGCCAGCGAAGCCTTGTCGGCGCTGTCCACGACCCGCCAACTGGCCGCGCCGCCAAGCGAACCGGCCGCCGCGGCCAGCTTCTCTCCCGGTCCCGTCCCCGAGTACGACGCGCGCACCGCCCGCGCAGGCCCGGACATGTTCGCTCCGCGTTCAACGTGTACTGCCACCGACTCCCGGCGAAAGCACGAGTCCGAAGCACACCTCCACAGGCGGCGTTAGCACGGGCGGCGTACAACGCCTGGCGAAGGGCCCCAGGCGAATGGCACCTGGCGAAGGGCGGCGGCGTACGGCGCGTGGCGAAGGGCCCCGGGCGTACGACGCGGACCGCCCGCGCCGGCCGGGCGCGATGTTAGCTTCGCATTCAGGTGTACTGCCACCGACTCCCGGCGAAAGCACGTGTCCGAAGCACACATCCACAGGCGGCGTTAGCACTGCGGCGTACAACGCCTGGCGAAGGGCCCCAGGCGAACGGCACCTGGCGAAGGGCCGCGGACATACGGCGCCTGGCGAAGTGCGGCGGGCGAACGGCGTGCGGCGCGTGGCGAAGGGCGGCGGGTGTACGGCGCCTGGCTAAGTGCGGGTTCATGGTGTTGTCTGGGTTGTGGGGAAGGCGTTGCGGTGGGTGGCGGTGATGATGAGCAGGCTGATGGCTCCGAGGATCGCGGCTGCGGTGGCCGCCGTGGCCGCGCCGAGGTCCTGGAGGATGAGGCCGCCGATGATTCCGCCGAGCGCCATCGCGGCATTCCACAAGGTGACGAGGATCGCCTGGGCGGTGTCGGCGACGGCCGGTCCGCCGCGGAGGCCGGCCTGACCGGCGGCGGTCTGGAGCAAGGTGGGCATACCGCCCCAGCCCAGGCCCCACACAACCGCGGCGATCCAGACGACCGGATGCGCCTGCGTCGCGGCCATCACCGCGACGGACAGTGTGAAGAGTGCTGCCCCGGTCAACGCCAGCGTCCGCAAGTGCTGATCGATACCCCGCCCCACGTACCAGATGCTGACCAGGCATGCGAGGCCGAATGCGAGCAGTACCGCGTCGGTGGACGGTCCGAGGCCGGCGTGCCACAGGTACGGCGCGATGTATGCGTAGATGATCGTGTGACCCAGCACGAAGGCCACGACCACGAGCAGGATCGCTGCCACGCCAGGCACTTTCAGAGTCTGTCGCGCGGACGATCTCCCGGCGCCCACGATCCCCGGCCGCTCGATAGGTGACCGCTCGATGGGTAGACGTTCGACGGCTGGACGGTCGAGCGCCGGCCGGGCGACGGATGGTTGGTCGACGGGCGGTACCGAGCGGATGATCCACATGACGACGGCGATCGTGAGTATCGACACGGCTGCGAATGCTGCTTGCCAGCCCACGCGTTGCCCGAGCAGCGTGCCGGCCGGCACGCCCAGGGAGAGCGCCAGCGGGATCCCCGTCATCGCGATCGCGATCGCGCGCCCTTCCAGCCCGGCCGGGGCGATTCGCCGCGCGTAGCCCGCAAGGATCGCCCACGCGAGACCGGCGGCGACCCCGGCCAGGAACCTGGCGAACAGGAGCACGGCGTATCCCGGTGCGGCAGCGGTGAGAGTGTTGGCGATCAAGAAGGCCGTCATCGCCAAGAGCAGCAGGGGTTTGCGCCGAACGGAGGCAGTCATCGCCGTCAGCGGGATGGCGGTCAGGGCGGTGCCGGCCGCGTACACGGTGACTGCTTGACCGGCGGCGCCCGAACTGACGCCCAGCGTGGCGGACATCTCCGGCAGGACTCCGGCGGGCAGGGTCTCGGTCAGGCTGGTGATGAAGACAGCGGTCGCCAACGCCGTCAATGCTGACCAGGACAGCCTGACGGGTCGCGAACTTGTGGTGGTCATGGCAACGATCCTCAAACCCTCACATTGATGTGATGGTCAAGTACGCGATCCGCGACTAGGCTGACCGCGTGCGCATCGGTGAGTTGTCACGGCTGACCGGAGCATCGCGCCGGCTGCTGCGGTACTACGAGGAGCAAGGGCTGATCGTCCCGGACCGGAGCGCGAACGGCTACCGGGAGTACGACGACCGGTATGTCGATCGCGTCCAGCAGATCCAGGGTCTACTGGCGGCCGGGCTGCCGACCCGGATCATCAAGCAGATCCTGCCCTGCCTGGACAAACCCCGATCGATCCATTTCCCGGACGCGACACCGGAGATGCTGACCGTACTGACGGACGAGCGCGACAAGCTCAGTGCCCGGATCGACGTACTGATCCGCAACCGTGATGCGATGAGCGAATACCTGACCGAGGTCGAACAACACCGCGCCCCGGCCGTCGACCGCCGCTGAGCGCGTAAGACCGCTCAGAGTGCGCCTGAGCCGACGAGTTGGCCGAGGGCGTACGTGACGGCCATGGCGAGGGCGCCGCCGACGACGAGTCTGGCGACCGCGGGCGCCGGGCGTGACTCGCCCAGCCGCGCGCTCAACGCCCCGGTGCCGGCGAGCGCGAGCAGTACGACGGCGAACGTGATCGGTACGCGAATCCCAGGCCCCGGGATGAGGATCGCAATCAACGGCAGCAACGCCCCGACCGTGAAGGCGAGCGCGGACGCACCAGCCGCGTGCCACGGATTCGTCAGCTCATCAGGACGAATCCCCAACTCCGCCTCGGCATGCGCCATCAACGGATCCCGCTCAGTCAGCTCCGCCGCTACCAGTTCCGCCGTCTCCGGCCGCAGGCCCTTGGCCACGTAGATCGCAGTCAGCTCCGCCAACTCGTCGGCAGGCGCCTCGGCCAGTTCAGCCTCTTCCTTGGCCAGCAGCGACCGCTCGGTATCACGCTGACTGCTGACGGAGACGTACTCGCCCAGCGCCATAGACACCGCACCAGCACTCAGACCCGCCACACCCGCGGTCAGAATCGCAGTCCCCGAGGTGGTCGCCCCGGCCACACCGACCACCAGTCCCGCCGTCGAAACGATGCCATCGTTGGCCCCCAGGACCCCGGCCCGCAACCAGTTCAGTCTTTCGGCCAGGCCGCCACGATGCGGTTCACCGGGATGCGCGGACACCTGATCGAAGTCAGCCACGGTCATCGACCTCCGGATCGAGCCTGCGACGTACACCGCCGATTGTGACCTTACGCCCCGGCTCCGGGAAGTTCGGCCGAAGCTCAGCGCAGCCAACCCTTGACAGTCCGTGCACACCTGCGGTTTTGTAACAGCCTTCGTCGTGAATTTAACAGCAATCTCTGAGAGGCGTGGGCGGATGAAGCGTTACGGTGTACTGGTTGCCGCGGGACTGCTGGCGCTCTCGACCACCGTGACGGCGTGTGGTTCGGGTACCAAAACCGCCGGCGGTACGGATGCGAAGATCGCGTTCTTGATGCCGGACATCGCCTCCACCCGGTACGAACTGTTCGACGCGCCACTGTTCACCGCGAAAATGAAGGAACTGTGCGCCGGCTGCCAGGTGCTGTACCAGAACGCGGCAGCCGACCCCGCCAAGCAGCAGCAACAGGCGAACTCGATGCTCGCGCAGGGCGTGAAGGCGATCGTGATTGATCCGGTCGACTCCGCCGCGGCCGCCTCGATCGTGCAGGCCGCCCAGGGCCAGGGCGTCCCGGTGATCGCGTACGACCGGCCGATCCCCGACAAGAAGGCCGACTACTACATCTCGTTCGACAACGAGAAGATCGGGCAGCTGATCGCTCAGTCGCTGGTCGACCACCTGAAGGCGACCAAGGCCACCGGCGGCATCCTGCAGGTCAACGGCTCCCCCACCGACGCCGCGGCCGGCCTGATCAAGAAGGGCATCCACAGCGCGGTCGACCCGAGCGGCTTCAAGCTGCTGGCCGAGTTCGACACACCGGGCTGGACACCGCCCAAGGCCCAGGAATGGGTCAGCGGCCAGATCACTCGCTTCCCGAACCAGATCGCGGGCGTGGTCGCGGCCAACGACGGCACTGGCGGCGCAACCATCGCCGCATTCAAGGCAGCCGGGGCCAAGGTGCCGCCGGTCACTGGGAACGACGCCGAACTGGCAGCCCTCCAGCGGGTGATCTCCGGCGACCAGTACAACACGATCTCGAAGCCGATCAAGATCGTCGCCGACGCGGCCGCGACCGTCGCCCATGAGTTTGCCAAGGGCAACAAACCGGCGGGCAAGACGACCCTTTTCGACACTCCGTCGGAGCTCTTCACACCGACCGTCGTGACCCGGGACAACATCGCGAAAGTACTGCAGGAGCCGGGTTTCGCGGTGAAGATCAGTGACGTTTGCACAGCCGAGTACAAGGCGGCGTGTACGCAGCTGGGCCTGAACTCATGACGACTCTGCAACTGCGCGGCATCCGCAAGAACTTCGGTGCCGTCGCGGCCCTGACCGATGTCGACCTCGCTGTCGATGCCGGCCAGGTGGTCGCCGTCGTCGGTGACAATGGGGCCGGCAAGTCCACTCTCGTCAAGGTGCTGTCCGGCGTACACGCTCCAGACGCGGGCGCGATCGTCTTCGAGGGCCGTGAGGTGTCGATCCCGGGCCCGGCGGCGGCGCACAAGCTCGGCATCGCGACCGTGTTCCAGGACCTTGCGCTCTGCGAGAACCTGAACGTGATCGAGAACCTCTTCCTCGGCCAGGAGCTCGGCCCGTTCCGGCTCGACGACGTCGCGATGGAGGTCCGGTCCTGGGAACTGCTTCGGCAACTGTCCGCGAAGATCCCCGCCGTCCGGCTGCCGGTCGCGGCGCTGTCGGGCGGTCAGCGCCAGACGGTCGCGATCGCCCGAAGCCTGTTGGGCGATCCGAAGATCATCATTTTGGATGAGCCGACCGCGGCCCTCGGTGTCGCGCAGACCGCCGAGGTACTGAGCCTGATCGACAGGCTCCGGGAGAACGGTCACGGCGTGATCATGATCAGCCACAACATGGCCGATGTACGCGCTGTCGCCGATCAGGTCGTGGTCTTGCGGCTCGGGCGGAACAACGGTGTCTTCGATGCCCGCAGTACGTCCTCGGAGCAGCTCGTGGCCGCGATCACCGGCGCCGGCGCCGTACCGACTGAAGGAGTAAGGCAGTGACCGCCACCGATCTCACCGACGAGCGCCTCCGCCGCGCTTCCGGCGCGCGCGGTGCGGCCACCGCCTTCCTGGACCGGGTCCGGGCCGGTGAGCTCGGAATGGTTCCCGTGATTGCCGGGCTCTTGGTGATCTGCGTGGTACTGCAGATCATGAACCCGATCTTTCTGTCCAGCACGAACCTGGTGAATCTGCTGATGGAATGCGTACCGGTCGGGGTCATTGCCCTCGGCATCGTGTGCGTACTGCTCGTCGGGCAGATCGATCTTTCCGTCGGATCGATCAGCGGATTGTGCGCCGCGATCACCGCGATCCTTTTCGTCAAAGAGGGTTGGCCGGCTTGGCTGGCCGTTTTGCTCTCGCTCGCAGCCGGCGCGGCAATCGGTGTGCTGTACGGGCAAATCTTCAACCGGATCGGCATTCCCACCTTTGTGATCACGCTGGCCGGGCTGCTTTCCTTCCTCGGGCTGCAGCTGAAAGCGCTCGGGGCGATCGGTTCGGTCAATCTGCCTTTCGACTCCGGGCTCGTGGAGTTCGCCCAGCTGTGGTTCGTACCCGACTGGCTGTCGTACTTGCTCGTGGTCGTTGCCGCGGGTGCGCTCTTCGGTGTGGGGTTTCGGCACGCGGCCAAGCGGCGCGCGGCGAACCTGTCGGCCAAGTCGCTTCGCTTCCTCGTGGTGCGAAGCTGCGTACTCGCGGCCGGTCTGGGTTTCGTCGTCTGGTACTTGAACCGGACGCGCGGCATCGGGTGGATGTTCGTACTGTTCATCGCTCTCGCGCTGGCGCTGCACTACGCGCTGTCGTCGACCAAGTGGGGCAAGGCCATGTACGCGGTCGGCGGCAACGTCGAAGCCGCGCGCCGGGCGGGCATCAACGTACGGCTCATGTACGTCTCGGCGTTCACGATCTGCACCACGCTGGCTGCCTTCGGCGGCATCCTCGGCGCGGCCCGGCTCGCGGCCGCCAACCAGGCCAGCGGCGGCGGAGACGTCAACCTGAACGCGATCGCGGCCGCGGTGATCGGCGGTACCTCGCTCTTCGGCGGGCGCGGGACCGCGTTCGCCGCCGTGCTCGGAATGCTCGTCATCCAGTCGATCTCGAGCGGCCTGACGCTGCTGAGCCTGGATTCGTCCTACCGCTTCCTCGTCACCGGCGTCGTACTCCTGCTGGCAGTTGGCGTCGACTCCCTGGCCCGCCGCACCCGCGCCAGCCACGGCCGCGCCTAAGCACCGGAGTGCCCCTGCCGCCGCATCGGCAGGGGCACTCTCGGTCGTCAGCTCGGGTCGACGAACTTCACGCAGCTGAACGGAACGTACCCGCTCTTGGTGCCGTACTTGATATGGGTCCACGTGTTGCCGGTGGACCCGCAGGCGGTCACATTCCCGCCCGCGAAGTTCCCCAGACAGTCCGCCCGGGCCCCCTTCGGAAAGGCACCAAGACTGTCGGAGCCCGCACTGGCCGTCTTCCGAATGTTCAACTTCTCTTCAGCAATCACCTGCCGCTTGGAACACCCAGCCCGCACCACCGTCGTACCAGCACTAGCCGGCACCACAACCGCAACCTGCCCCCCAACCAACCCAGCAACCAGCACAGCCCCAACCACAATCCGCTTCACTCACACTCTCCTTCGCGTCACCAATTAACGAACGAAAGCAGTCTAACTGTACAAAAGTTACCGCCAGATCACAGAAAGTAGTCGACTACTTGACCTGCGCGGATGGCCCTTGGTCAGGACAGCCAGCGCTGGTCGCCTCGGTGGACCTCCATCCGGCTTGGCTTCCAGAAGCCTCGGTTCGGGTGGACCTCCCAGTCACCGTCGAGCACAGCCGCGAGAAAGGCGTAGAGGTCGGACGCCGGCACGTCCTCGAAGACGTAGCCATCAACCATGACCCGCACATCGTCGAATCCGTCGCGGACAGACACGATGATCGGTTCGGTGTGATCGGCCGTCACGTAGAAGTCCGAGACTTCGGGAGCATGCGCGACAAGCTTCTCTTCCCACAGAAGACTCGGGCAGCCCCGCGACAGGCGCAGCAGATCCTCGAGCAATCCTTCACGCGTCAGCGCCATGGCCCGTACCGTACAGAGTCAACGCCCTTCTGGACGAGGGTATTTCAGGCTCTTGTGACCGATCCGTGGGTGGAAGGTCAGATAGTGGGTGCGGAGTAGTCGCGAGCGCGAGTATCTGTCGGCGCCTGCCCGGATCCCCCTCTCGTCTGCCAGCGAAGAAGCCACCTGGGACGGATATCCACTCCTGTTGTGGGTTCTCCACCGCTATACGAGTGGAGAACCCACAACACGAGTGGAGATCCGCCCGTCTTGTGCCGGGTTCTCCAGCCGCATACAACATCCAGCGCTGCGGGCACCTCGCCTGGTCGGACTCTGGGATGACGGACCTGGGGGTGATGTGGTTTGGGGTGGGGTCGGGTTGGGTTGGGGGATGCTTTCGATTCATGAGCTCTGTAAGCGGCGCGGGTCGCGGGAGATATTGTCCGGTCTCAGTTTTGAGGCGCGGCCGGGGCGGGTGACGGCGTTTCTTGGGCCGAACGGTGCGGGGAAGACCTCGACGTTGCGGATCCTGCTCGGGTTGGATTCGGCCACCTCGGGTACGGCGCTCGTCGACGGCGTACCGTTCGGCCAGCTGAAGGATCCACTGACAAAGGTCGGCGCGCTCCTCGACGGTTCTGGAGCGCATCGGTCCCGGACCGCGCGCGGGCACCTGCGCTGGATCGCCGCGGCCGGCGGGCTGCCCCCGTCCCGGGTCACGGAGGTGCTCGAAGTCGTCGGACTCACCAACGACGCCCGCCGCCGCGTACGGAGCTACTCGCTCGGCATGAGCCGCCGGCTCGGACTCGCCGCCGCGCTATTGGGCGACCCGGAGATCCTGATCCTCGACGAGCCGGTGAACGGCCTGGACCCCGAGGGCATCCGCTGGATCCGGACCTTCCTGCGCGATCGCGCCGCCACCGGCCGTACGGTGCTGCTGTCCAGCCACTTCCTGGGCGAGGTCGCCGAAACCGTCGATGACGTCGTGGTCATCCACCAAGGCAAAATAGTTGCCCAGGGCACATTACCGGAGGTCGTCGGCAAGCACGGCACCATCGAGAACGCGTACTTCGACCTCACCGGCGCGCCGCAAGGAGGTCTGCGGTGAAGCTGATCCACGCCGAACTGCTCAAGCTCGCGACGCTTCCGGCCGCCTGGATCGCGTCCGCGCTCGCCCTGATCCTGCCCGCCGGAGTGGCTGCCCTCAACGCCCGCAGTGACGTGCCCAGAGGTGTGGACGCCGGATTCCAGGACCTGGCCGCCGGAGTCATCGGGGCAGTCGTACTCGGGGTGGTCGCGGTCAGCAGCGAATACTTCGCGGAAGGCTCCGAGTCCGGCGGCGGGCGGCAGCTCACCACCAGCCTGACCGTGGCGGCGTCGCGGTCCCGGCTCCTGCTGGCGAAGGCGGCCGCATTGGCCATGACAGTCGGCCTGCTCGCACTCGTCAGCTCGGCCATCGCCCTGACCACAAGCTCCCTCACCGGAACCACGATCAGTACGGCGGAGCTCCCGCGAGTAGGCGGCGTCATCGCGTACTGGATCCTGACCGCCCTACTCGCCGCAAGCATCACGCTGGTCACCCGCAGCGGGATCATCCCGCTCACGTTCTTCATCGTGAACGCGTCCGTCGTCTCGGTCAGCTTCCTGCTGTCCAAGGTCACACGCTGGGCGAACTACCTGCCGGACCTGGCCGGGATGCGGATGTTCCTGCGCGATCTGCGTACCTCTTTCGAGATCGCTCCGGTGACCGGCGGCCTGGTGATGGGGCTGTGGGTCGTACTGGTTGCCGGGATCGGCGTCACTGTGTTCACCCGGCGCGACGCGTGACACCGCGCAGCGACGCCAAGGTGTCGGCGGACGCGCTCCGGGCCGAGCTTTTGAAGCTGTGCACGCTGCCGGCGATCGCGTACACCATCGCGGGAATCTGGGCGCTCACCGCACTGCTCACCATCGCTCTCGTCAACGCCGGCCAGGACGGTGGCGATGCGCTGTCCGGTCCAGTAGCGGCCGGGTTTGTCGTACTCGGTCTGCTTCCGATCACCTCGGAGTACCAAGGCGGTCAGATCCGTACGACGCTGACCGCCGTACCTCGAAGGATCACCGCGTACGGCGCCAAGGTGATCGCACTTCTGGTCATCACGCTCCCCGTCGCCGGTACGACAGTTGCCGTCACTGCTCTCATCGACGGAACCGCGGACGCGAGAGCGATCGGCTACCTGACCATCACGACCGTCATCGCGCACGCGACAGGCACCCTGATCCGGCGGACGGTTCCGGCATTGGTCGGCCTGCTCGCGTACTACTTCATCATCGGTCCGCTGCTGCAGGGCCGTACATCGGCCGCAAAGTACCTCCCGGACAGTACGAACTGGATGACACTTGCGGTCTGGGCGGCCGGCCTCACGGCGCTCGCAATCCTGGCCTTCCGCTCCAGGGACGCTTGACCTAGACAGCGCTCTAGCTTCTACAGTCCGGACTGGCACGCAGTACCACCGAGACCAGGAGACTTCATGCGCTATCGCACGCTGGGCGGGACCGGGATGGAGGTCAGCTCGCACTGCCTCGGGACGATGATGTTCGGCAGCGCGGGCAACGCCGACCACGAGGACAGCATCCGGATCATCCACGCCGCCCTGGACGCCGGGATCAACTTCGTCGACACCGCCGACATGTACTCCGCCGGTGAGTCCGAGGAGATCGTCGGGGCGGCGCTGAAGGGACGGCGAGACGACGTCATCCTCGCGACCAAGGGCCACTTCCCGCTGGACGACGGCAACGTCCGGAACCGGCGCGGCAACTCGCGGCGCTGGATCACCCGCGCGGTCGAGGACAGCCTGCGGCGGCTGGACACCGACTGGATCGATCTGTACCAAGTGCACCGGCCGGACCACACCACGGACCTCGAAGAAACGCTGTGGGTACTGAGCGATCTCGTCTCCGCCGGAAAGATCCGCGCCTTCGGGTGCTCGGCCTTCCCGGCGGAGGAACTGGTCGAGGCGTACCACGTGTCGGAGCGCCGCGGCTACGGCCGGTTCCGCACCAACCAACCGGTGTACTCGATGATCGCCCGCGGGATCGAACGCACCATCCTGCCGGTCTGCCACCGGCTCGGGATGGGCGTCCTGACGTACAGCCCGCTGGCCTTCGGGTTCCTGTCCGGCAAAATCCGCAAGGACCAGCCGGTCGATCTCAGTACCGGCCGGGCCGCGCTCTTTCCGGCGCGCTTCGACCCGTCGCTGCCGGGGAACGCCGCGAAGTACGACGCGGTCGAGCAACTGATCAAGGTGGCCGACGACCTCGACGTCACGTTGCCCGAGCTCGCGCTCGCCTTCGTCACCAGCCACCCGGCCGTCACCTCCGTCATCTCCGGCCCACGCACGATGGACCAGCTGACGGGCCTGCTCAAGGCCGCCGACCTGACCCTCGACGACAGCACCCTCGACCGCATCGACGAGATAGTGCCCCCAGGCACCGACCTCTACCAGGCCGTCTGGGCGCCCGATCCCCCCGCCCTGACCGACATCACCCAACGCCGCCGCCACCCTTCCGACCGCTAACTCCGCCGGCCTTTCACTCAACTGGTCAGTCGAATGTCAGGCGCATGACGGTTCTCGCACCGGCGTCGCGGACGGCGAGGAATCCACGCGTCTCGTACGAGGCACGGCGCCCCATCCAGCTGTCGTTCTCTTCGGCCCTGCGACTGGCTTGGGCATGCGGTGCGAGACTCGTCTTCGGGAACGCGTCCAGAGCGGCGGCGCCCTGCTCTCGCGCGTGGTCGATCGCGGCGTCCAGCAACGCGCTGGCTACTCCAGTTCCCCGGACATCACGATCGACGTAGAAACAGGTGACCGCGAAAATGTCCCGGTCGCCCGGAGTTGGCCCGTACTGCCGAGACCGTTCAAGCCTGCCGTGATCCGCCCGCGGCGCCACGGCGACGGCCTTTGCGCTCGAACAGTTTGACCAGGTCGTTCCAGCGATCAGCCGTGACAACCTGAATCTCCACCCCGGGTGCACATCCCGCGCCAGAGTCGTCGCTGCGAACGGTCACCGAGACCTCCTCAGTTGTCAGTCGACCGGCAACCAACATACGCAGCCCGTCAAGCCGAACTAGGCTGGGCGACCTCGGGAGAGCGTTGCGGCACTGGTGGATGCCAGCCAACAGGTGAAGGGTCCGGTGAAGCAGTGCCAGGCTTGGCGCAGAGTGAACTGATCGACGTGGTCCAGCGCGCGCTCGCTGACGACGAGGACATCGATGCTTTGTTGGTGACGGGCAGTATCGGGCGCGAGGCCGACGACGATCCAAACTCTTCAACCAGATCACCACCGGCTGGGTCCGGTACGACGTCACGGCAACGACCGAGAACCGATCGTCGGCAACTGGCTGAGCGAAGGAACCCGGTGACGAACTCGCGTGGGTCGGTTCGTACTGCGTCCTGGACGCTGTGCATGACCGCGCTGTTCTTCGTACTGACCGCGTGCGCCTCGACGCGGGCGGACCCGGATGAAGGAGATGCAATGGACCAGGCGCCCACGCGTTTCAGGATCGTGCCTGACGACTATCACGTACCGTACGCCGGAACCGCCGCGGACGGACGCAAGTTCTTCCTGAGCGACGAACTGTTCAGTCGAGACTCGTCCTACGTCGGGCTGTTCCTGTGGAAGGCCGACGGCACCTTCGACGAAGTGAAGGTCGACAAGGTCACTCGCCCCGCCGGGCTTCCCCCAGGTCAAGCAGCTTCAGCCAACGCGGACAAACTCGTAGCTGCCCGGCTGGCCGAGCTCGGCAAGTACGTCCTGGAACCGATCGATGTCGAACCCTTCACCAAGGAGATCGACAACATCACCTTCGGCTGGGAGGTCAGCCAGTACGAGGGCGAGTACTCCATCCACATCGAGCCCGGCGACTTCATCGCCTACTACGAACCCTGGGACGGACTCGGCTACGACACGTAGCACCTCGTACCCAGCGCTTCATTCGCCCCGCCCTTCCGACAGCGGCAGGTCGTGCACGTTCGAGCCCGACGTCTGCGCCCAGGCGGCGACGCGACCCGCGATCTCATCCGGCTGACTGATTTGACCCTGGTCGAAAGGTCACGCGGTGAGCTTTGCGGTGACTACGGTGCGCGGCGGAGGTGGCGGATCCCATGGTGGTGATCGATGTCTGTATCTGCATCCTGGCAGCCGTGCATGTGGTTGCGGCGGTTGTGCTGTCGGCGCGAGTGTTCGCCCGGGCCGGCGGCCTGCTCTGGGGTGACTACTCCCCCGCGGGCGTGGTGCTCTGGGCGAGCCTGCTGGGCTTGGTCGGGCTCGGCACCGTACGGGTCCTGATCGCGCTCGCGGGCTTCACCGGAAACGCGGTCACCGTCGTACTACTGTGGGTCGTCGTCGTACTCAGTGTGATCCGGACCGTGCCGGCCCTTGTCCAGCAGTACGAGGGATGGGATCCACTCATCCGGCGTCGCTGGCGAGTGTCGACCGAGCCACTGACCTCCTGGATACCGCCCGCGAACGCGCCGTTCGTGACCGTGCAGGTCCCCATCCACTCCGAGCCTCCGGAGATCGTCAAGGCGACCCTCGACCACCTCGCACAGTTGGACTATCCGGCGTACGAGGTGCTGGTGATCGACAACAACACCAGCGATCCGGCGCTGTGGGAGCCGGTGGAGCAGCACTGCCGCGCGCTCGGATCACGCTTCCGCTTCGTCCATGTCGAGGGGATCACCGGCGCGAAAGCCGGCGCCCTCAACTGGTCCCGGCGACTACTGGACCCGCGCACCGAACTGGTCGCGCTCGTGGACGCCGACTACCAGGTGACCGCACGCTGGCTGCGCGACACGGTCGGCCTCTTCGAGGACCCCTCGCTCGGGTTCGTCCAGTGTCCGCACGCCTACCGCGACTTCGAGCACTCCGGCTATCAACGGATGGCCAATGCGGCGTACCAGTGGGCACAAGCAACCGAGATGGTGTCGCGCAACGAGCATGGCGCCGGTATCACCGTGGGCACGATGTCCCTGATCCGGCTGACAGCTCTGGACGAGGCCGGCGGGTGGGCCGAGTGGTGCATGACGGAGGATTCCGAGTTCGCCATCAGAGTCCACGCCGCCGGTTGGCAGTCGAAGTTCCTCACCACGGTGTACGGGCGGGGCCTCATCCCGGAGACCTTCGAGGAACTCAAGAAGCAGCGCTACCGCTGGACGTACGGTCCCGGTCAGGAGTTCAAACGGCACTGGCGGCTGTTCGTCCCCGGACCCTGGCGGCGTCCGTCCAAGCTGACCGCGGCGCAACGCTGGCGCCACGGCAACTACGACCTGGTCATCCTGACCACCGGAGCGGGCGTACTGGCGCTGCCGATCAGCGGCGCACTGCTCGTCGCGATGGCGGTCTCGGGCACCGTACCGCCGGTGGTTCCGTCCGCGCTGATCGGCGTCCTCGCGATGCTGTTCGCCCGACGGTTGATGCGCTGGACGATCTATCGCACAGTCGTCGGCCTCGACAACCGAACCACCCTCGGTGGCCTGGTCGCCTTGCTCGCCGTCCGCCCAACCATGGCCGGTGCCGGTCTGGACGTCGTACTCGGCCGCCGCACGTCGTTCCAGCGGACCGACAAGTTCCGCCAGCAACCGAGCCTGCGACGAGCACTGACCAGCGCCAAAACCGAGGTCGTCCTCGCCCTCAGCTGCCTCACCGCCGCCGCACTCACCCCGTTCATCCTGCCGACAGCACCCACGACCTACCTGCTCTCCCTCACGTTCGCCTGGCTGGCCTACCTCCACGCCACCGCGCCCTACCTCGCCTACCGAGCCGAACACGACCTCCACCACCGCGACAACCACCACCCCGAGACCGATCACTTAACGCCAGCGATCCGATCGAACCCCAGGTGACATTGAACGCTGCGCAAACCCCACACTTCGGCCACCGGCCGGACAGGCCTCACTCCGGGCGATTGAGACCGCGCTCGAACTGGAGATCGCACCACGTCGATAGCAGGGGCGCTCGTCATGTTGCCTGGGGCGCTGTGTTCGGAATTCGGGCATGAAAGCGGGATTGCGGGGCACCGGCGGGGCAATCCCTGCGGCTGGTCAGGGCAGGTTCTTCGGAGGTTGTCGTGGCGAACACAGTTGCCGGTGCGGAGCAGTCCGCGCACATGCCGTCGGATGTCTCGACGTCCGATCTCGGCTTCTTCGACAAATTTGCGACCGTGGCGTCACGGTTCGCCTCCCGTGCGTGGTTCTTCGCGTTGTGCGTGCTGCTCGTACTGGTCTGGGTGCCGTCGTACTTTGTGATCAAGTCCGTCGACACCTGGCAGCTGATCATCAACACCGCCACCACGATCGTGACGTTCTTGCTGGTGGCGTTGTTACAGAACTCCCAGACCCGCGCCGACGAAGCGGTACAGGACAAACTCAACGCTGTCGCGGGCGGTCTGGCCGCCCTGATGGAGCACAGCGGTGGCGGCTCCGACGGCCTGGGCGACGCGACCCGCGAACTACGCAAAGCAGTCGGCCTGGAAGACCACGAAAGCTCCGATTGAGGCGCCGCGCCAAGCAGGAAGGCCGTGCGGCACAGTTGAGCCAGACCAGCGGAGGAGGTCTGAGCGGAGGTGCGCAGCTGCCTCTCAGCCCTGCGGTGCCCCTGAACTTCGTCAGAGGTCGATGACGATCTTGCCCTGTACGTGCCGGCCGGCCTGGAGCTCGACGGCGGTGCGGATCTGGTCGACCGGGTAGCCGGCCGCGATCGGCACCCGGAGCTTGCCTGCGGCAACCAGGCCGGCGATTTCGTCGAGCGCGGCGTACGGTGCGTTGGCACCATTCGCCGGCGTGATTCCGTCGACCTGGGCGGCGATGGTGGTGATGCGTTCGTCGGGTACGCCGAGTTCGCGAGCTGTCTGCGCCGTGTCTGTCCCGTGCAGGTCCATGACCGCAGTGACACCGGCGGGAGCCAGCTCACGTACGCGGTCGCCACCGACGAGCACCGTGTCACCCGGACCTGGTTTGACCACGGCCACAGCAGCGGCCGCCGTACGCCCCGCAATGGCAAGAGTGGCGGCGGTTCGGTCGTCAACACCGGACGGCGTACGGTGCGCTTCGCCGCCGACCGCGATAGTTCCCGCCTCGTCCACGACCACATAGTCGGCGACCGCACGAGACAGCACCCCTCCGAACACCCGATCACCGACCGCGTACGCGCTCACGCCCTCGCCGACCTGATCCACGACTCCCGAATAGTCCGTGCCGAACCCACACGGCAGGCTCAAGCCGAATCGCGCGGCGGTCTCCGCGTCAGTGGTCATGAACCAGTCCATCGGGTTCAGGCCGGCCGCGGCGACCCGTACGCGGAGCTGCCCCGGACCGGCCTGGGGCACGGGAACGTCGCGGACCCGCAAGACTTCCGGCCCGCCGAACACCTCGAACTGCACCGCCCGCCCGGTGGTTTCCGGCGTGGTCATGCTCGGTTCATTCATACGCGTACGTCTCCGGTCGCGGCTCGCCAGGTTAAACGGATTATGCTCCGTTTCGACACCCAATCTAGCATAAGTGGAGCGTGATCCGTTTTGACTGCCGCAGAACGGCGCCGGCCGAGGGCGGACGCGACGCGTAACCGCGAACAACTCCTGGCCGTGGCCACGCGCATGTTCGCCGCAGCCGAGACCGAACCGTCGATGCGCGCGATCGCCAACGAAGCCGGCGTCGGCATCGCCACTCTCTACCGGCACTTCCCCACCCGCGAGTCACTCGTCGACGCGGTCTACCAGGACCAGGTCTCGCGACTCACCGCCGGCACCTGTGAGCTACTCGCAGAGCTCGACCCGCCCGCCGCCCTGCGCCGCTGGATGGACCTGTTCGGTGCCTGGATCGCGACCAAGAACGGGATGCTCAACACACTGCTCGCCATGATCGAGTCAGGCGAGATCGCCCACGCCCACACCAGGACCGAGTTGCTCGGCGCCATCGACGACCTCCTCGAGGCCGGCCGTACGAGCGGCCAGCTCCGCACCGACGTCTCCGCCGAAGACATCGCCGCCGCCCTGATCGGCATCTTCACTGTCGCCAATTCGCCCCAGCACGAAGCAATGGCAACCCGCCTGCTGAACCTCCTCATGGACGGCCTCCGCCCCTGCACCTGCGGCCAACCGACGGCGGCCGAGTGCGGGTCGGCACGCAAACTCGACCAGTAGGTAAAGGGAGGATCAGTTGCTGGGGTGATCCTCCATGCGTGGACCGGCTGCCCGACGCAGCCGGTTGGCGATCGCGAGACCCAGCCCTTCCTCCGCAGGCAAGGACGCCACCACAAGATCGCATCCTTGCTTGTCGAACTCGCGAAGATAGCCGAACAGCCCGCGTGCGTACGCCTCCATCGAGTCCGGCACCGGAACAACAGCCTGCGCCTTCACCGTCGTACCGGCCAAGGCGGCTGGAAGGAGTACGCCGACCCGGTGCCCCAACTCCTGGGCGAGCTCGGCCTCGGCGACAACCTTCTCGGGGTCGACCAGTACGACCCGTGCTCGCGGCGCATAGTGCGACGGATGCTGGCCCGGTACGCGGACATCGCTTGTCGACGGGACCGGTACCGCGCGACCCAACACAGCCTCGATGGCTTCACGCGTCACCCCGCCCGGCCGGAGGATCGTCAACTCCTCAGTACTGGCATCCACGATCGTCGACTCGACGCCGACGTCACAGCGACCACCGTCCAGTACCAGATCGACGGCGTCACCGAGCTCCGCCCGGACGTCATCCGCAGTCGTCGGGCTCACCGCGCCGAACCGGTTCGCCGAAGGTGCCACCACCCCACCGCCGAACTCCGTCAGCATCGCCAGCGCGACCGGATGCGCCGGCACCCGCACCGCCACCGTCTCCAACCCACCGGTCGCTTCGAGCGGAACCCGCCGGCTCCGCCGCAGTACGAGCGTGAGCGGCCCCGGCCAGAGACGCTCCGCGAGCTGCTGAGCGGACGCTGGTACCGCGTCAACCCACTGATCCAGCTGCGCGGCGTCGGACAGATGAACGATCAGCGGGTGCGACGGCGGACGGCCCTTCACCTGAAAGACGCGCTTGACCGCCGCCGGGTCCTCCGCATTCGCGCCCAAACCGTAAACAGTCTCGGTCGGAAAGGCCACCAGCTCACCGGAGCGCAACACCCCGGCCGCCTGCACGATCTCACTGGTATCTACCGTCACGGATCCCAATGTTCTCACCCAGCCGCGCCCGAGCCCGCGCCGGGCTGTCTACCCGCGGAGCCGCCCCAGCGACCACGCAGAACGTCGACCACCAACGCTGCCGGCTACTTGCCGAGCTCGCGTTGCCGAGCTTCCCGTCGCGCGAAGACAGTGTTGCGAGCCGACGCCGACTGCAACAGCGCACGCTCCCTTGCGCTCGGCGGGAGCCCATCGACGTACACGGTCCCATCGAGGTGCTGGGTTTCATGAACCAGGCAGCGAGCCAGGTACCCGGATGCCTCGACCTGAAGCGGCCGCGCCTCAAGGTCCACGCCCCGGAGAACCACACGCCCGGGGCGGGCGACCTGCTCAGTCGCACCAGGCACCGACAGACACCCCTCGCCACCGCTCTGATCACCGACAATGCCCGCCAGCGACTCGATCCGCGGATTGAACACGTGACCCAGATGCCGGTCCCCGTTTTCATCGGTGAGGTCGTAGACGAACAATCGCGCATCGACATCGACCTGATTCGCCGCCAGTCCACAGCCCTCGGCGATCCACATCGTGGCGAACATGTCGTCGATGAGCGCGGCCCACCGATCAGCCCCGAACTCGCGCACCGTCCGGCAAGGACGATGCAGGATCGCCTCGCCGTACTCGGTGATCCGCCGCGGTGAACCGCGGAGGACCTCGTCGGTCAGTTCGGGCAGCCGCCGCACCGAGCGGCCCTGGATGAACGTCGCCATGCAAAGAACCTACTTTGCAAAGAGATCACTTTGCAAAGTAGGTGGTTATGCTCTGAACATGCCTGACCAGCGTGGGACCTCCAGCAAGCGGGACTCCGGCTACGGTCACTCGCTGCGCAACGCGCTACTGACCCTCATCGATCGTGACGGGACGACAACCTCGACCCTCGCGGCACGAGAACTCGGCGAGAGCACCGGGACCTGCTCCTTTCACCTGCGACGGCTCGAAGAGTTCGGGCTGATCGAACCCGTCCCCGAGACCCCCGGACGGGCGAAGCCCTGGCGGCGAGTTGCGGCCACCCAGGCGAACCTGAACCGCGAACTGGAGGACGTCGCGTACGCCACCTGGCTGGCTGAACGGCATTCCGACGGCGAGGACTTCGCCTTCAGCGAGGTGCTCGCCTTGACCGAAGGCCAGCTGACAGAACTCCGCGCCCGCCTGCGCCGCGTACTCCGCGACTTCACCGGCACCCAGCCATCGCCTCAAACCACGGCAACCGCGGTCGTCATCCGCGCGTTTCCTCTCCGCGGGTAGGAGATCTCGCCGCGAAGGCGTACCAGCGAATCTTGAGGTCCTATTCGCGGTCGGTCAGGAAGCGGTGCGGGTCGCTGCCCGCGCTGGCGGATGAGGCCAGCCAGGCTTGCAAGCCGTTCGGGTCGCGGCGCTCCAGTTCGTCCAGACAGTGCTGCCGCGCCATCACTACCCGGAGGCGCGCGTTGCTCGTCGACGCGCGGGCCAGCTGCTCATAGCTGTCCGACCACTGCTGGCACAGCTCTTGCGTACTGACCGCTGCCAGCTGTGGGCGTACGCGCCCGAAGCGGGCCAGGTACCAGTGAATCGCCGGCGGCGAGGTCGCGAGCACGAGACCGACCAGGACGAGAGCGCCAGACCCGAGCAACCCGATCAGGACGATCGTCGCGACCGTCACCAGATAGCCGGTAGCCGTCAACTTCAGCACACGCAGGCGACGAGCTCGCGGGCTTTCGGAAGTTGCCCCGTCGGTCGCGACGACCAGCATCAGTCCGAACGGTACGGCCGCGAAGGCAAGAATCGCCCAAACCGCGACCGACAGCTCCAGCACCGCGGCCGCCAACGATGGCAGGAAGAGTCCACCGGCGACCGCGCCCCAGATCCAGCGATAGGTACGCATCCCGGATCACCCGCGCTCGATGGTGTCGTGCTCCCGACCTGCCGTGAATACCGCACAGGACCGGCCGTACTCGTACACCTCACGCGCCGCCATCGGCTCCTCCCAACTCGATCGTCCCGCGTCGGTGCCCACGGCGTACGCGCGTATGCAGGGTCACAGGTCACGCAATGCCGGGCCCAGTTCCTTGGCAAAGAAGTCGAAGAATCCGTCGGGGTCGGGGCCGGCGTTGATCAGGGCCAAGTGGTCGTAGCTGGCATCGGCGAACGGGCGGGCTAGCTCCAGATGCCGCTCGACGTCCGGACCGCACGCGAACTCTTCGCGAAGATGTGCGGGCGTCACCAACTCGGTCGCGGCGTCGAAGTTCACCGGGTTCGGCAGCTCGGCCTGGACTTTCCAGCCGGACAGCGCGAATCGGAAGAGCCGTCGCGTGCCTGGCGAATCGCCTTCGCGCGGGAACGGCTGCGGGGCGGGTGCGCCGTGCGGCACATCCCGCCCCGCTCACTCAGGACGGTTCAGTCGATCAGTTGAAGATGCCGAGCAGGCCGTGGTGCCAGCCGCCGTGGCCGCCGCTCCAGCGGGAGCTGATCTCGACGTACAGGCCGATCACGATGTTCAGACCGCTGTGGTACATGGTGTTCCCTTCGTTGACGTGTACGGCGTCGCGCATCCGCCTCTGCCGAGCAACGGACACCTGACCGATCCGCCAGGGTTCCGCTGCCTCGTTGATTCTTCGGAGCCATCCGCACCACGGATGGGTACTAATAGGTGATGGCGGCAACAACCTCTGCGGAGCCCACGTAGACGCCACCCTCGGCCTACAGACCCTCTTCGCAACCCATCCTTCGGGACATCGGCGCCGAATACCGAGTATGAGCTTCGATGTAGCGACGTACGCGACCACGGCGCAACGGCTCCAGTGGGACGACCTCGACCTGGACGCCTTCCGTCACGATCGGCTGTCGGACGGCGCACTCAGCTGCCTTCGCTACATGAGCGACGTCGAGACGCACACGGTCTGCTACCTGCGCGACCTCCTGGTGACGCCGTCGCACACAGATCCAGAGATCACGACATTCCTGACGATGTGGAACTACGAGGAGTACTGGCACGGCGAAGTACTCGACCAGGTACTCGAGCTCCACGACATCCCGACCGGACCCGAGCACACCCGGGCGATGCGCAAACGCCTCGGCTGGCGCGACCGCGTCTCACCGATCGTCCAATCCCTGCTGGCCAACGCGATCGGCCCCGACTTCGTCGCCACCCACATGGCCTGGGGCGCCATCAACGAATGGTGTACGCACGCCGGCTACTCGCGCTTCGTCGCCGTCGAACAGCATCCATTGCTCACCGAGCTCCTGCACCGGATCGCCAAACAGGAAACCCGTCACATCGCCTTCTACAACAGCCAAGCCAGACAACGACTCGAACACAGCACCCGCGCCCAGCACATCACCCGCTTCGCACTCCAGCACAAGTGGGGCATCGTCGGCTCCACAGTCATGCCCGAGGACGACGTACGCCACCTGCTCACCTACCTCTTCGGCGGCCCCGACGGCCGCACCGCAGCCCAGCGAATCGACGCCAAGATCGACACCCTCCCCGGCCAATCCGGCCTCCACCTCGTCGAACACCAACTCGACACGTACGACATCGCGTAAGCACCTACACCGGCGGCCGTAAGAAGGTCGTGCGGCTCCACAGGCAAGTTCCTTCGCATCCTGTCCTTCGGGATCCTTCGGGTGTACGGCGGGCCGGTGTGGGCACCGGTCGCAGCGTGGTGCTTCAGCCTTGATGGAGGGAGCCGACGTGGATCGCGCGGCGGTACTGAGGCGGCTCGGGAAACTCGTCGCCGCCAGTCAGGGCTCTCCGCGGTTCGCCGACCGTGTCTGTGCGGCCAGTGAAGAACTGGTCGGGGGTCAGGGCAGTTCGATCAACGTCAGCACCGACGACCCCGGCCGCCGGATGACCGTGGTCAGCACCGATGAGGTCGCTGCCCGGTTGGAAAGCCTGCAGGACGTGCTCGGCGAAGGCCCGGCCTGGGACGCGTACCGATGGGACGAGCCGGTGATCGCCGACCTCACCGATGACCTCGGTCGGCGGTGGCCCGAGTTCACCAGGTCAGCGATCGCAGCCACAGGTCCGATCAGACTGCACTGCTTTCCGATGCACCCCGCCGGTCGCCCGTTCGGCGTTTACAGCGTGTACGCCTATGGCGAGCTGCGCGAAGGCGGTGACGTAGTGCAGTTCATGGCCGACACGGTCGGCGCCGTCCTGCTGCGCGACGCCTCGGACCTCCCCCTCGACGATCGGTCGGCGCTGTACCAGGCGACCGGCATGACGGCCGTACAGCTGGGCGCCTCGGTCGAGGACGCACTCGCGATGCTGCGCGCCCACGCCTTCGCGCAGGACGCGACCCTGAACGAGATCGCGGAGCAGGTCGTCGACCGGCAGATCGACTTCCGGGATTCCTGACCCGCTTAAACTGCGGCCATGGCCGAGATCGACAGTCCAACCCCACAAGAAGCATTCGAGCTGCTGCTGACGGGCAACCGGCGATTCGTGACAGGTACGCCCGAACACCCCAACCAGGACGCGAGCCGGCGCGCGGAGATCGCACCTGTCCAGCATCCATTCGCTGTCCTGTTCGGGTGCTCCGACTCGCGGCTGGCAGCTGAGATCATCTTCGATCGCGGACTGGGCGACCTGTTCGTCGTACGCACCGCCGGCCAGGTCATCGGCTCCGAGGTACTCGGCAGCATCGAGTACGGCGTAGACCTGCTGAACTGCCCACTGGTGATTGTCCTCGGCCACGACTCATGCGGCGCCGTCGCGGCCGCCTGCTCCGCGGTGGAGCACGGGCTACCGCCCTCCGGATACGTACGCGACGTTGTCGAGCGGGTGACGCCGAGCGTCCTCGCGGCCCGCGCCGCCGGCCATGTCGAGCCGGACGACATCCTCGTCGAGCACGTCAAACACACCGTCGACCTACTCCTGGACCGCTCAAAGGTACTCGCCGAACGCGTCGCTGCCGGGCAAGCCGCGGTGGTCGGCCTTCGCTACCGCTTGGCCGACGGGCGGGCCCAGATAGTGGCAACCCGAGGCCTGGACGTCACCGCCAACGCCGCGATCTGACCGACCCACTCGGCCCCCGTCTCCGGCCCCGTCGCTCGGCGACCGCGACGATGGCGGTCATTGGTCGAGGACTCTTGAGCCCGGCAGCCTGCGGGTGTCGATCAGCTCCTGCGCGACATCCCGCAGCTTCCGGTTGTTGTCCTGGGAATATCGCTTGAGCACTTCGAACGCGCGATCGCCGTCGAGGCCGTACCGCTCCATCAGAATGCCCATCGCCTGCCCGATCAGCTTGCGCGCATCGACCGCCCGGGACAGGTTTTCGTCCCGCAACGCGGTACCGACAGCGACGGTGGCGTGCCGAGCGAGGATGTGCGCCACCGCGATGTCTCCCTCGTCGAATCCGCCCGACTCCTCGCGGTAAAAGCTCAGCACCGCGCCAGGACGCCCGCTGACGAGTAGCGGCAGATGCAGCGCGCTCTGAATCCCCAGGGCCGCGATCTGCTTCATCCAGCTCGGAGACCAGCGGGTCTCCGCATCTACCTGCGGAATCGACACCGCCTCGCCCGTCCGGATCGCCGTCATTACCGGGCCTTCCCCACTCTCGAACTGCACCCGAAACAGCTCAGAAAGCTTCGGATTCGTCATCGCCAGTACTTCGGCGTGCCCGTCGGTGCCGATCAGAGCGGCCGCGGCATGGTCACACCCAACAGCCTGGCACGCGAACTCCACGACCGCCTCGATGGTTTCTTCCAAACCATCCACATCGTGCAACTCAACAGCCAGCCGAGCGAAGACCTCCGCAATGGACTCCTCGGACACACGCGCCCCTCTCGCTCAGCACCGGACAAGTCCCATCGTCCACCCGTTCATAACCGTACGCATTCATCGCGTACCGGGCAGCCTCCGTCGTGACGTGGCAGCGATCACCTTCCGGCGATCACTCGCTCAGTAGCGCCCAGCCGCATCGACGAGGTGATCGCGAAGTCCGGCGTCGCAAAAGCGACCTTCTACCGGCAGTTCCCGTCCAAGGGCGACCTGATGCTCGCGTTCCTCGTACGCCGCGAGGCAACAGGCGACGAGTCCCAAACCCGTCAGGACACCCCGGAGGCGGAAGAGCTTCCGGGTAAGGCGGCCGATCTATGATCGTGGAATCGGCATGACTCGGCCGGGTCGAAGGTGAGTCTCAGCCGCTGCGACCGGAGGGCACAGACAGTTGTCGACGGATGGAACCGGTGATGGCCCCAACGGCGCGGCTTCATGGGTCAGCCTCGAAGCCGCGGACGGATCCGCCCGGGTCACGGTCCACGGTGCACTGACCAGCGGTTCCGCGATCGCTGCCCGAGAACGGCTGCTGGAAGCGTTCGAACTCGCGACCGACGTGGTGGTACTGGACCTCGAGGCCGTGCACGCCATCGCCGACGACGCCGACCTGCCACACCTGATCGACGTGGCCCAACGACGCTCATGGACGGCCCGATGCCGCCTCGTCGTCACCGCCAGCGACCCCGAGATCCAGCACGTCCTACGAGCCTCGGGCCTGTGAAGACCCGGACACCAGCCACCGCACCCCAGGGCTCGTCCGCCTATCGACACATACACCCATCACACCGAGCGGCACCCACACACCACGATCACGCCGGCCGTAGACGAGGCCGTCGACCGCCTCGTACGGATCATCGGTGCCTACGACGAGAAGACGGCCAACTGGATCGCCCTCCTCGTCCAGGCGTGTGATGCCATCGCCGCACTGATCGCGAACACCCTCGCAGGCCGCACCGAACCGCCGGTACCCAAGACCCGACGGATCGCCCCAAACGGCGACACCGTAGAGGCAGACCTGACCGAGACGCCCTCGACCGACACACCCTGCGACAGGTTCGCCTACCTGTCGAGGTCGGACAGGTCCAGGACGAGCCGGTACCGAACGTCGCCGGCCGCAAGGCGGTTCAGGGCGGTTTCGATCTCGCTTGAGGGGAGGGTTTCGACATCAGCCGTGATGCCATGCTCGGCGCAGAACTCGAGCAGTTCCACGGTTCGGCGCAGTCCCGCGGTGCCGGATGAGGTGAGCTTCTTTCGGCCGGCGCCCAGCTCCCAGAGCTTCGGCCCGGTCAGCAGGGGGTTTCCGAGGACGCACAGGGTCCCGTCGAGGTCCAGCATGCTGAGCAGTGGTGAGAGCTCATGGTCGGCCGCGATGGTGTCGATGATGAAATCGAACCGGCCCCGGGCGGCGGCGACCTGGGCCTCGTCGGTGGTCACGAGCAGTCCGCTCGCCCCGAGCTTCCGAGCGTCCTGTTCTTTGGCCGTGCTGCGGCTCAGGACGGTGACCTCGGCTCCCAGCGCGGTCGCGAGCTTGACCGCGAGGTGACCCAGCCCACCGAGGCCGGCGACAGCTACGCGGCTGCCCGGTCCGGCACCGGCGGCGCGCAGCGGCTCCCAGACACTCGCACCGGCGCACATGAGCGGTGCCGCGGCGGCCGGGTCGAGTGCGTCAGGCAGGTGGAAGGCGAATTTCTCGCGCAGGACGTACTCGCGGCTGTAGGCGCCCTTGGTCGGGGTGCCGTCGATGCGGTCGGTGCCGCCGTAGGTGGTGGTCGGGCGGTTGTAGCAGTAGTTCTCCTGTCCGGCCAGGCACATGGCGCATTCGCCGCACGAGTCGATGATCGTGCCGATGGCGACCCGATCGCCCACGGCGAAGCCGGTGACGGCCGGACCGATGGCGACGACCATGCCGGTCGCTTCGTGGCCGGGGACGAGGTTCTTCTCGCCGAGCAGGCCGTGGATGCGGTGCAGGTCGCTGTGGCAGACGCCGCAGTAGTCGACCCGCACGGCGAGGTCGTCGGGGCGCAGGTCACGCCGCTCGATGGTGACGCGGGTCAGTACGTTGCTGGTCGGGGCAAGGCTCTGCCAACCGGTCGTGGTCCTCATGATCAGGTCCTCCTGGTGAAAACGGAATCTGAATTCACTTTAGCATGAACCGGAATCAAGATTCCGTTTTGGTACACTGCTCCTGATGAACCCACGAACCAGCCCTTCGGCCACCTCTCGCGGCCCACGCCGGGATGCCCTGCGCAACGATGCGATCGTCATCGACGCCGCACGTGCCGTCTTTGCCGAGCAGGGACCGCAGGCGACCATGGAGGCCATCGCTGCCCGGGCCGGGCTCGGCGTCGGCACCATCTACCGGCGGTTCGCGGGCAAGGACGCTCTTCTCGACGCCATCGCGCGGTTCTTCGTCGAGGAGCTGGATCGGGCCGCGTCGACAGCACTCGAGAATCCCGATCCGGCCGCCGGTCTTGAGTGGTTTCTGAACTTCGTCGGCACCTTCCACGCAGAGAAGCGCCGGTACGCGGCGTCGCTGACCGACCGCGTCCCCAGCGGCGACGACGTGAGCGCGCGAACAGCGGACCACGTCCGGCAGCTGACGCGGAAGGCGGTCGAGGCAGGCTATCTCGCGCAGGATGTGACGGGAGACGACATCAAAGCGCTCATCATCGCGATCCGCGGAGTGGTCGCCGCTTCGCCGGACGGAGACGACGGCCCGTGGCGTCGTTTCGTCCGCATCCATCTCACCGGGCTCCGCGCCGACTGATCCCGCCACACGGCGGTCCCCCAGCTCGATTCGCGACCGGCAGCTCCCGTTACCTGTTCCGCGGATCGGCCCGTTCGTCTGTGCTTGGAGGTGGGGTTGTTTTGACGGTTCGGAGGCGGGCGAGTTCGGCGAGGCGGTCGGTGATGGTTCGTTCGTACCCGTTGGTGGTCGGTTCGTAGAAGGTCTGGCGCGGCATGTCCTCGGGAAAGTAGTCGGCGCCGGAGAATCCGTCCTGGGTGTCCGGGTCGTACTGGTAGCCCTTGCCGTAGCCGAGGTCCTTCATCAGGCGGGTCGGGGCATTGAGGATGTGCGGAGGTGGCATCAGCGACCCGGTCTGTTTCGCGGCCACACGGGCGTTGGCGAACCCGCGGTACACCGCGATCGACTTGGGTGCCGTGGCGAGGTAGACAACGGCCTGGGCGATGGCGAGTTCGCCTTCGGGTGAGCCGAGTCGTTCGTAGACGTCCCAGGCGGCGAGGGTCTGCTGCACTGCTTGCGGGTCGGCGATACCGATGTCCTCGTTGGCGAACCGGACGAGGCGGCGTGCGATGTAGAGCGGATCCTCGCCGCCCTCGAGCATGCGTGCCAGCCAGTACAGGGCGGCATCCGGGTCGGAGCCGCGCATCGACTTGTGCAGCGCGGAGATCAGGTTGTAGTGGCCCTCTTGCGACTTGTCGTACAGCGGGGCTCGCTTCTGTACGGCGTCGGCCAGCGCTGCCGCGTCGATCGGACCGGGCAGGGACTGCACTTGCTCGATCATGTTGAGCAGGTACCGGCCGTCGCCGTCGGCCATGGCGATGAGCGCCTGCCGAGCGTCGGCATCCAGCGGCAGCGGCGTGCCGAGTACGTCCTCTGCCCGGCCGATGAGCGTGGTGAGGGCGACGTCGTCGAGACGTTTGAGGACGAGCACCTGGCACCGCGACAGCAGCGCGGCGTTCAGCTCGAAGCTGGGGTTCTCGGTGGTCGCCCCGACAAGCACGATGGTGCCGTCTTCGACGTACGGCAGGAAGGAGTCCTGCTGAGCGCGGTTGAACCGGTGGATCTCGTCCACGAACAGCAGCGTGCCCTGCCCGATCTCACGGCGCTGCTGGGCAGTCTGGAACACCTTGCGGAGATCGGCGACCCCGGAGAACGTCGCCGAGAGTGCTTCGAAGACGAGGCCGGTCCGCTCGGCGAGCAGCCGCGCGATCGTCGTCTTCCCACAGCCGGGCGGGCCCCACAGGACCATCGAGACCAGCCGGTGCGCCGCGATCATGCGCCCGATCGGCGCGTCCGGTGCGAGCAACTGGTCCTGCCCGACGACGTCCTCGAGCGTCTGCGGCCGCAACCGGTCGGCCAACGGGCGCGACGCGTCGTCCAGCTCGAACAGCGAACTCATGCCGGCCTGCCCTTCCCCGGCAACCGGCCGACGGTGATCGACTCGTGGTCACGACGCAAGACGGCACCGCGCTGCGGCTCGACCTTGACGGTGATGACCCGCGCGTCAGGATCATCGTCGGTGACGATCAGAAAGACCTTGGCCGCGACCTTCCACACGTCCAGGTGCGGACGGGCGCGCTCCTGCAACGTGCCGTCGTGCATCTGCCCTCCTCGGGTTCAGGCTACTTCGGGTCAAGTAACGCTACGACCAGCCCGTGGGTGTGTGGCGTCGGTCGGTTCAGCGTACGGTGCCTGATTCCCAGGCCCAGACGGCGACTTCGGTGCGGTTGCGGGCCTGGATCTTGCGTTGGATCGAGGCCAGGTGGGATTTCACCGTCGACAGCGAGATCTGCAGTTCGCCGGTGATCTCGGCGTTGGTCCGCCCGCGCGCGACCGCCCGCGTCACCTCGAGTTCGCGTTCGGTCAGCGGCGGCGCGGCGCGGCGGGTTTTGCCGCTCGGCGTACTGAAGTGCTGCAGCAGCCGCGTCGTGATCGACGGCGACACCAAGGACTCACCGTTCGCGGCGGCGTACACGGCCTCCACGAGCAGCCGCGGGCCGGCGTCCTTCAGCAGGAAGCCACGTGCGCCGGCGCGCAGGGCTTCGTGGACGAGCTCGTCGAGGTCGAAGGTCGTGACCACCAGTACGCGCAGCGGCTCGGCCACCTCCGGTCCGGCGAGCAAGCGAGTCGCGCTGATTCCGTCCAGCTGCGGCATCCGGATGTCCATCAGCGTGACGTCCGGCCGCAGCTCACGAGCAAGCGTGACCGCCTGCCTCCCGTCCTCGGCCTCGCCGACGACCTCGATGTCGGGCTCGCGCTGGAGGATCAGCCGGAAGCCGGTACGCACCAGCGCCTGGTCGTCCGCGAGCAGAACCCGCACGGTCCGCGGTGTCACGGCTTCGTTCCTTTGTCTGATTCCGCAGCCACCCCACCAGGCAGTGGGAGCTCCGCGAGCACACGCCAGCCGCGTTCCTCGTCGTCGTCCGCTTCACCCGCCGTCAGCGTGCCGCCCAGTGCATCGATCCGCTCCCCCATGCCGATCAGCCCATAACCACCGGCGGATCGCCGCGTACGTCCCGGCCGGAGCCCGTCGTTCCAGACCTCGACGCGAAGCAGGACCTTGCCCTGCCTGACCGTCGGCTCCACCGCGACCGTGACCTTCCGCGCGTCCGGCGCATGCTTGCAGGCATTCGTCAGCGACTCGAGGACGACGCCATGCACGGTCGACACTGTCTCCGGCGCGACCGGCAGCTCCTCCAGGCCCGGCGCCAGCCGCAGGTCGACGTTGGCGTGACCATCGACAGCCGACTGCACAGCCCCCACCAGCCCACCGGAGGTGAGTGGAACGGTCTGCTCGGGACTCCGCAGCATCGTCACCAGCCGCCGTACCGCCGCCAGCGCCTCGGCGCCGGCGCCCTCGATCTCACGTAACAACTCCTGTTCGGGGCCTTCGGCAAGTACCACCTGGGCTGCCTGGGTCCGGACCACCACCCCCGTGATGTGGTGGGCGACCAGGTCGTGCAGCTCCCGGGCCAGCGCGAGCCGCTCCCGGTTCCGCGCCGCCACCAGCGCCGCCTCGCGCCGGGCGTCGGCGTCCCGCAGCATCAGCCCGATCGCGACGCTGCAGCCCCACAGGATGGTCCACAGCACCGCGAGGGTGAGCGTGGTCGAATTCCTGCCGTAGCGCAGCATCGGCGCCGTGACGATCGCCAGTCCGCCGACGATCACGACCACGGCCGCCGGTACAGACCGTAGCCGATGGCAACCGGCTCCGATCAGCACGGCCAGCGCGAGCGTCTCGGCGTCACCACCGAACGGCGCGGCCGGCTTCACGAAGAAGCCGGCCACGCTGCAGATCAGCGAGAGCGCGAATGCGGACGCGATGAGCTCCCCGATCGCTCCCGGATACCGGCGCCGCAGCAGTACCAACGCGCTGATCACCACGCCGGTGCCGAAGAACACCACACCGCCCGGCGTGACCTGGTCGCGCAGCACCAACCGGCGTACCGCTTCGTCACCGTTGAAGCCCACAAGCGCCACGACCTCGAGGACAACCAGGATGCGACCCAAGGACCTTCGGATCACCGGGCACCTCGTCCTTCCTCGACGTGCGGAACAACCATCACATCACGAAACCGGTCAGCGGGGTGTTGCGTCCGCGGAACAGTGGTAGTCGCGCGCCGGCAACTGGCCGGTCAGAAGGAACGACGTCGCGGCCGTGTTCGCGCACTGGTTCTTGTTCAACAGGTACACACCGTGCCCGCCCTGGTCGGCCGTCACCATCCGCGCTCGGTCGCCGAACGCCTTCCGCAGTTGCTTCGCGCCGGCCAGCGGCGTCGCCGGGTCGCGGAGGTTCTGAACCATCAGCACGTTCGCCGGGCCGTTGCTGCCGACCTTCACCGGCTCTTCCACCGGCTTCGGCCAGTACGCGCACGGGTTGATGTTGGCCCCGGCCGCACCGAACAGTGGGTGCCGGACCCGGTCGATCGCGACGTTCCGCTGGTACGAATTCAGCGACGTCGGCCAGTGCGAGTCGTTGCAGATCATGTAGTACCGGGCGGAGATCAGGTTGTCCACACTGCCTGCCTTCGCCTTGGCGGTCTCGCCCGCGGGCAGCGGCGGAGGCGGCTGGTTCGCCTCAAGGGCCTTGAAGACCCCGGCCAGGGTGGGCAGCTGCGTGGCGCCGTACGAGTAGCCGAACGTGATCAGCCGGAACAAGGCCCCGTCCCACACGACGTCCGGGCCCTTGACCGGCGTCCTGTCCAGGCGCGCGGCCAGCCGCAAGTACGTTGCCTTCACCTGTGCCGCAGTCCGGCCGAGACCGTACTCGCGGTAGTTGGCGGCGACGTACTTCGCAAAGTCGGGGAACCGGTCGTCGACGCCCTGCGACCACAACCGCTGACTCTCGTAGTCCCACCCGGCCGGACCGAGGTTGCTGTCCAACACGACCCGGTCCGTACGCTGCGGGAACATCGTCGCGTACACGGAGCCCAGGTACGTACCCCAGGACGCCCCAAGGTACGACGCCTTCTGCTCGCCCAGCGCGGTCCGGATGCTGTCCATGTCGCGCGCCGTGTTCTTGGCACTGACGTACGGCAGCATCCAGGCCGTGTCCGAGGCCGCGCACTGTGCGGCGATCTGCCGGGACTGCTCGGCCCGCTTCGCGACATCGCCCGCGTTCCGCGCGTACGGCGGGATGTTGCCGAAGAACTGCTGCTCCGCGGTCAAATCGCACTTCACCGGCGTACTCCGGCCCATGCCCCGCGGGTCGAAGCCGATGAGATCGTAGCTGTCCAGCACGGCCTGTGGCATCTTCACCGCCGCCAGGAATGCCAGATAGCCGAGCCCCGGGCTCGGACCACCTGGGTTGGTCAGCATGATGCCGCGGCGCTTCTCCGGGTTCTTGCTGGGCAGCCGCGAGACCGCGATGTCGATCGTGCGACCCGCGGGCTTCTGGTAGTCCAACGGGACCTTCAACGTCCCACACTGCATTCCCGCGGGCAACGGCACTCCGTCACCGACGTCCTTGTCGCACTCGCCCCACTTGATGCCCTGCTGTGGTGTCGCGGTCTCCGCAGCGGTCACCGTCCTCGCTCGCGAAACCCCCGGGACCGTTGCGGCTGCCATTGCGGCAACAGCGACGGCGATGGTCACGACCTTTCGCATCCTGACTTCCCTCCAGCCCACACACGTCTTCTGACGGCCTTCACTCTGCCGATCCGGGCCGTCATCCCACATCCAGCGCGCGACTGGTTCACACCCCGGCCGAAAGTACTAGGCCAGATGCTTCTTCGGCACCCGGGCGAGAGCAGGCGGCCAGTTCTGCAGGACGGCGTCGACGATCAGCCGCAGGTCGGCACGTTTGGCGCCGCCGGCCGCCTGTACTGCGACTCCGTTGCCGATCGTCATGACGTACCTCGCCAGCAACGCCGGATCGGTCTTCGCGGGCAGATCGTGCTCGTTGACGGCCCGCCGGAAGCGCTTCGTCAACAGGGCCCTGGTCTCGTCACGCCAGGCGGCCAGCAGGTTGCGGATCGCCTGCGCGTCCTCGCCTCCGATCAGGGCGGCCCGCAGGCTGAGGCATCCGGTCGGGTAGCCCGGCAGGGTGGCACTGCGGACAGCGCCGTGCAGGAAGACCGTGGCCACCCGCTGCGCAGTCGGCTCGGCAACCGCCTCCACGCCGTACGAGGCCGGGCCGTCGGCGTAGCGGATCAGCGCCTTGCGGAACAGGTCTTCCTTGTTGCCGAACGCCGCGTACATGCTCGTACGACTGATCCCCATGGCGCTGGTCAGCGCGGGCAGACTCGCGCCCTCGTACCCGTTCTGCCAGAACACCGTCATCGCCTTCTCGAGCGCCTCATCGGCGTCAAAGCCCCGGGGCCGGCCGACCGGTGCGCTCCGTTTGCTGTCCATGTGATCCAGCTTACCAATTGCGTACCGATCGATCCGTAATTGCTACCGTACTTCTGCACCGATCGGTACGGAATAATGCGCCGGCCGGCTTGGTTGCCGACAGCACCGTCTAGAGAAGGAGTTCGAGATGAGCGAATTGGCCGGCAAGACAGCCCTGATCACCGGTTCCACTTCCGGCATCGGCCGGGCGACAGCGATCGCCTTGGCCGCGCGGGGCGCGAGCGTCGTGGTGACCGGCCGCGACGCCGGACGTGGCGCCGAGGTGGTCCAGCAGATCCAGTCCGGCGGCGGTACGGCCCGCTTCATCGCCGCCGACCTGACCAGCCAGGAGGACGTGATTCGGCTGGCCAAGGAAGCCGGCGAGGTGGACGTGCTGGTGAACAACGCCGCGGCAGCAAGCTTCGGGCCCAGCGTCAGCATCACCCCCGAGCAGTACGACGCGATGCTCGACGGCAACCTGCGGGCGGTCTACGTACTGACCGCCACCCTGGCCTCCAAGATGGCCGAGCGGGGCGGCGGCAGCGTGATCAACGTCAGCAGCGGAGCCGCGACACTCGGCGACATCTACAACGCGGTCTACGCCGCCACCAAAGGGGCAGTGAACTCGCTCACCCGAGCCTGGGCCGCCGAGTTCGGGCCGGCCGGCGTGCGCGTCAACGCGGTCGCGCCCGGTCCGGTGTACACCAGCGCTCCGGCCGAATGGCTCGATCGGTACAACCCACTCATCCCACTGCGCCGCGTCGCCCAGCCGGAGGACATCGCCGAGGTCATTGCCTTCCTCGCCGGACCCAGCGGCTCGTACGTCAACGGCGCCGTCATCCCCGTGGACGGTGGCCTCACCGCAGTCGAACCCCCGAAGGCCGAACTGGCGACCAGCTGACAACACTCATCGGCTCGGTGACCAGCAGGTCACCGAGCCGAGGGTGCGGAACTACTTGCCGAGGAAGGTCTTCAGCGCAGCGTTCACCTCGTCCGCGTGGGTCCAGAGCAGACCGTGGGGCGCACCCTCGATCTCGACATACTCGGCCTCGGGAAACGCCGCATGGAAGCGCCGGCCGGTGGCGTCGACGGGAAGGATGTTGTCCTTCGTACCATGCAGGATCAGCGCCGGCTTGCCGCTGGCACGCACTGCCTCGACATCACCACGGAAGTCCTCGATCCAGGACGGCACGACCGCGTACGCGGCGACCGGCGCACTTCCGATCGCGACGTTCCAGCTCGCGGTGACGGCCTCGGGGCTGATCCGCGAGCCGAGGTTCTCGTCCAGGTTGTAGAAGTCCGAGTAGAAGCGGGTGAACCAGGCGTACCGGTCTCCCTTCGCGGCCGCGGAGATGCCGTCGAACACCTCTTGAGGAACCCCGTCGGGGTTGTCGTCGCGGGCAACGAGGAACGGTTCGAGCGAGGCGAGGAACGCGAGCTTCGCCACTCGCTCATGGCCGTACCGTGCGACGTACCGGGCAAGCTCTCCCGTGCCCATCGAGAAGCCGACCAGCACCACGTCGCGCAGGTCCAGCGCTTCCAGGACCGCGTTCAGGTCCGCGGCGAACGTGTCGTAGTCATAACCGGAGCCGACCTTCGACGACTGCCCGAAACCGCGCCGGTCGTACGTGATGACCCGGTACCCGGACGCGAGGAGCTCGCGGGTCTGACGCTCCCAGCTGTGCCCGTCCAGCGGGTAGCCGTGGATGAGGACGACCGGTTGCCCCGCACCCTGGTCTTCGTAATACAGCTCGACCGGCGTGCTGTTCTCAGCCCCGGCGGTGATGTAGCCCATGGCTTTCCTTTCGGTGCTGCCAGACGTTGGTTCTGATGCAGGTCAGCGCGACACACCAGCTCCGTCGACGGGTGTGGCCAGCAGCTGCAGCTCCCACGCCAGGGCGACCCCGGTGGCGCCACCGTGCTCCTGGAGCACCGGCCCGATCACGGTCGCCGTCGATTCGCGCGCCCAGTCCCGCTGCCACTCCGCCGACGCGACCATCCAGGTGATGGGCACCACGCCGGCCCGCTCCATCCGGCGTACCGCCATGTCGTGCGCCTCCGCGGTGACTCCACCGCTGGCGTCGGTGACGACGAAGACGTCGTAGCCCTCGTCCAGCGCCTGGAGGGCGGGCATGGCGACACAGATCTCGGTCCACAGCCCGGCCAAGATCAGCTTCTTGCGCCCGGTCTTCTCCACGGCGTCGACCACGCGCCGGTCCTCCCAGGTGTTGATGGCGGTGCGGTTGATCGGGGTCTGGTCCGGGAACACATCCTGGATGGCCTTGATCAGGTGGCCGCCACGTTCCTCGATCACCGTGGTCAGCACGGTCGGTACGCCGTACACCTTTGCGAGCTTGGCCAGGCCGACGACGTTGTTCACGATCAGGGTCGGTTCGTGGCTGTTGAGATTGGCGACCTGGAAGGGCTGGTGGTCGATCAGCACCAGGACGCTCTCCTCGGGGGTGAGCAGTGCATCGAGTCCGGCCTTGGCGGTACGCGTCACATTACTTCCTTCGGTGTCATGGATTTCTGCCTGAGAACGACCCTATGGAGGCCGATCCGCAGGCGTCCAAGACTTGTCCCGGCGCCGAACGATAGGATCTGTCTATCGATACGAGTCCCCGTCTCCTGCGCTACTTTCTCGCCGTCGCCGAGGAACTCCACTTCGGCCGTGCGGCCACGCGCGTGTACATCTCGCAGCCCTCCCTGAGCCACCAGATCCGCAAACTCGAGGACACGCTCGGAACACCGCTGTTCGTGCGGTCGAGCCGGAGCGTGCAACTCACCGCCGCGGGGCGGACGCTGGCGCGCGAGGCGCCGGTGGCACTGGCCGCGCTGGAGCAGGCGGTGCGGCTCACCCGGCTGGCCGGTGCAGGGATCGCGACCACGATTCGGTTGGGCTACACACCGGTGACCAGCTTCGACACGCTGTCGGTGCTCCTCGACGCGCTCCGGGAAGTCCACCCCGACTTCATGGTCGACGCACGAGAGGTCTTCAGCGCCGAAATTCCCGAACGGCTTCGGGCCGGCGACCTGGACGTCGGCCTCGCCCTGTCACCGCAGCTCCTCGACGGGGTCGACGGCGAGTTGCTCCGCGAAGAGCCCGTCGCCGCTGTCCTGAGCGCTCGCCACCGGCTCGCTGCCGTACCGAGAATCCCGGTGCCGGAGTTGCGCGACGAGACGCTGCTGCTGTTCCCCCGCCGCCTCGCCCCGGCGTACTACGACAGCATCGTCGCCGCGTGCGACGAGGCGGGCTTCGTACCCGACATCTGCGCATTCGACGAACCACCGATCAGCGCCATGCTCCCCAGGCTCGCCGGCGGGCGCGAGGTCGGCCTGGCCCCGGCGTCGTTCGCCGAGCACGCCGCGAAGACCAGCGCCGGCATCGTCTCTCGTGACGTCGTCGATCCGCCGATAACGGCCGAACTCTCCATCCTGTGGGCCGCACACGATCCGTCGCCCGCCATCGCGAGCGTCATCGACCTCGCCCGCAGCTGCGCCCAACGCAACAAATGGCTACCCAACAACGAAGCGCGGGTCCAATGAATACTCGTCGTGGCGACGCTGCATGACCGTGGCAATCTGCCCAGGAGCGTCGTCGCCCAGCATGAGCCGCAGCCGACCGTCCGCCGGTGCGGTGATGTGCTGCAACAGGCGGTCAGCGATCTCCGCCGGCGATGCGCCGTCGCCGGCAGTGACGCCCGGCTCGGTGACCCATGGCACCTCTGACACGCCAAGGATTTGCTTTCGGCCCTCGTCGTACTCAGTGACCGGCGCACTGAAACGCATACTGCCAGTGGCCCATTCGGTGTCCATGGCGCCAACCTCCGCGATCGTCACGCGGACGCCGAACGGCGCCACCTCTCCAGCCAACGCCTCGCTGAACCCTTCCAGCCCCCATTTCGCGGCGTTGTAGAGCCCGAAGAAGGGCATCGCGCCGACTCCGCCGACCGACGAGATCTGCACGATGTGACCAGTTCGTTGAGCCCGCATCACCGGAACTGCCGCCTGCGTCAGCCACATCGGGCCGAGCAAGTCCGTGTCGAGCAGTTTCCGCACTTCTGATTCGGTCAGTTCTTCGATCGCCCCGACCAGCCCGTACCCGGCATTGTTGATGAGCACATCCACACCGCCGAAGTCATCAGCCACCCGCCGTACCACTGCGCGGCAGGCGTCTCTGTCCCGCACGTCGAGGGCGTACGTGACGAGCCGTTCGTGCTGAACAGCTCCCTCGCCGGTGCGAGTAGTGGCTGCAACGCGGTGGCCGGCGGCGAGCGCCGCGGTGGTCAGGGCCAGTCCCAGTCCCCGGCCGGCGCCGGTGATGAGGAAGGTTCGCTGATCAGTCATACGCCGCAGTAAACCACAATCGAGACGCACCGTCTCAATGTAGGGTGGCCGTCATGGCACGTCCCAGTACTGTGGCGCGGGTCCACGCTGCCGTCCTCGAACTGGCGATGCGGCGCGGGCCATCGGCGCTGACCATGGAGGGCATCGCTGCCGAGGCCGGTGTCGGCAAGCAGACGCTCTACCGGTCCTGGCAGTCAGTGCCGGCGATCCTCTTCGACGCACTCCTCGCCCGGTCGAAGGCCGACGCGGCACCGACCCCGCCAGACGAGAGCCTGCCGGAGCGGCTCCGACAACTGCTGGAGGCCGCAGTCGAGGAGATGACAACCGAGCCGAACGCCACCTTGCTGCGTACTCTGGCCGCCGCGATCCAGCTCGATGAGCTGACCGCCCGCGAGTATCGCGAACGCCTGCTGAAACCACAGCTGAACGAAATCCACCAGCTACTGCGAGACGCCGACGTACCCTTCCCCCCACGCACCACCGAGCTGCTCCTAGCTCCCGTGTTCTACCGATGGTCCATGCGACTACCACCAATGAACCCCAACGAACTATCCCTTCACATCAACGAAGTTCTCGCCCTCACCCAGCAGCCGTAGACCTGCAGCTGCGGGGCTTGAACCCCTTGCAGATAAGGTATCCAAGTTTCTATGGTGCTCAGCCGAGCGAAGCGACAGCAGCCGATGGTTCAGTGCACCAGGAGGCCGGCATCGACCAGCGCCGGGATGACGTGGTCACGGACAGCCGGAGCAAGTTGAATCCCATCGTTGCGGCCGCTCGTCCAGCCCATTGCGGCAAGCTCCGCTCCCGGCGACGCCACACCGTCGAGTTCTGCCAGATAGACCGTCATCCGCATCGGTACGGCTTCGATGGCCGCCAGCGCCTCGACGACGGTGAACGGAGTGACATCACTGGGGCCGACCGACAACTCTTCCTGCAGTTCACGACGCAGAGCTCCAAGAAGGCTCTCCCCTGGTTCAGGTTTCCCACCGGGCAGGTTGAAGATGCTCGGGGCCGCTTGCTTACTGACGACCAGCAGCCGACCATCCCGGACCACTGCCGCCGCCGCGACGGTGAGAACCCGTGGGTCTCCCAGTACCTGAGGACAGCGTTAGCGGCGCGGAACAGCGGGCTTGACGGCTTCCAGCGATCCTCGACATGGTCCATCGCGACCCGGCTGCGCACAGGACCTTCCTCGAGCGTCAATCGTTCGAGCTCGATCGCTCCCTTCTCGAGCGCATCGCACAGCACCTCGCGGTCGGACCGCGGAATCCAGTCATCCAGTCCCTCGAACACCGGCAGCATTCCATGACGAGGTGCCCTGCGCTGACCGGAGTCAAGACCTCCTCTTCGAGCGCCTGCGCCAATCCGTAGACGTACGCCGGCGTTCCCGGCAGAGGATGGCGATCCCGCCGGAAGGGGGTCGCAGTGAACAGCACGACTGCGACGTTTGAAACGCGTCAATCAAGACTGAGTACGTTGCGGCCGGAGTGTGGTGGGCCTCGTCAAAGATCACCAGATCGAACAAGTCAGCAGGAGGCTGCGCAATCTCGTCGTACGACGGTGACAGGACGTTCGGCGTACCGACCACGACGTCGGCACTTATCAGGTCATTCCAGGAATCAGTGGTACGAAGCCTGCGTTCGACCTCGACGACTTTGGAGGTGGAACGCAGGCTGACACCGCTGCGACGCGGCGCAAGATCTGCAGGTCTGAAAGCTCAGCCGCGAGCTGAGCACGGAGCAGGCGCGACGGCGTCACCAGCAACACGCGGCGCGCCGGAAGAACGAAGGGCAGGAGCGACATTGCTGCGCTCTTCCCAGTACCCGTAGGCATGGCCACGATGGCCGGCTCGGTTGTTGTCGAGAAGTGCGCCGCAACCCCCAGGCAGGCAGCAACCTGCGCACGACACAACGCGTTCTGCACCGCGGGACGATGCCGACGTAGCTCGACAGCTCCGAAGACCCTGACCTTCGATGCGTGAGAACGGAAATAGCCCAGGTTGTCCGACGCCACAGTCCCCCCATGGATCGCTACACAGCGGTCACCGGCCCGATGACTTACGGCCCATACCGCAAACCCCTTATCGGTGCACCACTTTCAGCCGTTACAGAATCCCCAATCATGGGGTCATCGTTGGAGAACTGAGCACGCACCTCCAGCAGTTGGTGCAAACCAGTCGACTTCGCCTCAGCCTCGCATGTCTACCGGCTCGTGCCCGCTCGCAGGTCGCGTCTTGCGTTCAGCCAGTCGTCGACAGCTGCGAGGACATTCTCCTCCTGCTCGACCCTGTACCCCCGCTGAAGACAGGCTTGGGCCAGTTGAGCCGCCGGACCGTCGAGAGCCCGGGTGAGGCCGGCGACGCTCGCTCCGTCATCAGGCCAGCGAACCTGCGAGTGGTGTGGCCAGGCTCCCGCGTCGCACAACGTGACTCGGTTCGCGATGTCGCCGGGCAGTTCGCGCAGTATCGCGGCTGCCGCGGCGAAGCAATCCACTACACCGAACACGCCCTCGAACTCGGCGTACCAGCCGACGACATCATCATCGAACCCCACGCCACCAACACCGGCGAAAACATCAAACTCGCCCGCGCCACCCTGGCCGCACACGGCATCACCCCGCAGACCATCATGCTGATCTCGCGGCCCTACCAGCAACGCCGCGCCTATGCGACCTGCCGAAAACTCTGGCCAGACGTCGAACCCATCTGCACCTCACAACCACTGCCCCTCGAGAAATACGTCACCACCATCGGAGACTCCGACCGAGTCCTCAACATGCTCGTCGGCGACACCCAACGAATCGACCTCTTCGCCACAAAAGGCTTCGCCATACCCCAACCAATACCAACCGAAGTACACGCGGCCTACACACGACTGGTCGACGCCGGCTACACCCAGCGGCTCATCACATAGCAGCCGCCTCACAACCGGCGCGTAGTCTGCAACCGGCACCAGTGGAGTACCGGTGGTGCCAGAACGCGGCGCGGTGCGGCTGGTCGGCCGCCTGCACAGGACCATCACACGGGCCAGTCGGGGTGCGGCCGTCACTGCACTCCGTCTTAGGCAGCCCCAACTCCAGGGCCAACGTCTGGGACGTATCGGCTTTGCATCGGCGCCGGGCATGCCCACCCAAAGAGACAGGCGCGAAACATCTGCGCGGTAAGCCACGGAACTTCAGCCGACCTTGGCGTGCAGGCCCATGCTGGCCAACGCGTCGAGTGCATTGACGGCATAACCGTACGGATAAGAAAACGCGCAGGACTTGTCTGGACGCTTGTTCGCGGTGTCGCAGAAGGTTGCGTGCGCACCGAACGAGGCAGACAAGAAGCCGAATACTTCCTTTTGACCGTTGCTGGTGTAACGGAAGACGGAGGCACCCGAGTCGCCTGGTTGGAAGACACCGCCGCAGCCACCGGTGCCGCAACCCGTGCCGGTGACACTTTCCATGAATATGAAGGCTGGTCCGACTCGTGGTTGGGCACTCCCGAGGGAGTAGTAGCGGTTCAGGTATCTGATGTAGCGCTGGTAGACGGCTACTCCGGAGATCCCTCCGCTGAGCCAGATGCGCATGTTGAGCACCGGCGCCGCGGCTCGGTAGACCGACGATGCGGAGCCGCTGTTCCAGGCACCGTCCCAGATGAAGTTGACCACGACACCCGACCAGTCCTGGCTCGGTCCGGCAGACGTTAACACGCCTCGAAAGGAGTCAAGCAGCATCTGTGCTGTCGCCGATAGTTCGTCGTTCGAGTACGCGGCTGAACGGAACGCGACCGCGGCGGGCTGAGCCTTTGCAAGGCTTTGCAGGTCGGGCGGGACCGTTCCTTTCCAGTAGACATCGACCATCGCCAGGTCGTCGGAGATTGTGACCCCGCCGGCGCCGACGACAGTCGGATGCTCCTCGATCCAATCCGACAAGCCCATCGCAGCCGTTTCTGCCGCGGTGGGCAGGAACTCTGCTGGTATGGATGCACGTTGCGGGTTCGGCTCACCCTGCCGGATTGGTCCGGTTGCGGTGGCCGTTGATGCACACAGGACGGCGGCAGCAGCGGCCACCGAGAACAGCAGAATGGTCTTTGCTCGAAACATCTCCCCACCCCCACGCCGACGATAGAGCGGCGTAGTCTGAAACGACAGAGCCCGGTATTGCAGCTTCATGCAACTTCGGCGGGAGTGAACTTGACGTGACCAACGCATCCCCTCCTTCAAGACCAGAGCGGAGAGCGTCGCTGGACCGTCAAGCGGTCCAGGCGTGGATCGAACGCAATCCGGGCGCTCAGGCGCGGTTCAGCACGGTCGTCGACAGTGACACTGGCCAGGAGATCCTGGTCGTCAATATCCCGGACAGAACGGAGATGGACCGAGCAAAGCAAGAACTGCTGCAAGTAGTTCGCCACCCCGAGCACTTACGCGTACGTCGCTGGCGCCCCCCGCAGGATGAAGTCGACCGGATCATGCGCTGGGCACTTGACACGCTGCTCCCCCTCGATGGCTCCAGTACGCCTGTGACGTCGGCCGGCCCGGACCCGGAATCGGGACTTGTCATGATCACGCTCCGGAGGGCCGACGCCGCTTATGCGGCAGACCTGGAGGCCAGAACCGATGGGTTGGCCTTCGTGTCTGTCGAACCCGACGTTCCCGAAGCCCCAATAGGGCCTCCTAAGCCATCCACTTAGGCTCTGCCGAACAGTGGATCACGGCTGGATTGCCATCGGGAGAGCGTGGTCGTCTCTGCCGCTGTGAGTGGCTTGGAGGTCTGTGGGTCACACCTGACGGCCCGGGACAACGCACGGAACACCGCGCGCAGCGGCCAAATCTCAGTCCGGTTCGGCGACGCTCGGCTCTACGGAGCTAACAGGCGCTGTTCCTAGAGGTCGTTGATACAGGCAACGTGCCTGATCGCGGCGTTCAGTCCCTGGGTCGACAGCAGCCGGCTCCGCAGGTGCACGATGCCATCAACTCCCGTAGTCGCAAGCTCGTCGCACCGTCGCTGGAACTATGGCCAGGAGATGTTCAGACAGTTCGCGGTTGCCTCCAGCCGGTGTCTGGACGTCTGTCCGGCACCCATCGGGTGCCTGCTCATTTCCTCACCGACGTCTTGAACCGCCGCGCGCGGCGACCGGTCCATGCACGTGCCGACGCGACACAGGTCCGGACCGTCGAACCAAGTTGCGCAAGGTGTGCGATCGAAGCTTGCGAACCCGCCTGCCTCGACGTGCTCCGGCTCGGAGACCAGTGAGACCGTGATTCCGAACGCCTCCAGCAGCGCGACCGCCGGCAGCAATATCACCCGCTCGTACGTCGGCGAGTCCGCAACATCCGCCTCCGCGACATAGAAGCCGCACCGCAAGCCCGGGAACCGCTGCGCAGTACGACGGAGGTATTCGAACCTGTGCCGCCACAGCAGCCACGACGACGCCTCTTCTCCTCGTCTCTCCGGCGTCCACAAGAACGACTGCCCCGGCTGCCGATCCAGGTTGCGTACGAGCTGCCGAGTGCAGAACCAGGACTTCAGCCATCGGCCGGGCGCAGCTGAGATAAGCAACGTCCCGGGTAGATCGCCAGTTGGGACATGCTGCTCGACAGCGGCGCGTCATCCGCTAGCAAGGCGACATCTGTGTTTGTCGCTGCCCAGATGATGCCGACCGTCAGATCGTCGACCAGCTGCGCCGACGAGACAGGTTGCGGGCTGCCCGGGCGTCCGGCATGGCCTGCAAACCGGGCTCCGTCCGAGACGTAGTGCTGTCCCTCCTCGTCAGCAACCACAATGAGTGAGCGACGGTCCGGGCGGCTCAGGACTGCATCTGGACCGGGGGCGGGCAAGAACCACCTCCCATCTAGCCACGTTGCCTCGCAATAGTGAGCCTCCACATCGAGACCTCCGAACGACCTACCTGGCGGGATGCGCAAGCCGCTGGACCCGCGGCCGAGCCGCGTACCCGCCATCAGGTCGACGATCGGGACCGGGTTCGAGTCCCTCGGGGGGCGGACCCGCCGCTTGGAGAAGAAGCCAAGCTCCGCGGGATCGTCCTTCTGGAGCACACGGCACAGCGCCTGCCGAACGTGCGTCGGTGGCCAGGTATACAAGCCGCACTCCCAGTCGGAGATGGACTTTGCGGTGATCACAGACTCCTTGCCTGTCGCCCTGTAGATCTCTCCCCTGACCAGCGCCGCCAGACGACCCTGCGTTATAGAACCTCGTGCTTCACGCAGTAACCGGTTCGGCTGCCGCTCTGCCACGCACGTCCTCCTTCCACTCGCCGGAAGGATGCAGTGCCTGCGCCGGACATCGACACGGCATCAGCAGACGTTCAGAGATGTATCTGCCGACGAAATGCCTGGAAATGTCTTAGGTTGGTCTCCGTGGCTAACGAACGACTGCGCGCCGCGCTCGCCGAGCACAACCTCACGTACCTGGCGCTCGCCGACGAACTGGGCGTCAACGTCAAGACCGTCGAGCGGTGGGTGGCCCATGACTACGTTCCGTTCCCCCGCAATCGCCACAAGCTGGCCACCAGGCTCGGCCGCGACGAGACCTACCTGTTTCCCACCGCTATCACCGGCCAGCGCGCCGCTGCAGCGTCAGAGAGCGAGATCGTCCGGGTCTATCCCCATTTCTCTGACGTGCCGGCCGATGTGTGGCGAACCTTCTTCGAGTCGGGCAAGAATGACATCGGCGTACTCGTGTACGCCGGCCTGTTCGTTGCCGAGAGCACCCAGCTGCAACGAATCATCCGCAAGAAGGCGAAGGCCGGCGCGAGAGTGCGGATCCTGCTCGGAGATCCGGACGACTCGCACATCGCCGAGCGCGGGCGGGAGCAGGGCATCGGTGACGCGTTAGCAGCAAAGGTACGGAACTCCATGGTGCTCTTCAGCGATCTGGCAGCCGTCGCCGGTGTCGAGTTCCGGACTCACCACACGGTGCTTTACAACTCGATCTTCCGTGCGGATGACAATCTCCTGGTGAACACCCACATCTACGGCCTGCCCGCCGCACAAGCTCCAGCGTGGCATCTGCGCAAGATCCCGGGCGGTCAACTCGCGAGCCACTACCTCGACAGCTTCGAACGAGTCTGGGAGGGCGCACAGCCCATCGTTGAGGCATGACCCACCCACGCGGCGCAGCACATCGGCACTACCAGCTGAGTAGTCAGGGCCAGACGGAGCGCGGCGACTCGGCCTCCGACCAGATGGTTTCGAAGCTGACGAGGTACGCCAGGAACATGTCACCATCGGCAGCCCGGCGGTAATGGAAGAGACTGACGGCAACCGGCATCGAGGGTCCGGGCGGCGCGACAGCTGCCGTCGCCACCTTGACAACGATGACCGGTCTGGCGCTGCTGCTCTTCGCGCTGATCCGGATCGGCTGGGTCGTAGATGCCATCTCCGATGTGGTCATCACCGGTCTGAAGATCGGGGTCGGTCTGACGATCGTCGCCGAGCAGTTACCGGATCTGCTCGGCATCGAACCTGCCGAGGGCGGATTCATCCGAACCGTTGCTCACGCCGCGGCCGGGTTGGGCGCGGCCAACGGTGCGACGATGCTCGTCGCGGCCTCACCCTCGGCGTGATCGTCGTGGTGAAGCGCTGGTCGCCGCGGCTGCCCGGTCCGTTGCTCGCACTGATCGGGGCATCCTGGCCGTTGCCGTGCTCAACCTTGATGACAGGGGCGTGGCGTTGATCGAACCGGTCAAGGACGGCCTGCCGATACCGGCGCTGCCGTCCACCGACCACGCGACGACGCTCCTCCCCTACGCCCTCGCGATCGCCCTGATGGCCTATACCGAGACAATCGCGGTCGACCGTAGTACCCGCGATCTTCTCGATCCACCGATCGCGAGCTCGCCGCGAACGGTCTGGCCGCGGTCGCCGGCGGACTCTTCTCGACGGTGCCGTCGGCCGGCGGATTCTCGCAGACGATGGTCAACGTGAACGCCGGGGCCCGGTCCCAGCTGAGCGGACTCGTGACCGCGGGGCTCGCGGTCGGCGTGGCGCTGTTCCTGGCGCCGGTCCTCAGCGACCTCCCGCAGGCGACCCTGGCAGCGATTGTCGTCGCCGCCATCGTCGGTCTGATCGATATCGGTGCCCTGCACCGGATCGGCCGCATCGACCCGGCCGAACTGGTCGTGGCGACCCTCACCGCCCTCGCGGCACTGGCGACGAACCTGCTCGTCGGAGTACTCGTAGGCGTCCTGCTGACCTTCTATCTGGTGTTGCGGCGCCTCAACCACCCCACGATCGTGGAACTGCGCCGCACCCCCGGCAACGCCGACCTCGAACCTGCCCGCCCCGGCGACGAGGTCGTTCCAGGTCTCCTGGTGCTACGCATCGAAGGCGGCCTCTACACCATGAACGTTCGTGCGGTCCAGGCGACAATCATCGAACGCGTCGACGCCCTTGACCCGCCACCACGCGACGCCGGACGCACCCACACCCATCTGCGGGACGCCCTGACCGCCTACGAACACCTGAGCACTCAGGACGGCCAATGAGTATGCAGCAGACCGACCGGCGGCGCCCGCCACCGGTTGTCTGGTGCGGATTGCCCAGGTCCCTTCCGGCTGAAGCACTGACCGGTGTGGTCAGCTCTTGGCCCGGGCGGTGAGGGTCTCGGCGGTGCCGACCAAGAGGACGGCAGCGATCACGGCGACGACGAAGCCGAGGATGTTGAGTTCGAAGATCCCGCCGGTGCCGAACAGGTTGGCAACGACGCCCCCGATGACGGAACCGGCCAGGCCTAGCAGAAGGGTGGCGATCCAGCCGAGGTTCTGCTTACCGGGCTTGAACAGTCGAGCGAGAGCTCCGATGACGAGGCCGGCGATGATGAATCCGATCATGAGCGGTTGTTCTCCCCTTCAAATGGTGACGGGTACGGCGTTGGCCGGCCGTTGCAGACCAGTGCGTGTGGATTCGGCCCCGGGCCATTCAGGTGCCCGGGGCCGGCAGGTCTACCGAGGTACCGGTGGCTACTTCTTGAAGGCGTCTTTGATGTTCTCGCCGGCGTTCTTCAGATCGGCCTTGGTCTGGTCGGTCTTGCCCTCGCTCTCGAGTTCCTTGTTGTCGGTCAGGTCACCGATGGCCTCTTTGGCCTTGCCGGCCAGCTCTTCGGCGGCATTCTTGGCCTTGTCTGCAATACCCATTGCTGTCATCTCCTGTCGGTCGACCGGCTCGGTAGAGCAGGTCCTGGTAGTCGCCCGGTTTGGGCACATGGCTCCGCGCGAGGCTCGGAGGTCTAATGGACGCGTGGCCCGCTGGTGGTCTTATCGCTGCGAGCGACACACAGTTCGACGCGGTGGCGCAGGTCGTCGCGGCCGATGATGCAAAGCAGCTCCTGGCTGGTCTGTTGGGCCGCGGCCCGTACGACGGCGAGGTCGGCGCTGGGTTCGAGGGTCACGGTGAGCTCGGCGACCAATTGGCCGCGGTCCAGCACAATCCGCCCCGATCCGTCTCGCACGCCGGGAGTCCGGGCCAAGGCGTGCCCGGCGGCAGCGACTGCGGCTTTGGCGTCGGCGGTGAGGCTGCCGATAGCGCCGCTGCCGAGCAGACGAATCTGCCCGGTACCGCGTCGCGGAAGGTGCCGGGCGAGCCAGCCGAGGCCAAGGACGGTCAGCAGCACTCCGCCCCCGCCGGTTGCCCAAGGCCACCAGGACATCGTGGTCAGATCGGTCAGGCCGCCGATCTCGACGCGGTTCGGTGTGCCGGGGAGCAGGTCGAAGCGCCAACCCAGTGCCGCTGCTCCGGCACCGATTGCCAGCACAGCGATCACAAGCGCGGCAGCCCGATCCAAGGCAACGAGTCCACGGCGCATATCAGTGCTCCTCGACAACGACTCGGGAACGGACCCGGGGCTCCGGGGTGACAGCGTTCAGACGCTGCGCGACAGCGGCGGTCAATTCGTCGTGGACCCGCTCGGCGTCGGCAAGAGCCGTTGCCTTGATCCGCAGCTTGCGCCCCTTGGCCGTTGCCATCGCACTGGTGACCGAGTCGATACCGCGGGCGGTGTCGGTCGCGAGTCGGGCGGCGTCACGGCCGCGGATCCACACCCCGCTGTGGCTCTCGCCGAGCGCCAGATGGGTTGCGCGGCGCGGCTTCAGGGCAGCGATGAGGATCCACAGGCCGATCAGCAAGGAGGCTGCTCCCGCGTAGATCATCCAGTCGGCGGCCTTGAGGACCTCGGTCTTCCCGAACAGCCATCCCAGCCAGGACTCGCCAGTCATGGCGCCGGTTGCCACCAGGGTGTCGCGTACACCCACCGCTCCAACCGCAGTGACTGCAATGGCGGCGATGACACCGACGGTGGAGGCGGCCGGGACAGCGACGGGCTTCTTGGCGGCGGCGTGGCTCATACGGACCTCCTTTAGGCTTCGGACTTCCGTTCGGGGGCGGGGAGGTGTGACGGCGGAGATGTCGACGTTGACGACGTCGACACCCAGCCCGGTTAGGTCGGCCACTTTCCTTGCGACCTGATTGCGGGCCTCGGCCGCGGTGCCGGACAGGGGGTAGCCCCACTCGACCGCGACCGCGAGGTCGATACGGAGCCGGCGCCCGGCCTGCTTGGCCTCGGCTTTCGGCAGGCCCCGTCCGAATGTCGCGTCCTGACGGATCACTCCCGGTGCCTGAAGCGCGGCTGTCTCTGCGATGCGCTCGATGGCACGCGGGCTGATTTCGAGAGACCCACGCTCCCCGTGGTCAGCCGCTGCCGTCGCGGTGGCTGTGCGCAGCGGCTGGGAGCGAGTGAGGGCGACGGCGTCAGCCACGGCCGCGGCGTGAGATCAGGTCGTCCACGCCCTTGCTGCCTTCCGACAGGTAGCGGCCGGCAACCAAACCGATAGCGCCGAGGACGAGAGCGAGCAGGAAGCCGCCGAAACCTCCGGCTGCCGTGGCGATGGCGATCAGCAGCCCGGCGAACAAGCCAATGGTCGAGGTGTTCACTGGAGTCTCCTAGAGGAGTGGACCGGGGATGGTCACTGGACGCGGCGCTCGGGCTGGTCGTCAGCGTCGTCGCTGGTGTCGTCGTCGCCTTCGAGGTGAACATCGGTCACAGAGATGTTGACCTCCGTGACCTCCAGACCGGTCATCCGCTCGATCGCGGAGATCACGTTGCCCCGGATCGCGGTCGCGAGGTCGGCGATGCTGACGCCGTACTCGGCGATGATCTGCAGATCGACCGCGGCCTGCGTCTCACCGACCTCGACCGACACACCCTGCGACAGGTTCGTCTTGGTGCCGATGCGGTCGCGAATCGCACCGACGGTGCGCGCCGCAGTGCCGCCAAGGTCGTACACGCCGGTGATCTCACGCGTCGCGATCCCGGCGATCTTCGACACGACCACGTCCGCGATGCTCGTCTTGCCGCCGCCAACGGTTTCGGTGCTGCCAGCAGCCACTGCGCTGCTGGACTTGACCGCTGCGTCGTTCTTCGAGGTGGCAGTGCTGGTGTCGGTCATCGGTATCCTCCGGGAGTTCTCGTTGCTGGCACCGGGATTGGGTTGTGCTGGTGAGACACCGGATGGTGCTGGTCCGTCACGCCCCAGCCATAGATCAGGTGCTCTGGGCGTGGTCCCGTGCCAGCGGTCCACGCGCCTGAGAGCCGATGCTGTGTCCGGCCTTGCGCAGCAGGTTGCTGAGCCGGGTCGGCCCGTTGCGAGTTTCGAGCTGCCGCCCAATTCGGGCGAGCAGCCACGACGCGATCGGTACACCGACGGCCAAGACGAGCCACAGCTGGAAACGGCGGGAAACCAAAGCCCACATGGTGTTCTCCTCATCGGCCGATGCTGTTGATGCGTCGAAAGGGAGACGACGCGAATCGCACAATCCTCACGAAACCAGACCTGTGATCAGACTCACCGGACCGCACAGACGGGCCGGGCAGACGGGCCGCAGCATGAAATCGCGCGAGTTGACCCATCCGGCTGCCGGGTCGCGCCGAATACTCATGAGCCGAGAATGTGATCCAGATCACCCACTGGTGCTCGTCCTCGGCCACGACTCATGTGGCGCCGTCGCGGCCGCCTGCTCCGCGGTGGAGCACGGGCTACCGCCCTCCGGATACGTACGCGACGTTGTCGAGCGGGTGACGCCGAGCGTCCTCGCGGCCCGCGCCGCCGGCCATGTCGAGCCGGACGACATCCTCGTCGAGCACGTCAAACACACCGTCGACCTGCTCCTGGACCGCTCAAAGGTACTCGCCGAACGCGTCGCCGCCGGGCAAGCCGCAGTCGTCGGCCTTCGCTACCGCTTGGCCGACGGTAGGGCCCAGATAGTGGCAACCCGAGGCCTGGACGTCACCGCCAACGCCGCGACCTGACCGCCCCACTGACCGCCTCGCCGGCGTCTGTTCGGAAGCCGTTCCGGAATCAACACGGTCACCGTGAACGCCGATGAAGCCTTCGGGCAATCAGAGTTATGACCATGACCGATACGGCCGGCGCCTCCGCCGAAGACCGACCTCCACCCGAAGCGACGAGTCCCGGCGCTGAGCGGCCAGAGCTGACCGGCCCGGCGATAGCGGGCGAATTCACGCGGCTGTTCGACCAGCACGCGGTTCCGATGCATCGATATCTAGCCCGCCGCGTCGGCGCCGAGCAGGCACACGACCTGGTCAGCGAGACATTCCTGACGGCCTTCAAACAGCGCGACACGTACGACCCTGAGAAAGCCGCGGTAAAGGCCTGGCTCTACGGAATCGCCACCAACCTCGCCCGGCGATATGTTCGCGACGAGGTCCGCGGGCTGCGAGCCACCGCCCGGGCCGGCCGCCGAGAGCCCGGCGACCTTGTCGCTCACGACGGTCGCGTCGCCGAACGAGTCGATGCCCAGGAACTCGCCCGACGGATCGCTCCCGCGATCGCAGACCTGTCCGACGGCGATCGCGACGTCCTGTTACTGACCTCATGGGCCGGCTTGACGACGGTCGAAGTCGCCGACGCACTCGGGATCCCGGCCGGGACCGTGCGGTCCCGGTTGCACCGCGTCCGCCGCCAGCTCACCAATCTCACGACTTCCGCGGAGGCCTCCGACCATGACTGACTTGCGCCCCACCGACGATCTCGACCGCGGACTTGCCGCGCTGCACGCCGATGTCGATACCGACTTGGCGCGAATCGAACGAACCAGATCGACCCTCCTGGACGCGGTCGCCCACGCACCCGTACGACAGCGAGCGCCGCGACGCCGGTGGCTGCTCGCTGCCGCGGCGGCATTGGCGCTCGTCGCGGGCGGCTCCATCTATCTGACAACCCTTGCCGGCGGTTCGGCTGAGGCGAAGTCCTCACTGGAAGGCGCCGCGCAGCAGATCACTTCGGTCTCCGACCCGGTCGTGCCGCCGGGTCAGTACCGGTATCTCGGCTCACACACGTGGACGTACGGCTTCACCGAAATCCCCGGCGGCGGCCTCGAGTACCTGGAAGAGCACACCACCGAAACCTGGATCCCCGCCAACATCCGCGGCACCTGGTATCGGCGCGAGACCACGACCGGACGGCACCAGTGGATCAAAGGTTCCGACGAACTCGCCAAGAAGTACGGCATCACCTTCGACCGCAAGAGCACAACCACACACGCCGCCTGCGGAGCCTTCGACGGTGGTGGTGGTGCTTGCGCGGCGGACGGCAGCTGGCAAGACCCCTCCCTGGCCTGGCTCTCTGGACTCCCCAAAGACCCGGATGCTCTGTACGAGCGCCTCAAGCAGGATGCCCCGCGCAACGAACGCGGCGAGACCGAACTCCTCGTGTACGCGCAGGACGCACTCCGGACGGGCATGCTCCCCGCGGACACCCGGGCCACGCTCTACCGCGCGCTCGGCGACCTCGACGATCTCCAGATCACCGACAAGGCCGCGAATCTCGACGGCCGGATCGGCATCGCCTACTCCAGCGACGACGGCTCCAACCGCGAAGAGATCGTCATCGACCCACACACCGGCGCGTACATCGGCTCCCGACAGGTCTCCACCAACGGACCCACCAGAGGCCGAATCGAGGCGTACACGTCCTTCATCAACTCAGTGGCTCCCGCCCCCTGGAAGGCACCGTCCAAGTAGCCCAAGGCGCGTCCCACACTCCATAACCACGGTGGAGGTGTGCCGACGGCTTCGGCCACTGCAATTCTCGCGTCGCCGCCGTAGTCTGCGAAATGAGGGCATCGAGACCTGGAGCCTTACCGAGATGACATCGAAACCAGACCCCGTCGCAGCCGAACTCATCGACCGGGCCAACGCCGTACTGGGCCGCACCATCGCCGTCCTCGATCCGATGGTCGAACGGGTGGAATCGGCCAGGACCGATCACCGGCCGGCTGTGATGCGCCAGATGCTCGCCGTCGTACCGTCCAGCGTCATCGCCCTGCACGACCCCGCCCGCCGGTGGAACGAGCGCTACGACCGATGGCAGCGCAAACGTCACGCCAACCCGAAGCGACACCGCCGGACCACCGCCGGTGACCTGGCAATCATCGAACGAGCCGCCCCCATCATCGACAAACTCGCCACCACACTCGCCCCAGCCGCGACCGACGACCACAAAACCCCCGTCGGCTCCTGCCCCGCCCTCCTGGCCGACGCCGGACCCGACCTCGTCCGACTGGTCGACCAGGCGTGGGCCTGGCAAGCCCACTGGTCCACCTGGTCACACCACGGCACAAACCTCCGTACGCCCCTTGACCACAGGTGATCTGTCGACGACCGGACCGGCACCCTCCACCAGAAAACTCGGCCAGGTCGAAGGAGAGTCTCAGCCGCTGCGACCGAAGGACACAGACAGTTGTCGACGGATGAAACCGGTGATGGCACCAACAGCGCGGCTTCATGGGGCGAAGGGGCCGGGTCACGTCTGACTCAGAAGGTGTAATGGAGGACGGTGGTGCCGCGACGGGAGAAGCCTTCGCTGAGGGCTGCGAAGCGGGTGAACAGGCGGATCGCCAGGGGGTAGGTGGCGATTTCCGGTGCACGGGTAAGGAAAATCTCTTCTCTGAGATGGAGACCGGGGGCCCACTGCTCGGGAGCGTGGGGGTCGTCGAAGCCGGGGTTGATGACCAGGTCGGCGATCGACGCGGCGCCCTTGTAACGCTTGATCGCCCAGACGTGGAAGCGGGTGTAGCCGTTGAAGGCGATGTCGCCGCCCGGAAAGTGGCTGATGAGTCTGTTCAGCAGGCCGACGAGGTCGTCCTGGCCCAGGAAGGCCACCAGGCCGTCGGCGACGACGACGGCCGGCCTGTCACTGGGCACCTGATCGATCCAGTGCTCGTCAGCCAGGTCGGCGGCAATCGTGTGCACGTTCGGTCGCGCCGGCACGACCTGCCGACGGACGGCGGCGACACCCGGAAGGTCAACCTCGTACCAATCGACTGTGCTGGGGGTATCCACCCGGAAGGCCCGGTTGTCGAGCCCCACGCCGAGGTCGAGGACGACGGCATCAGGGTGTGCGGCAACGAATTCCCGCACGACCCCGTCCAGCTTCTTGGCGCGTAAGGCGACGTCGCGCATCGAGCTCGCGGCCATCGGAAACTTGGCGGGGTCCTGCCCCACCTTCACCGCCACCTCGTCGGCGAGGGTGTCGCGCAGGATCGATCGCGGAGACCGGCTGTCGAGTGCGCGTCCGCACAGGGTCAAATAGGAACTCTCTTCGACCGGCGTCAGAGCCGGCACCTCAATTGCCATCTCATTGCCTCCAGAGCCGGTTTCTTCGCTACGAAACTAGAGTGCACGGAGCGATCCGTCAAACCGAGATATCCCTTACGAATAAGGGATATTGCAATGACTGCAGCGATTGCAATCGCGCTCGCACCCGGCTGCGTGTTGCAATGGGAGAATGCCGGGAAGTCGTTTGACCTATCAGGATCGCGAGAGCATCGCGGCCGGTCTCGCAGCAGGGTTGGGCTACGCGCAGATCGCCCGACGGCTGCGTCGGCCGGCCTCGACCGTCAGCCGTGAGGTGCATCGCAACGGTGGCAACTCCGGATACAGTCCGGAGCACGCCCAACAGGCCACCGACGACCGTGCCCGCCGGATCCAGCACGCCGGTGAGCACCGTCCGAGCGGCGCGCAGGACTTCGAGCGGCTGTTCGCACAGCGGATGGTCGAGACCGGACTGCCGCAAATGCCGGCCGCGGTACTCGCGTGCCTCTTGGTTGCCGAAAGCAACAGCATGTCCGCGAGCCAGCTGATCCGGCGGCTCGGTGTCAGCCCGGCGTCGGTCTCGAGAGCCGTCGGATACCTGGAGCAGTTGCGACTGATCCGGCGGGCGCGCGATGCCGCCGAACGACGTGAGCGGTACGTGATCGACGACGATGTCTGGTACCGGTCGTGCCTGCAGCAGGTGCAGATCTGCCTCGCCTGGGCCGAAACCGCCCGCGAAGGCACCGAGATCCTCGCGGGCACCGAAGCGGCCAGGCGTCTGCGCGAGCTCGGCCAGTACTTCGACCACGTCGGCCACGACCTCGCCGAAGCCGCCGAACGCTGGCGCCATCTCATCACCCCACTCCACTCGAAAGCGCCGTAACCGCCTGCAGATGGAGAAGATCCGTCAATTCAGCGCAGTTTGCATTCGTTGCCCACCAAGCCCGCCCACCGCGCGCTTAGTACAGTGGCAGTTGGAATCGCTTTGACTTCGAAGGACTCGACGATCTGCGGCCGCCGCGTGGTCGCCAGAGCTGCCGGATGTGGCTCGTCGACGCTGCCCTAACACCCACTCCATGGGTCTGACCAGCGCAACCTCGGCCCGCGCCACCGTCGTCACCGGGGGTACCCGCGGGCAGGTGGCCTTCGGTGTCACCGTCCAACCCCAAGGCGACTCAGCCCACCTGACGCAGCCAACCTCCCGGCACACCTCAGCCCGTCGTGCAGCTCAACTGACCCCGTCAGCGAATCTGCCCGGTGAGCCGCCCGCTCCACGCACTGCGTGAGACGGGCGGTTCCTCCTGCGACCACCGCAAAACAGGCCGCGGCCCGAGGTCATGCAATTCCCACCCATCCGGCTGCCGGGGCGCGCCGAATACTCACGAGCCGAGAGTGTGATCCAGATCACAACAAATGCGACCAGGTCGCATCTGTCTCGGGTATTCAGCACGGAGGGAAGGAACAGGCATGAGTGACGCAACACGTCGCGGCTTCCTGGTGTTCGCCGGCGCGGGGACCGCTGCCGCGGTCGGCGCCGTCGCCGCACCGAAGATCTTCGGCGAGCAGTCCGCCGGCGCCGCGACCCAGCTCGAGGCAGCGGACCTCACAAACGCCGAATCGTTCGTCGTCCACGTCAAGGACGTGCAGACCGGTCAGCTGGCGATCATGGTCGGCGAGCGCGAGGTCCTGGTCACCGACCGCGATCTCGCCGCCCGGCTCGCCGGTGTGAAGACCACCTGACCGGCACCCGGTCCCCGACGGCAGCGCCGTGGCCTGCCGCCCACCTGAGCTCGCCCCTTACCTGGAGGAACTTTCATGTCTTCGCACCGCGAAGCGCCGGAGATCTCGAAGGACCCGGTCGCCGACAACACCGACGTGTACGCATTCGTGTCCCCCGACAAGCCGGACACCGTCACGATCATCGCCAACTTCATCCCGTTCCAGAACCCGTACGGCGGACCGAACTTCTACGAGTTCGGCGACGACGTGCTCTACCAGATCCACATCTCCAACGAGGGCGACGGCAGGGCAGACATCTCGTACCAGTTCCGCTTCCACGCCGAGATCCGGAACAAGAAGACCTTCCTGTACAACACCGGCCCGATCACCTCGATCAAGGACACCACCTGGAACCGGCCGCAGTACTACTCGATCACCCGAGTCGAGAACGGCCGCTCCCGCATCCTGGCCAGGAACCTGGCCGCGCCGCCGGTCAACGTCGGGATCCGCTCAACGCCGAACTACGCCAAGCTCGCAGGCGAAGCGATCCACACCTTCGGCACCAACCGCAAGGTCTTCGCCGGGCAGCGCGCGGACGGCTTCTTCGCCGACCTGGGGTCGATCTTCGACCTCGGCACACTGCGCCCGTTCCAGGCCGCGCACCTGATCCCGTCCGCCGCCGCGATGGGCGTCAACGGTCTGCAGGGCTCCAATGTGCACACCATCGCGATCCAGGTCCCGATCAGAGACCTGACCCGCGACGGCAAGACCCCCAAGGACGTGATGGACGCCAAGTCCGTCATCGGCGTCTACGCCTCCGCGAGCCGGCAACAGTCCCGGATTCTCGACGACCTGCTCGGCATCCCCGTGTGGCACGGCCCGTACAAGCAGGTCTCCCGCCTGGGCAACCCGCTGTTCAACGAGGTCATCGTGCCGATGGCCGAAAAGGACAAGTGGAACAGCCTGGCACCGCACGAGGACAAGCGCTTCGCGCAGTACGTCACCAAGCCCGAGCTCGCCGGCCTGCTCCCGGTCCTCTACCCAGGGGTGTTCCCGAAGCTGGCCGCGTACAAGAAGCCCCGCGCCGACCTGGCCGCAATCTTGCTGACCGGAATCCCGAAGGGCGTCGTACCGGGCTTCCAGAACCACACCGGCCCCGTCCAGGCCGACCTGCTCCGGCTCAACGTCGCCGTACCACCATCCAAGAAACCGAACCCGCTCGGACTCGTTGCCGGCGACCCGGCCGGCTTCCCGAACGGGCGCCGCGTTTTCGACGACGTCGTCACCGTCGAGATCCGGGCCGTCGCCGGCCTGACGATCCCGCTGGTCGACCCGTCCTACAAGACCGACGGCGCCGCGTCGGCGGTCAAGGACGGCACGTGCAACACGAACTCCGACTACCTCAAGGCATTCCCGTACCTCGGCACACCGGCCGGCGGGTACTCCTCCAAGCCAGGCATCCCCGCAGTGTCATGACCAAACCACTCACCAACGCCGAGGAAAACCCTCACGCAGGCAAGGGCTCATCGGTCCTGCTCGACATCGGCGACGGCGTCGGCGCCATCGTGATCACCATGCCCGCCGACCTCGACGACGCCGAAATCGAACGCCGCCCAACCGGCTGCACCACCGAAACACCGACCAACGCCAGCCACAACCACGGCCACGGGCATGGGCATGGACACGGGCACGATGAACACCGGCGCGGGTTCCCACACGTAGCGGTTGTTCCCCGACCGGCGGCGGACGGCGAGCTCGTGTACTCAGCCGTCTTCTTCGACGTTCCAGAAGGCAGCTACGAGCTTTACCTCATGCCAGACGGACCGGTACAACTCACCGTCGACGTCACCAGCGGCAACGTCACCGAAGCAACCTGGCCCCAATAGCCAGGCCACCTGGACCAACCGCCGGGACGGAGCAGGAACCAGTCCCGGCGGCTGGCGGCCATCAGCTCGCTCGCCGGCACAGCTTCGACGGGCTTCCAGGTGGCCCGCAGCAACTACGACAACGGAGCCACTTTGTTGTGGTCGTGGTCAACGGATGGGACGGTGAGTTACTGCGATTGGTGGCCAACGCCTACGGTGGGAACGGCTGCGAGCTCTGGCCAGAGGTCCGGTGGGACCGGCGTGTTCATCCACTGGCAGTCGGCGGTGACTTCCGCGGGAGTGCCGGCGCCGATCAAGACGGTGGCTACGGCTGGATGCCGCAGCGGAAACTGCAGCGCCGCCGCTGGGAGTTCGGTTCCGTGCCGCTCGCAGATCGACTGCAGTCGTTGGGCTCGGGCCAGCAGCTCGGGGGCCGCCGGGCGATAGTCGAAGCGGGCGCCGGGTGACGGGTCCGCGAGGATGCCGGAGTTGAAGACGGCGGCGGCAACAACCGCTGTGCCGCGATCGAGGCACAGCGGCAGCAGTTCCTCGTCGGCGCTGCTGTCCAGCAGGGTGTACCGGCCGGCCAGCAGCACCACGTCCAGATCGGCCCGCTGGATGAACCAGGCCGGTAGCGCCGGCCAGTTGACTCCAAGGCCGATGGCTCGGACCACTCCCTGATCGCGCAGTTCCCGCAAGGCCGGGTACGCCTCGTCCAGCGCCTGCGTTCGGCAGTCGTCGGGATCATGCAGATAGACGATGTCGATTCGATCCAGCCCGATCCGGTCCAGGCTCTGCTCCACGGATCGGCGGATGCCGTCGGCGGTGAAGTCGGCGATCGCAGTCCCGTCGGTCAGTTGCCAGCCGACTTTGGTCGAGAGGACGAGCTCCTCGCGAGGCTTGTCCTGCAAGGCACGGCCGATCAGCTTCTCGGACACGCCGTTCCCGTACCTGGGTGCCGTGTCGAAGTAGCGGATCCCCGCCGTCCACGCCGCATCCACGACCGCGGCGACCTGCTCGCCGGACATCGGCTCGTACAGACCGCCGAACGGCGCCCCACCCAGCGCCAGGCGGCCGACGTCCGGTCCGCCGCGCCACAGCCGACCCGATCCTGCATCAGCAGTGGCACTCATCAGGTCCTCGCGATGGTTGGGGTTGGCATGACAGACCTCCGGCCTGGTCGAAGTGGGGGCGCCGTAGGGTCAGACGGTGACGGTGTTGGTACCGGAGTCGACCAGACCGCCGGCTGGACCCTGGTAGACCGAATGGTCCTGCCGGGCCAGGATCTGGGCATTGACCGTGGTCGTCGAGGTGATCGTGTTGTTGACGACCAACGTCCGTGAGCCGAAAGTCCCCAGCGTGTACGGACTGCTGGCCGGAGAACCGCCGACCCGGACTCCGAACGAAGAGTTGCTGATCGTGTTGCGCGCGGCAACATTTCCGTAGAGCAACTTGGCTGCTGGGATCGGACCGGTTGGTGTACCACTGTCGGCCCACAGGATGCTGATGTACGAGATGTGACCGCCCGCGACCTGGTTGTCGTTGATCTGTGTGAACAGGCACAAATCCAAGGCAGGTTGGGCATAGCCGGTGTTCATCCCGAAGAACGCGATGCCGGCGCCGTCGGTACTCGGCGGGTTCGCCACCACCGCACCGGTGATGTCGAAATCGTTGCCGGCGGCAATGCACAGTGCGCTTGGACCGTAGTTTCCCAGGTACTTCGGGCTGGCAGTGATCGTGTTGCCGACGTACAACTGACGTTGATGCAGCACGGTCACCACGAAGACCGAACTCGTATCGGGGACAACGTCCCACGCAGTGTCGACGGTCAAGGTGCTCGTGGTGTTGGAGACGACCTTGCGTAGCTGTCCGGAGCCGGTGCCGGCTGTAATCACCACGGTCGCCCCGCGCGGGTCGAGGTTGCTGGCCAGGGCGAAGGTGACATCGGTCGTTGCGATCGTGGTCGCCGTGGCCGCGCTGGTGGTGAGGGAACGGCGTCCGCCCTGCACCGCGTTGAACTGATCACCGACCATCGACTCTCCGCAGTTGGTGGCCGGTTCGCCGGCTCCGACGACGGTGTTCTGGCCGCAAAAGATGTCCTCCACACCCCCGGCGTCGGGTGTCCCGAACACCGAGGCCGGCACCTTCAGGGCACCCGTCTGCACGGCGCGGGCGTAGTAGTAGGTTGTCGATCCGCGCTCGAAGTGGTTGCGCCGCACAACAAGGCGTTTGGCGCCCCATACCTTGATGCCCGAGTCATCGGCCTGCCGCTGCGGGCTGTTGCTCGCGCCCGCGGCTCGCGGGAAGAACAGCCGGAAGACGCTGTCCTGGATCCGGACATCCGTCACGGCGATCAGGAATGCACCGTTGGCGCAATGGAAATCGCAGTTGGAGACCGTCAGGTTGCGCAGGTTCTGGCCCAGCAGCCCGTAGCCGCCGACGTACAGCCACACATCCTGCGGATAGTCGACGTTTTCGACCCCCACGTCGGACAGCGTGACATTGTGACGGCCGTCGAGTTCGAGGCCGATAAGCCGGCGCTGATTGGTGTCGAAGGTGATTCCCGCGACGGTGACCGGGACACTCGACGGCGCCAGGTACAGCATGCCCTTGTCGTCGGCCGCGGACACGCCGTACGTGTCGGTGGCCTGCGAGCGCGGCATGCTCGGGCTGAAAACCGTCGAGTCACTCATCCGGACTGTTGTCACGGTCCGGCCGGCGCCGCGAATGACGACCGTCGCCAGACAGGCGCCGAGGCTCAGTTTGCCTGCGATGGAATAGGTACCGGCCGGAATCGTCACCTGCGCGCCGGTACTGCTGGCCGCGGCAGCGTCGAGGGCAGCTTGCAGCGCGGCCGTCGAGTCAGCCACTCCGGTCGGGTCGGCGCCGTGATCGGCGACCACGTCGATCGTCGTCGTCGGTGCGCCCGCGGGGGCGACGACTGCCAGGCTGAGGGTCTGGTCCTGGCCGGCTGTCCCGCCGTGACCGTTGGACACCCGGACCAGGTAGGTGCCGATCGTCGTCGAGGCGGGAACGTCGACGGTGAGGTGATACGGGTCGGAGTCGACGACCGACGTCGCCACAACGGCCGAACCGGAAACCAGCTCGACCGTGGCAGCGGCAGTGCCCAGCGTCAGGTTGTCACCGTAGACAGTGAGCTGATCGCCCGGAGACGCCTGCTGTGCGTCCAGAAACCAGGCCTGGGCGGCGTTCAGCAGGAACGGGGCGGAGAACGCCGTCCCGTCAGCCGACGACACGTAGATAGCGTACACATCGGTCGGCGACGCGGCCGGGATGACCAGGACGATGCTGTCATCCGTGACCGAGGACACCGTGGCGGCGACCGCTGCGACAGGCGGCGTGGCCGGAATCGTGCCGGGCCCGTTCGGTACCAGCCAGGCACGGGCCGAGGCCGTCGAGCTGAACCCGGAGCCGGCGATCAGAAAGGCCTCGCCAGACCGTCCCGATCGAACCTGGCGGCTGTACAGCACTGGTGGCTGGTCAACCGGCACCGAGTCCAACTGGACCGGAGCCGCAGCTGCCATGGCCGCAGGCCAGACGCTCGCGGCCGCGGCACCGGCGGCGACCAGTCCGGCCGTCGTCAGGAACGATCGCCGGGAAACACCTGAATCAGTGGGGGTTTTCGAGTCGGTCGGACGGTTCTCGCTGCTGGTCACAGTTCTCTCCTCGAAGGTGGTGCGGCGGAAGGTGGAGACGGTTCACTGCGTTCGGCGGCAGTCAGCCGCAGTCGATGGCTGCCCACCCGGTCTGCTGTCCGGGCGAGCAGAGTGACCCGATGGACCGCGCGACCCCAGACACGAGTCAGCAGGTCGTCGGTCAGGTCGATGGTCTCGATCCGGGCCTCGAACCGGCCGGCGTCGAAGCGGGCCAGGAGCGGACCGATGGTCAGTACGCCTGGCGCGGCGTACCGGGCCGGAATTGCTGTCATCAGGTGCAGGGCGAGCTCGGCCGGGTCGCGATCGAGGTCCCAGCTGTCGTCGATGTCGATCCGTGCCTCGCCGTGCTCACGCACCAGTCGCATCGACCGCCACCACGACCTGACTCCGGCGGCGGACGGATACGCAGGTCCGAGATCCAGCTCCAGCCCAGCGCTCGTCCCAGTCACCGTGGCGGCCACCCGTGCCGCTCGGTGGCCGGCACCGTGGGACTGTTCGTACCCGTCGACTGTCGGCACATTGTGGTAGCTGCTGCGCATCGTCCAGATGTCGTACCGCTCGGCCGAGAAGGTCCGTTCCGTGTAAGTGCCTACCCCCACATCGATGATCACCGGCGAACCGTCATGGGCGACGATCCAGTGACCGACGTCGTTGTGATTGTGGTTCTCGGCGTTGTGACCTGCCTTCGCGGCCAGGAACAGTCCGTCCGCCGAGCCTGGGTGTTCGCGCGCGACCAGTACTTCGGTGTCCGGCAACCAGGTTTCCCCTGGGTACGGGAAATCGGCAGTGCCCGCAGCGGCCCAGTCCTGGTCGAACAGGACGCCCAGGCAGCTGGCCAGCGAGGCGCCCGGCGTCACCGGCGCTGGATAGCGATCGGCCACTGCGGCCAATGCACCTGCGTGTGCGACCACCTCCGGGTCGTGGACCGCCCGCCCGAACCGGTGTAGCAGCCCAGGCACCACAGTCCCTGGGCGGGGAAGCGCGAACCCGTCGGCGAAGTTCACATGCCAGGATCCGCCAATGTGAGCGGCGAGCGGGTACCGCGCGATCCGGCCGAGCAAGGGCTGTTCGAAGGCGTCGAAGACCCCGCCGGTCGCCTGGTGCAGAATCTCCAGGCACTCGAAGAGCGTGGCGCCGGCGCGCCACCAGTAAGTGATTCCTTCGTCGCAGCCGCCGTCGGCCGGAACGTGAGTGAGGTACTGGTCCAACCCGCGCAAAACACGGTCCACTGTGGCGATCTGGTCCCTGCTGTCCGACTCGACCAGAAGCGCCGCGGCCAGCACATTGGAGTGGATCCAGGGGTTCCAGTTGTTGCCGGCGTCGTACCAGAAGGTTTCGGCTGCCGCCTGGTACGGCACCAGAACCCGGGCCCGCACCTCGCGATCGATGCGTTCGGCAACCAGTGGATGCTCGGCCCGCAAGATCGAACCGAGCACCGACGCGGCGTACGCCAGCAAGGCTCCGGTCTCGGCAGCGAACAGGTCAAGGGTCGGCGCCTCCTGGTCGGGCAGCGGCCGGGACTCATGGGCCGGAAAGCACCACGAACTCTCCTCGCACAGTAGCCAGATGCCGTCGATCGCCGACAGCAGGTACTGGGCACGGTCGGCCGGCGAGGCGGCCAGGCCGGTTGCGAGGACCGCGCGCGCCAGCCGGTCGCGGCGCTCCAGGTACGGCGTCTCGAACGACTGCCGATTGCCGTCGATGCTGAACCGCAAGTACCCGGAGGCAGTCAGTTCGGGCCACGGAGTGGACCGCTCATTCTCTGCTTCGGCAAGGAGTCGCTGCCCGTACTCCTGGTCGACCGACGCCCAGGCCGGTCGTTGATCCACGGTCGGGTACGGCTGCCATCGGCCGGCAGCGGTCAACGCACGGGCCAGTTCCGCCGGGGGAAGCAAACCGGCCAGCCCGGCAGTGAACCTGTTGTCGCTCATCGGCAGGCCTCCTGGCGTGCGACGGCCGAATAGACCGACCGGGCTGTTGCGCCCATCACTTGCTGTACGTCGGCGGAGTCGGCCCCGGCGTCGGCGAGGGCGGTTCGGGCCAGAGCAAATGGGTCACTGCCTTCGGTGCCGAGCAGGGCAACCGGCCAGTCGGAGCCGAACACCAGACGTTCGGGACCGACTGCTGCCAGCAAGGTCGCCGTCGCTTCAGCCAGCAGTTCGCGGGCGGGGGTCCGCCCACCGACACCACGAGTGGCCAGTCCGGAGAGCTTGTAGATCACGTTTGTGGCGCCGACCGCTGCGAGAGCGTCGAGTTCGGTACGCCACCCGGTCCCGCCGACGACCAGGCCGGCCAGGTGGTCGAGCACCACGGCCACTCCGGGATGCTCACTGGCTACCGCGACGATGCCGCGTACGTCGGCCGGTTCTGCGAGGACATCGACGGTCAGTCCGGCCGACCAGGCCAGCTCGAGCAGAGCCGGAGTTACGGCAGCCGCGGGCACCCGGATTCCGGCCAGCCGGTCTCCTCCCGGACCTGCTGTCAACGCCGCCAACCGGCGGGCCTCGCCGTTACCAGGTCCGAGCGATCCAATCACTCCGTGCACCATGGTGCGATGAGCGTCGGCCAGCGCCAGCAGGTCGGCGGTCTCGGCCGGGTCTGGCAGGGCCTGCACCAGGATCACCGGCATCGCTTCTGTGGTCGCACGCACGTAGTCGTCGAGCCCGAAGTCGCGTTGCAGCACCGGCTCGGTGATCCAGTCGTACGGCCGGCGACGCAGGTCCCAGACGTGTACATGTGCATCGAGAGCACCTGCGGAGCCGCTCAATGGTCTGCCCCTTGTGCTGCCTTCCAGGACTCGTACTCGTCCCAGTTCGACTCTGACACCGGGTAGTAGTCGGTCAGCCGACCGCCTTCCTCGATCCGGAGCCGGGAGAATTGCTCCCATTCCTCGTGCTCCAGCGAGGTCGTCGCGATGCCGGCGGCCAGCGCCTTCGGTACCACCACGGCACCGTCCTCGTCGGCGACGACGGCATCGCCCGGCAGGACCAGAGCGCCACCGGCCGCGATCGGAACGTCGTAGGCCCAGGGGAACAGCTCGGACTGGGATGCGTAGTTCGGCGTCACCCCGGTACACCAGATCGGCACGCCGAGAGACCGGACCGCGGCGGCGTCCCGGATACAGCCGTCGACCACGATTCCGGCGCCGCCCCGCTTGCGGAAGTACCGGACCAGCATCTCCCCCAGACAGCCGGTGGTACTGCTGCCGTTGGCCTGCACGACCAGTACATCGCCCGGCTGAATAGTTTCCAGTACCGCCCACAAAGCAGTGCCCCGCTCGATGGTCTCCTGGGCCAGACCGGAGTAGACGTCTTCGCGTTGCGGCATGAACTGCAAGGTGACCGCCGGGCCGGCGATCGTGGTCCCGGCCCGCGGTTCCAAGGGGCGGGGCCCGTCGATGAAGGCGTTCCGGATTCCGGCCGAGCGCAGCTTCGCACTGGCAGTGGCGGCACTCAGGCCGGCGAGGGCACTGACCTCGGTGGGATCGGCGCGACGGAACTCCGGGCCACGGACCGGAATCGGCCAGGCCGCATCGGCTGTCGTTTGTACACTCATCGCAGCACCGCGTCTTTCTGCTTGAAGGGAACCCCCGGGCAGGGGTGATCAGCACACGGTTCGGGTGCTCTGGTGGCGCGGCTGGACCGCTCGCAGCCGCAGGGTGAGGTCCAGGGCGATCTGATGCCCGGGAGGCAGGACGACCTCGACCGCGGAGGCATCGAGGCCGGTCTGAGACGTGGCTGCCGGGGTCTCGGGCAGCCGGACCGCGGTGATCCGGTGTTCGCCGAACCAGCCGGCCGCTACGACGACACGGCGGGTGGCACTCGCCGACAAGTTGACCAGCCGTACGCCGGCTCCTTGGTCGTCGACCCGGGTGACCAGGGCAGCCACATCAGGTGGAAGTCCAGGGCGGAAGCGGTCGGGGTCGTAGTGCCGGAGCCGTCCGGCCAGCAGACCGCCGTTGTAGAGCACTTGAGGCGTACCGGTCGTCAGCTGGAGCAACGCCTCGGTGAGTACCGGGTTGAGCTGTTGCCAGAAGTGCAGTTCGTCCGGCCCGCCGGGGACGGCGAGCTGCTCCATGAGTCGCATCCGCCGGCCGACTTCGGCGATCGCGACACCGAGCATGCGTTCGGGAAACTCCGGGTTGCGGCCGGCCAGGTACTCCAGCCATGGTTCCTCGTGGCCCGACTCCATCTTGTCGCGGAACGGCCGGACGGTTCGCCAGTCGTACCCACTCGCGGCATGCATGCGGGTGATGCGCTCGGCGTCCTGGTGCTCCCCTGAGGCGTGCCACAGCCAGGTCGCGAACGGCACCGGCGGCGGCTGGTAGTCGAACCAGCCCTTCGGCCCGTGGCGGTTGGGAACCAGGACGCTGTGGGCCGCCAGGTCGTCGCCCAGATGGGCGGCCCAGATGTCGCGCAGGCTCATCGGTTCGTCGGCGATCACACCCTGCTTCGCGTGGGCCCACGTCACCTCGAGCGGATTGCGGGCCAGATCGAAGCGGTTGCGATCCCCGTCGACGAGGACAGCGTTGAGCGCCCCGACAACGGCGGCAGCGCCGACGCTGTGCAGGCCGTGTGGCCACGTCCAGCCGTAGTGCCCGCCGTACCAGGCACCGTCATGCAGCTCCCCGACCAGCCCGGACGGCCCCACGTTGTCCGGCAGGATCCCAACGGCCGACATTCGCTCTCGCCACGCGTCGACGTAGTCAAGGACCCAGCTGGCGAGGTCGTCGGCGCCCGTGAACAGCCAGGCGTTGGCAACCAGACTGGTCGCGCTCAGGTTCACCACCGTGTCGCCGCATCCCACCCGGCTCTGCAGGGCCGCACCCATCCGCCCGGCGTTCGCCGGGTCGGCCAGATCATCCCAGTCGGTGATTCCAGGCAGGTCGTACAGCGGCAGACCCCAATGCCGCATCCCCGAGTCGTGCCGGTAGGTGCTCCAGCCGTCGCCCAGCCCTGGCCGCGGACCGCCTGCGCCGGTGTGCGGAGCGCGGATGATCCGGCGGCCGGGATCGTAGTTGCCGCTCGGGGACTCCGGCAGGTACAGCCGGGCGAAGCGATCGGCCCGTTCGGCGAAGGCCTGGTCGTCTGGGTCGGCCGCACACAGACCGAAGAACAGGAGAAGGGACTCGCCCTGGTGGAACCAGTCGTAGCCGCGTTCGAACTCGCCGATCAGCATGCCGAGCTCGGTCAGTTGCGCCGTGATCCCGCGCCAGTGCTGCTTGGTGCTGTCGAGCAGGTCGTCCGCGCCACCGAGGAGGTACAGCGTCGGCCAGTTGAAGAACGACTCGTAGAAGTCGTCGACGCCGTCGCGGGAGTTCAACGTGTACGGGAACTCCAGCCGGCCGTCACCGGTCGTGTACCGGGCCGTGAATTCGCGGCGGCCGCGGTCCATCAGGTCGAACAGCTGACGTTGCAGTACGGCCCACCGCGGCGCCTCCCCGGTACGCGCCGTCGCCGTCAACCGGATCCGCTCAGAGCTCGGTCGGGTCATCGCCGTTCTCCACATCGGAAAGGATCCGCAGCGCCAGCAGGTTCCAGGACAGGAAGCCCGGGTTGAAGCCCGGCCGGCCGGACTCCGCGTCGTAGAACTCGTGGATGGTGCCGTTGGCGGCCAAGTCGGCTGCCAGCAGGCCGACGAAGCGCCCGGCCACTCGCAGGGCCTCCGCCCGGTAGCCGTACCGGGCCAAGCCGTAGCAGGTGAGCATCGTGCTCAGGCCCCAGACCGGTCCCTGCCAGTTCGAAGGATCAGCCATCGGCAGGTTGTTGTACATCCGATCGTCGGCAGGCGTGGAGCGGATGCCGAAGCCGGACAGAAACCGGTCCGGGTTCAGCACGTGCGACCGGACCAGTCGATCGGCCTTTCCGTGATCGGCCACCCCGGTCCAGAGCGGGAACAGGCAGCCCCAGCTCTGTACCTTGTACGGCAGCTCCCAGGTCACGTTCTGCAGAGTGGTTCCCTGACGCGGGGGAAGGTGCAGGTGGTAGTAGGTCTCGTCCACCGGATCCCACATGTAGGTGTTGATCGACTCCGTCAGCGTGGCCGCCGCGGCCCGGTAGTCGGCGGCACCATCGGCACCCAGCCGATCGGCCAGCGCCGCCATCGCCCGCAGCTCCCGGACGTGAAAGCAGTTCATGTCCACCAGCGCGACGTCTCCGCCCGGGCGGCCGTAGATGGCGCGATCGTTGTCGATACCGGAGCCGGCTCCGTCGATCCAGGTGTACAGGTGGTGCCGGCTCCGACAGTGCCGATCCCACCAGTCCCGGATGGCGACCAAGGTCGGCCAGACGGCCGGCAACCAGGACGGTTCCGATTCTCCCAGCCGCAGCACGGCCAGCGCCCACTGCGCATGCACCGGCTGCGCGACATGCTCGTACGACGGCACTCCGGACGCGTCGATCAGGCTCGGTGGACGCCCTTCGCCGGTAACCGCGGCCAGCAGGTTCCGCAACGAGCCCGCAGAGGCTTCCGGATGCTGTTCCTGTACGGCCAGGCCGGTGAAGTACGCGTCCCAGGTCCACAACTGGTCGTACGACGCTCCCGGCACCAGATAGGGGTGAGCGAGGGCCGAAGAGTTCACCACGATCTCCGGGACCTGTGCCAGCAGCGCGGCGCGGACCAGCTGCCGGGCGTCGCCGGGTCGCGGCGGATACCTGAACGGCAGCCGCGGAAACGATCCGGTGCCCTCCCGTGCGGTCCAGCGCTCGAGGTCGTACGACGGCGACCATGCTGCGCTCTCGCCGTCCGCGTCCACCGTCCCCACAACTCCTTCAGCCCGTTGTACGGTGGTCATTTCGCGGACTTCAGCTTGTCGAGCTGGGTCTGGGCTTCCTTCAGGATCGCCGGCAGGCCGGCCTGTTCGACCCGGCTCAGCAGCGCGGAGATCCCGTTGGCCGGATCGACCAACCCGTTCAGCAACGGCTTGAGGTACTCCCCCATCGCCGCGCTCACCGTGGCGACCTGGGTCTTCACCTTGCTGGTGTCCAGCGAAAAGCCGATCGCCTTCGACACGACCGCCTTCGCGTTGACCTGCGCTTCCACCTGCCAGCGCTTCGCCTTGGCATCGGCCAGGTCCCGGTAGTAGGCGTTGAACTGGTTGCCGAAGGCCCAGTCCATGTTCGGGTTCCACTTGCTGGTTGCCGCCGTCTGACCGGCCGGCAGACCCACCACGCCGAGCGCCTTGTCGGTGAAGACGTAGTGCTCGCCCTCGATCCCGAAGCACATCAGGTTGTAGAACGCCTTGTCGGAGTTCAGCAACTCCAGGAACTCGAGCGCCTGCTCCGGGTGCGCGGCGTTGTGGCGGACGCCGTTCAGCGTCGCGCACACCCCGTCGGTGTTGAGGATCGGCTTGGCCACCAAGCTCTTCCCCAGTGTGGGGAACTGCCAGTACTGCGGATTGGTCGGGGCGACCTGGCCGCTGTTCACCGCGATCTTGCCGGCACTCATCCGCGTGTTCATGTCGCCCTGCGACGGCGGAGACGCCACCGCGTACCCCTTCTGCTGCCAGCCGCGGATCAGGGTACAGGCGGTCCGGAACTCGGGGGTGTCGTACATGTTGAACGCGGTCAGTCCGGCGTCGTCGTGGCGGACCGCGATGCCGTACGCCTGGGCGATCGGATCCCAGCCGTACAGCTCCGGGTGGAAGACCGTGCAGTCGGCGCTCAAGTCCGTGGCCCACGGGGTGATGCCGCTGCCGGACTGTTTGACCGCCGCCAGGAACGGTTCCAGGTCCGCGAACGAATTCACCGCGCCGAGATCCAGGTGGTGCTGCTCGGCCAGCTTCTGCTGCACCACGAAACCCCACAACTTGGGGAACCGCTGCTGGTTGATGACTCCGTAGATCTTGCCGTTCACCCGGGCCGCGTCCCAGACACTGGCCGGCATGCTCTTCCACAGCTTGGGCGCGTACTTGGGCAGCAGATCGTCCAGCGCCATCAGGTTCCCGCTACCGACATTGCGGTAGTAGTCATTGGCCCAGGGCGCGGTGAAGAAGACATCGGCCTCGGAGTCGGCCGCCATCGACAAAGTCATGGCCTGGCTGTAGTTCTGCACCGGGGTCAGGGTGATGCTGAAGGTCTTGCCCTTGCTCTTCAGATAGGCGTTCATCGCGTCCTGGACCACCCCCGCGTCCGATTCATTGGTGTTTCCAATGAACTGGAATCCGAGACCGCTGCCCGACGACTTGGCAGCGCCCGAGGAGCAGCCGGACAGCAACGGCCCGGAGAAGGCGACGGCGCCGCCGGCCAAGGCCAAGCGGCCGGTGTTCTTGAGCAGGGTGCGACGAGAGAATGCAGACATGCTGGGACCTTTCAGGGGTTCGTGCCGGCACCGCGCCGGACAGTCAGTCCTTGACTCCGCCGAGGGTGATGCCCCGGATCAGGAATCGCTGGACGAAGAAGAAGGCGACGACGATCGGGCCGATGGCCAGCACCGCGACGGCGGCCCGGAGCGTCTGGACAGGGACGTCCAGGGACTGTCCGGCGAACTGGCTCTGCGAGGTGACGAAGTCGATGTTGGTCAGGATTCGGTACAGGAACAGCTGGACCGGGACCAGCTTGGCGTTGGTGATGTAGAGCAGGCCGAGCCACCAGTCGTTCCAGTAGAGGAGGGCAACGAACAGCCCGACCGTGGCCAGCGCCGGCTTGGACAGCGGCAGCACGATCCTGGTGAACAGCTGCCAGTCCCCGGCGCCGTCCACCCGGGCCGCGTCGAGGATCTCGTCCGGCAACTGGGAGAAGAAGGTCCGCAGCAGCAGGACGAACCACGGGGACACCAGGTACGGCAGGATCAGCACGAGCAGGGTGTTCTGCAGGTGGAGATACTGGGTGATCAGGATGTAGGCCGGTACCAGGCCGCCGCTGAAGATCATCGTGAACAGCACATAGAACGACAGCGGCCGGCGCAGCCGGTAGGAGCGCTGGGCCAGCGTGAAGGCCAGCATCGACATGACCGCCAGCGATACGAGCGTACCCACCGTCGTCACCAGGATCGAGACACCGTACGCCCGCAGAATCGCGCTCGGATCGTTGAGGACGTAGCGGTACGCGAAGGTGGAGAACTGCCGCGGAATCACCGAGTAACCCTTGGCGCTGATGGCCGACTCGCTGGAGAACGAGGCGGAGACGATGATCAGCAGCGGCATCACGAAGGCCAGCGAGACCAGGGTCAGGGCGCCGTGCATGACGATTCTCGGTATGTCGACCCGCGGCCGGGACCGGACCGTGGCCGGTCGGGGCCGGTCCAGAGTTGGCGCCTGCAGAGCCATGCCCTTGAGTCCTTTCTGTCAGTGCTGTCCGAAGAAGCGGTGCTGCTCGGAGAAACGGTGGTCGGCCGGCGTAGCGCCAGGAACCCTCAGAACAGCGCGTTCTCACCGCTGCGACGGCGTACCCACCAGTTGGCGCCGACCACCAGCACGAAGCCGACGACGGCCTGGTAGAAGCCCGCTGCCGCGGCCATGCCGATGTCACCGGTTGAGGTGAGCGACCGGTACACGTAGGTGTCGATCACGTCCGTGGTCGGATACAGCGTGGGACTGTTCAGGGTGACCTGGAAGAACAGCCCGAAGTCGGCGTTGAAGATGTGGCTGACCGACAGCAGCACGTTCATGATGATCAGCGGCGTCAGCAGCGGCAGCGTGATCCGCCGGATCTGCGCCCAGCGGCCGGCGCCGTCCAGCGCGGCGGCCTCGAACAACTGCGGGTTCATCGCCATGATCCCGGCCAGGTAGACCACTACCCAGAATCCGGCGCCTTTCCAGACCTCCACCACGGTCAGGACGAGCGGCCACCACCCCGGCGAGTTGTAGAAGTCGATACCGCTGCCGCCGAGACCTCGCACTACATGGTTGACGATGCCGGTATTGCTCTCCAGAAAGGTGAGCACGAAGTTGGTGATCACCACGTACGACAGCACATACGGCAAGAACATCGTCGACTGGTAGACCCGGCTGAGCCATCGCGAGCGGTCGCGGATCTCGTTGAGCAGAAGGGCGAGGCCGAGCGACACCAGCAGGTTGGCCGCGATGAACAAGCCGTTCATCCCGACGGTGTTCCGGGTGATCCGCCAGGCGTCGCCACCGACGAGCAGGTACCGGAAGTTGGCGAGACCGACCCAGTGGCTGCCGAGAATGCCGGTCGACGGCCGGAAGTCCTCGAAAGCGATCGCGAGACCGGCGAGTGGCAGGTAGTGGAACACGAACAGCACCAGCAACGCCGGCGCTCCCATCAGCAGCAGCACCAGATCCCGCCGCAAACGACGCGCGCGGCCCGGCGAACGCGGACGCCGACGATCCCCCGCTTCGCTCGACCGCGCGCCGTCCCCGTCCCGGCGCAACTCGCCGGTCTGATCCGATCGCGTCGCCGCTGCCGTGCCGGTGTCCGACGGCTGCGCCGCTATCACGGGATTCCCTCGGTACGACACGTGAACCTCCGGATGCCCTGGCCGAGAGCCGGCTCAGACGCTTTCGTATTGACTATACAATGCGATGGTCTGTAATATTCACTGCATGTCGTTGCTTCGTCAAGCCCCCGTCCCCGGAACGCGAACAGCAGCGCTCCAGCGGATCGAGACTGCGCTGGAATCGCTGGCCCCCTCCGAACGGCGCGTCGGCGAGGCGATTCTGGCCGACCCCGGCTCGGCCATCGCGCTCTCGATCAGCGAGTTCGCCGAGCTGTGCGGGGTCGCCCAACCGACCCTGTCGCGGTTCGCGAAGAGCATCGGCTTCAAGGGCTACCCGGCGCTCCGGCTCGGCATCGCCCACGATTTCGCCGGCGACGAGCAGTCGAGCACCACCCGGACGACGGCGACGAGCACCGCCTCCTCGGTCTACCGCGACATCCGGGCCGATGCCTCGCTCCCGGATTTGGCCGATGCGCTGCGGGACGCCAGCTCGGTCGAGATCTGGTCCTCCGCGGAGCTGGCCGCCGGAGCGAACCTTCTGGCCGCCGAGCTCCGGGCGCTGGCCGTGCCCTGCGCAGCGTCCGCGGTGCCGTCCCATTGGGAGCTCCGGGCAACGGGCCTACCCGCCGGCGCCGTCGTCCTGCTGCTGGCGACGGCCGGCAACGATGCCGTCATCACGCGGGCGATCGAGCGCGCCCGGGAAGCGCAGGCCACGATCGCCACCGCCTCCTGCGGTTCAGGTCTGGCGCCGGCCGCGCCCACCGATCTGGTGCTGTCCCTCCCCGCATTCACACCGAGCGAGATGCTCGGCCTCTGGGTGGCCGAAGCGGTGACCGACGCGGTCCGCGAGGCATCGAGCATCGCGGGGCCGGCCGGTCCTGCCTCGCCGTGGTTGCCCTGGCCGCACCGCCGCGAGGTCTTCCTGCCCACGGACGGGACCGAACCAATTCCCGGCGTCCTGCTGCACCACCAAACTCAGGTGTCCGCTCCATCGCTGGTGCTGTATCTGACCGGCATGCACGGCTCGGTCGCCGCGGCGGTCCAGCCGGCCACCCGGGACAACCACATCGACGCGGCCATCATTGCTGCTTTGCTCAATGCCGGCCACAGCGTGCTGGTGACCGACAACCCGGCTCACGGCGCCCGCAAACGGCAGTGGGAGAGCCCGGAGGAATTGATCCGGTCGAGCCTGCAGGGAACCGGCGACGACCTGCTGGCTCGGTCCCGCGCAGAGGCCACCGCGCTCGTCGACGGCGCACTGGCCCTCGGCATCATCGACGACCCCCGCCGGCTGGCCATCGTCGGACAGTCGTGGGGCGGACTGCAGGCCCTGCTCAAGATGTCCGGCGACGCCAGGATCGCCTGCGGCGTAGGCATCATGCCGCTGTGCGACGCGGCGGCACTCGAGCCGTTCCACGAGTTCGCCGACACACCTCGCGTGCAGGCCAACAGTCTGCTCGGTCCGCTGGCCGACACCATCGCCCCACGCCCGCTCCTGCTCATCTCAGGCTCGGACGACCCCACTGCAACCCACGACCAGGTCGACCGTTTCGCGGCCCGCCTCAGCCCCGAATACGCCGGCGCCGGAAAGAGCGCCAACCTCGAACACATCCAGCTCGCCCACACGGCCCACCACTTCGACCCCGGCCAGATCGAGCACACCATCGAATGGCTGACCCGCCACCTCAACCACTGACCTCGGTGCGGCCGTCGATCAGCGGGTCGGGCGCGGGGTCGTCACGCTGGGCCTTGCCCGGGTTTCGGTCGGGGATCTGGTGAAGGCAGGAACGCACTCATCACGAGGCCGAGGGTGACGATGCCTGCGGTGAGGCCGAGGCCTGCTTCGTAGCCGAATTGCTGGGCGAGGACGCCGGCAACGAGCGGGCCGATCACCATGCCGGCGTCGGCGCCGCCTTGGTAGACGGCCACGACGACACCACCGCGGCCCTCGGTCACGCCGGCGACGATCCTGGCGCCACCAGTTGTCACGAAGGAGACGCCGAGACCGAGCAGCGCGAGACCGATCAGGTAGCCGGGCAAGGTCGCGCCGGCGAGGATCGACAAGAAGCCCAGGATGATGATCGTCTCCCCCAGGACAAGTGGACGTCGGGCCGGCCAGGCATCGGCCCGGCGACCCGCCACCGGCAGCGTCACCGCCTGCACGATGGCGCAAACGGACAGGCCCACTCCGATCCAGACGGCGGGTGCTTCGACCACGTTCAGGAGATACAGCGGGACCACCGATACGCGGACGCCGAAGACCGCCCAGCCGATGGTGAAGTTCGCCGTGACGGCGGTGCGATACGAGTGGCGTGCAAGAGCCTCACGAAGGCTGACGGGTACGCGGTCCGGTTCGTCCCGTGCCGCTCGATGGCGAGACACGTGCCGGAGGAAGAGAACGGCGACTACGCCGCCGAGGCCGACGGCGACGCCGTACGCGAAGAAGGGGACGCGCGGGGAGAGCCCGGACATCAAGCCACCGATGGCAGGACCGATCACCGTGCCGCTGTAGAAGGCGCCCTGGAAGATGCCGACAGCGCGTCCGGTGAGGTGGCGGGGCGTGACTCGAAAGACCAGGCTCATGGCCGCGACCGAGTACAGCGCTGATCCGATCCCGCCGGCACCGCGCATGACGAGCAGCTGGGTGAAGTTGGCCGACAGCCCAGCGATGACGCTCGTCGTCGCGAGCATGAACATACCGGTGATCAGTACCCGGGTCTCGCCCACCGTGTTGACGAAGCGTCCACCGATCGGGCCGGCCGTCAGCCGCATCAGCGCGAAGGCCGACACCAGTGCCCCCACTGCGGCGCTGCCCACCCCGAGGTGCTCAGCGAACACCGGAAGGGCCGGTGACTGCACGCCGAAGCCCACCGCGACGATGAACGCCATCACGCCGAGCACCGGAACCTCACGCGGAAGATCGGGGTTCATCTTCATCGCGACGCCGCGGTCCACAGTTGCGGCGTTCCGGCCGTACGGACGGCGAGCCCGCGACGCTCCAGTACGACCAAGTGGGCCAGGATCTCGCCGTTCGCGGAACGCCTGGTGTACCCGGCCATCTGCTCCCAGGTGCGCGACCAACCCATCCTCGCCGCGAGGTCCCACGATGTCGCCGCTCCCCCACCGCGCAGGAGATCCAGTACCTGATCAAGACGTTGATCGTGGTGCTTGATCAACTCGTCGAGCCGTGCTCCAAGGCCGGAGAAACGATACTCGTGCGCCGGGAGCACCTCGCTTACCGGCAACCGTCGCAGCATCTCCAGGGAGACCAGGAAATCGTCGAGCGGACTCGCCGGTGAGTGGTCGTACACCGACACATTGGGGCTGATGCGCGGCAGCACATGATCCCCGGTCAGCAGCAGCTCCTCCTTGCGCAAATAGAAGCAGAGATGCCCACGCGTGTGACCGGGTGTCCAAACAGCCATGACGTCGTGCCCGCCGACAGTCAGCACCTCGCCCGCGGCCAGATACCCGTCCGGACCGGAAGCCGTACGCAGTCGCTCGATCAGCGCTCGTTCGTGGAGCAGGTCGGTGATCTCAGCCGCGGGCGTACCGCACGAGCGCAGGAACTCGGCGATCACCTGCAGCGTTTCGTCGATGGATCGATGGTCGGGCGCGATCACGCCGGCGTCAGCAGCATGCATCAACACCCGCGCGTGCGCGGTGGCTCGCAGCCGCGGCGCGAGTCCGAAATGGTCCGGATGGAAATGCGTGACGAGCACGTGGGTCACGTCATCGACGGCAGCACCGAGCGTCGAGAGACCGGACTTCAGCGCCAGCCAGCCCTCCTCGTGGTCCCATCCCGGGTCGACGACTGTCACACCTTGCGGCGCCGCCAGCGCATAGCAGTTGACGTACGTCATGGGGTTGCCGGGTGGCAAGGGCAGCGGCACCGACCACACGCCTTCGCGTACCTGCTCGACCGGTGGCAGTTGGTAGGCGCGCCAGGCCTCGAACTGCACCAGCGAGGACGGAGCCGGCAGTCCCGGATGCTCGCGGTGTGTAGGTTGACGACTCATCGGCTGCTACCGGTTCCGGAAGGTGGGCGGTCGTTTCTCCATGAAGGCCGTACTCGCCTCGCGGTGGTCGTCGGTCAGGAATGTCGCGCCCTCGTAGAACAGGCCGAAGTCGAGGACGAGATTCATCCGTTCGCGGACGATCAGGTTGAGGGTCGCCTTCGTCCCGGCGACGGCGATCGGCGCCAGCGCGGCGATCTTGCGAGCCACCCGCACGGCCTCGTCCTCCAGTTCGGCTGCCGGAACCGCCTTGAGTACCAGACCCAGTCGATCTGCCTCGGCGCCGCTCACGCGCTCGCCTGTCAGCAGGTGGTACTTCGCCTTGCCGAACGACATCAGCAGCGGCCAAGCAACGGCACCGCCGTCTCCGGCGACCAGCCCGACGTTGACGTGGGTGTCCGCGAACTGAGCGTCGTCCGCGGCCACGACCACATCGCAGAACAGTGCGAGGGTCGCCCCCAGACCGAGTGCGTACCCGCGCACCGCGGCAACGATGGGCTGCGGCACCGACAGCAACGTCTCCAGCAGCCGCCTGCCGCTCGTCATGTCGACGACCTGCTGGCCACCGCTCAACGCTTGGCCCGGCGAGCCTTCGGCGAAACCTTCCACGTCACCGCCCGAGCAGAACGACTTTCCCGCACCGCGGAGCAGGACGACGCGAACCTGCGGATCGGTCCTGGCGCGCAGCAGCGCCTCTTCCAGTGCCTCGTGCAGCGCGCCGTTGACAGCATTGTGCCGCTCGGGCCGGTTGAGGCTGATCGTCATCAGTCCGTCGTCGACTTGGACGAGGACGGCATCCGGCTGGGTCACGAGGTCTCTCCTTGGCTGGTGTTGTTCATTGGTCCCGCGCCGACAGTCCCTCGACGACCCGCGATCTGGCGGCCGCGCGCCCGGGCGCGTTCACAGCGATTTCCTGGAGTTCTGCCTCCAACTCCAGTTGCTCGAGCAAGTGGCGACGAGTCCCCTGGGTAAGGGCAAGTTTGGTGAGACCCACCGCTCGCCCGGGCACCTGGGCCAGCGTGTGAGCCAGTTCGAGCGCCCGCGGCATCAGCTGGTCAGGATCGACGAGCTCATTGACCAGTCCCCAGTCCAGGGCCTCGTCAGCCGGTACCGGCCGACCGCCGGCGAACCATTCGAAGCTTCGGGCGTACCCGATCAACCGCGGAACCAGGTAGCTCGCGCCCGAGTCAGGAACCAGGCCGATCCGGGCGAACGCCGGGACGAACTTCGCTGCCCGCGAGGCGATCCGGAGATCCGCACCGAACGCCAGCGCGAGCCCGGCGCCGGCAGCGGGACCGTTGACGGCGGCGATCACCGGCTTCTGCAGACTGGTCATCGCCAGGATGTGTGGGTTGTACGTGTGGCGCAGGCCGCTCGTGGCCGGACTGCCACCCGTTCGGCCCGAGCTGAGATCGGCGCCCGCACAGAACCCGCGACCGGCTCCGGTCACAACGACCGCACGGATGTCCGGATCGGCCGCCTCCGCCCAGGTGTCGGTCAGCGCTCGAAGCAGCTCGCCGTTCAGGGCGTTGAGTTGCCGCGGTCTGTTCAGCGTGACGACAAGCACATCATTGTCACGCTCCGCGAGCAGCACCGGATCGGTAGTACTCACAGCGCGGCCGCTGATCCGAGGACCGCGGTCACCTGGCTGGACAGCTGTCCCCCGTTGCCGTGGGCAACCGCAACATCGACGGTGCCCTGCTGTCGCGCGTCGCACTCGCCGCGGAGCTGGCGCACGGCTTCGATGAGGGTGAAGATGCCGTACATCCCGGGATGGCAGTACGAGAGTCCGCCACCGTTGGTGTTGACCGGCAACCGGCCGCCCGGAGCGATGCCGCCGTCGGCGACGAAGGCACCACCCTCACCCTTCGCGCAGAAGCCGAGGTCCTCCAGGAACAGGATCGGATTGATGGTGAAGGCGTCGTAGAGCTGGACCACGTCGACGTCCTGCGGGCCAAGTCCTGCCATCGCGTACGCACGGGCCGCCGACTCGGTCGCTGCGGTCACGGTCAGGTCCGGCATCTGCGCGATCGACCGGTGCCAATGCGCCTCGCCCGCGCCGAGGAGATACACGGGCGGTTTGCGCAGGTCGTCGGCCCGGTCCGCTCGGGTCATGACGACGGCGCCGCCGCCATCTGTCACCAGGCAGCAGTCGAGTGTCGTGAACGGAGTCGAGACCATCCGCGCGTTCAGCACATCGTCGACAGTGAGCGGGTCGCGCTTGAACGCCATCGGGTTCAGCGTCGCCCACTGCCGCGCTGCGACCGCTACCTCCGCGAGCTGCTCGCGCGTCGTTCCGTACTGGTACATGTGCCGGGCCGCCGCCAGTGCGTACCCGCTGATCGGGCTTCGTGGCCGAAACGGCGCCTCGTACGAAGGCAGCTCAGGCGGGTACCGGCCGACCGTTGGGCGCCGCAAGTCGGTCCGCTGCGTACTCCCGTACGCGATCAGGGCGACGTCGCACGCCCCGGCCGCCAGGGCCAGCGCAGCGTGGTGGACGTGCGCGACGAACGAGCTGCCCCCGATCATCGTGCCGTCGGTGTAGCGCGGGCGGAGACCGAGGTACTCGGCCGCGTCCAGGTTCGACATGCCGCGCCCGGCGACCGCCGTGAACAGTCCGTCGACCTCACTCATCGCAAGGCCGGCATCGGCAAGCGCCCTGCCTGCCGCCTCGGCCAGCAGGTCGAGCGGATACCGCGACGGGCCGACCTCGCCGAGCTGGGATTCGGCTACTCCGCAGATCGCGGTCGCGCCGCGAAGTTCAGCTGTCATCGTTCGATCCCTCCCGCTCGAACACCACGCGCGGCTCCCCGATCCCGGGCTCGCCATCCGCTGCTGCCGCTTCGACGCGTCCTACGACGCGCGCACCGATGCGGACGCTCTCCGCCGGTACACCGATGACCGTGCTCATCATGCGAAAGCCCTCGTCGAGGTCGACAAGACAGACCGCGTACGACGACCCATCGCGCTCGGGGACGACAGTGGCCGAATACACAACGCCGCGGCCCTGACTCGCCGCCCACAGCAGCTCGGTCGCGCCGCAATGCGGACACAGCACCCGCGGATAGAAGACGGGCAGCCCGCAGGCGGCACACTGCTGGTACGCGATCTGCCCGGTACGCAGGAGATCGACGTACTTCGCATACGGCTCGGGCTCCGCCTCGACTCGTGCCTCAATCCCGACCATCGCCGGCTCCCGTCAGCTCGGTTCCTGGATAGGCGGCGGTCGCCTGCCCGGTCAGCACCAGCCGCGGGCCGGCACCGTGCTCGCCGGTGACGTGCACCGTCAGTCGGGCAGTGACCTCCAGCCCGTCGGCGGATTCGACCGTTTCGACCACCTCTCCGCGGGTGACGAGCGTGTCGCCGGGCCACACCTGATCGACGTACCGCACGGAGAATCGGCGCAGTCTCTCGAGCCCCAACCAACCGGCGGCGAAGGTCGACAGAATGCCGGCGGTCAGCAGTCCGTGCGCGAAAACCGCCGGATAGCCGGCCGCGGTGGCGAACTCCTCGTCGTGGTGGATCGGGTTGAAATCTCCCCCCGCACCCGCGTACCGGACAATGTCCGTGCGCGAGATCGGACCGAAGGCACGCTCGGCCGTAGGTGTGTCCGGGCCGGCCACTGTCATGCGTCCTCCAGATCCTGGGAGCGGCGGTCCGCCGGTGTCCTGTCGAGTTCGATCGCCGTACTCCGAACGGTCAGCGCCAACTCGCCTCGCTGGTTGACGAACCGGCTTTCGCGCGTGATCAGCGTCATGCCGCCACGCCGGCCGGTCTTGTGCTCTACCGAAACCACCTCGCCGCTCACCGTCAGGACATCGCCGGCCACGATCGGCAGGTCGTACTCCCACTGCGCGCCGCCCGCCAGAACGCGGCTGAGGTCGAGTTCGAGTCCGCCTTCGGTCGGGGCACCCCAGGACTGGGCCGCCGCGCTGAACGTCGGCGGCGCCACCACCGCCGCGTATCCGGCCGCTGCTGCCGCCTCCGCGTCGAAGTGCAACGCGTCGTCGGCCAGCACTGCCGTGGCAAACTCAATGACTTTGCCGGCCTCGACCGTGAACGTGTACGAGGGAAGCGCGCGGCCGACGAGGTCCTCGTGGCTCATCGTGCCTCCACCGGTTGCACCGAGTCCGCTGGATCGAGGACGACGAGTGCGTCCGCGGCGACCACACGTCCGGCGCTGACCCGGACCGGATTGACGTCGATCTCGGCCACGCCCGGAAGTTCGGTGGCGAGCCGCCCGATCGCGACCATCAGGCTCGCGAGCTGGTCGACCTCGAGATCGTCCAGACCCCTGGCAGCACTCACCAAGCGGCCGCCCAGCAGCCCGCGAATCGTGCGCACCGCGGTGGCGTGGCTGAACGGCACGTGCAGGAGTTCGGCCACAGCCATGATCTCGATCGTCGTCCCACCCAGACCGACCGCCACGACCGGCCCGAACACCGGGTCGCGCTGCAGACCGCACGTCAGCTCCAACCGCGCCGGCACCATTTCCTGAACCAGTACCGACTCGACCTTGGCGTGCGGAGCCAGTTCGGCGACCTCGAGGAGCATGGCGTCGTACGCCTCCCGCACCTCGGCGGCCGTGCGGAGGTTCAGCCGGAGCGCACCCACGTCGGACTTGTGAGGCAGCTGGTACGACATCGCCTTGAGCGCCACCGCGGTACCCAGCTCGCGCGCCGCTTCCACCGCTTCATCAGCATTCCCGACGGTCCGTTCCCGGGTGACCTGCGCCCCGTAGCGCGCCAGCAGTTCCTTGGAGTCGGACTCGAGCAGCAGCCGTTGCCCGTCAGCCCTTGCCAGCAAATGCCGCACTTCAGCCGGGTCCGTACCGGCGCCCGGATCGGCAGGACGGTCGAGTGCGGGCCGCAGGGAGTACCGGGCCACGGCGTTGAGGGCATGGACGGCACGGCGCGGGTCGAGATAGGTCGGAACCCCGGCCGCATGGAACTCGGGCAGGTACCCGGTGGACAGCACCGCCAGCGGCTTGGTGGTTGCCTGGTAGCTGCTCAGGATCGCATCGTTCGACGGGCCCGGCTGGGCCCAGGTGACGGTAGTGAACAGGTCGAGCTCGTCGACATCGAGCAACGCATCGAGGACCATTTGGTACGCCCCCGGATGCGCGGCACCCAGCTGCGCGGTGGTGTCGATGGGGTTTGCGATGCTTCCGTAGAAGGGCTGCGGCATCATCGCCTCGATCGCGGCCCGCTCCCGGTCCGGGATCGGCGGGACGGTCAGTCCTTCCGCCGCGGCACAATCGGCCAGCAGTACGCCCGCGCCGCCCGACGTCGTCATGATGCCGATCCGCGAGCCGCTCGCACGCCGGCCGTCCTGGAAGATCAGGCCGAGATCGAGCATCTCCTCCATCGTGTCGACCACGATGACGCCGTACTGGCGGCAGACGGCGTCCAGGACCGCGGCTGAACCGACGATCGACGCCGTGTGGCTCATGGCCGCTCGAGCGGCTTCTTCGCTCCGGCCCGCCTTGAGCAGGACAATCGGTTTGTCGAGCTCGGCGGCGCGCCGCGCGGCACCGATGAACACGTCCGGATCGCGCAAGGTCTCACTGAACACCATCAGGACCTTGACCTCGTCGTGCTCCACGAGGTGCGCGAGGACCTCGGCGAGGTTGACGTCGACCTCGTTGCCGGTACTGACGAACCATCCGAGCTTGACGCCGGTGAGCAACGACTTGGTCGTGATGTAGGAGCCGAAACCACCGCTTTGTGACACCAGCGCCACCGGGCCCGGTTCGGGCAGCGGTGTCGTGTGCGGCAACGCGAAGTTCGCCATCACGCCGGCGTGCAGATTCATGAAGCCGATGCAGTTCGGACCGACGACCCGGACGCCGGTGCGGTCGATCACCTCCCGCAGCGACGCCTGCATCGCCGCGCCGTCGGCACCGATCTCCGCGAAGCCCGAGCTGAGCAGGGTGACCGCCCCGATGCCCTTGGCGCCGCACTGTTCGATGGTTCCGGCGACCTGCGACGCCGGAACCATCACAATCGCCATGTCGACCCCGTCCGGCAAGTCGTCGATCGAGGTCATGGCCGGCCGGTCGATCAGGATTCCGCCGCGCGGATTGACCGGGTAGACCCGACCGCCGAAGGCACGGATCACGTTCTGGTAGACCATCGTCCCGATCCGCCCGGGCTTGTCGGACGCGCCGACGACCGCGATCGACCGTGGTGACAGCAACCGGTCCAAGCTGTGCTGGGGCTCGCTCACGAATGCTCCTCCGTCTGGCTGCTCAGAGTCTTGGTCATGGTGGCGGCGCCGTCAGCGGACCAGCATGTTGCCGCCGTCGACCGACAGCACCTGCCCGGTCATGAAGCTGGCGCCTGGGCCGGCCAGGAAGAGGTAGGCCGGCGCGATCTCAGCAGGGTCGGCCCATCGGCGCAGCGGTGATTTGGCGATGCCACCGGAGAAGCGAGGATCCGTTCGCACCTTCTCAGTCATCTCCGTGGCCGCCGAGGGGGCCACCGCGTTGACGAGGACGCCGTACCGGCCCAGCTCGCGGGCCGCGGAACGCATCAGCCCGAGAATTCCGGCCTTGGCAGCCGCATAGTTCACCTGTCCGATCGAGCCGTTCTGCGCGGTCGACGACGACGAGAAAATGATCCGGCCACGGCCCATCTCGACCATGTTCTCCACCACCGCCTGCAGCCAGTAGAAGGACGCATCCAGATGCACGGCCAGGACCTCGCGCCACTGGGTGTCGTCCATGGTGCGCAACATCGCCGGGCGGGTGATGCCGGCGTTACTGATCAGCACCTCGATCGGGCCGAACGCCGCCACGATCTCCGCCGCGGCGCTGTTCACCTCGGCTCGCGACGAAACATCACAATCGACCGCGATCGCCGTACCACCGGCGTCGGTGATACCGGCCACCACCTCGAGCGCGAGGTCCTTGCGGACGTCGACGACGGCGACCTTCGCACCTTGCGCGGCGAACTGCTCCGCGACGGCGCGTCCGATGCCCTGGGCGGCGCCGGTGACGGCAACTACTTGATCATCAAAGGCCATGAGTTCACTCGCTTCCATATCTGTCATCCGGCGTTGCCGGTGGAGAACACGTCGTTGCCGAGGTAGATCTCGCGCACGATCTCGTTGTCGCTGAACTGTTCGACCGGACCGGCGGCCGCGACCCGGCCGCTCTCGAGCACCACCACGTCGTCGGCGATCTCGAGCGCGATGTCGACCACCTGCTCGACCAGCAGGATGCTCAGCTGCTCGTCCCGCATCCGGGTGATCAGTCCGAACACTTCGCCGACGATCGAGGGCGCCAGACCGGCCGAGGGCTCATCGAGCATCAGCACCTTGGGGTTCGGCATCAACGCCTGGGCGATGCCGAGCATCTGCTGCTGGCCGCCCGACATTCCCCCGGCGATCTGCCCGCGCCGCTCGGCGAGCATCGGGAAGCGGCTGTACGCCTTCTCCAGGGCTTCGCGGCGCGCCGCGCTGCGCAGACCGCGTCCCGGCAGCGAGTAGCCGCCGATCAGCAGATTCTCCTCGACCGTCCGCCGCTTGAAGATCTGCTTGTTCTGCTGAACGTAACCCAGTCCGTGCCGCACCCGCGCCGGGGTCGGAACCTGGGAGATGTCGGCACCGTCGATCCGGATCGTGCCCGCCGAGACGAGCGGCAACAGACCGCTGATCGCGTCGAGCAGTGAGGTCTTGCCGGCTCCGTTCCGCCCGAGCACAGCCGTGAGTTTTCCGGGCCGGACCTCGAGGCCGACGTTCCACAGCACCCGGATGTCGCCGTAACCGCCTTCCAGGCCAGTGACTGTCAACATGTCAGCGCCCGCCTTCGTTGTCGGTACCGGCGACCTCGAGATCCGCTTCGAGGCCGGCCACCGTCTCGGCACCCGACGAGCCGGTGTACTCCTCGAGCACGCGGGCGTCTCGCTGAATCTCCTCGGGCGTGCCGGTGGCGATCAGTTCACCGCGGCTGAGCACGTGGATCGTGTCGGAGACCTTCAGTACCAACGGGAAGTTGTGCTCGACCAGCACAACGGTGCCGCCCGCATCGCGAATCGCCCGGATCGCGCGCTCGAGGCTGTCGAGGTCTGCCGGATCCAGGCCAGAAGCGACTTCGTCGAACAGGAACAATTGCGGCCTCGCGGCCAGCGCTCTGGCCACCTCGGCGAGCCGGCGGGTTCCGAGCGGCAGTTCGCTGACCTCGGTGCCCGCGGTCTGCGCGATGCCCATGAGTTCGAGCAGGGCGAGCGCCTCTGAGTCGTCCGCCCGTACGCCACGGCGGAAGGAGGGCAGTCGCAGTACGGTCGCGAGCATCGACACCTTCTGTTGGGAGTATCGCCCGGAGGCGACGAACTCCCGGGTGGTCATGCCGCGCGCCACCATCGGCGTCTGGAAGGTTCGCGCGACGCCGGCGCGGGCGACCTTGAACGGCTTGAGTCCGGAGATCGTCGTGTCCCCGAGCGTGATCGACCCCGCCGACGGTGTGTAGAAGCCACACATCAGGTTCAGCAGCGTGGTCTTGCCCGAGCCGTTCGGTCCGATCAGGGCCGTGATCCGGCCTGGGGCGGCATCGATCGACACTCCGGTCAGCGCCTGATTGCCGCCGAAGTTCTTGCCGATGTCACGGCAGCTCAACGGCCGCCCTTCGATCGGCTCGAGACCTGTCGTCGGCGGCTGCTCCGCGGCACGCAGAGCAGGCGCCGTGGGCAACCAGCCGCGGTGCCGCGCCCGGGCCACCAGCGTCCGGAACAGACCGGTCAGACCATTCCGGAACACGAGCGCGGCGGCCAGCAGGAACACGCCGTAGATCACCAGCTCCAGCTGGGCGAACACGGTCAGCTGCTGTTGCCCGTACTGCAGCAGGAACGCGCCGACCAGAGCCCCGTAGATCGAGGTCGCGCCGCCGAACATCGACGCGGCGAGCACGCTGAGCGCCATCGCGAAGGTGAACGTGTCGGGCGCGATGAAGCCGTCCAGCCAGGCGAACAGCGCGCCGCCGAGCGCGCACGGTACGGCGGAGATGACGTACACGATCAGTTTGAGCCGGAACACCGAGATGCCGAGGCTTTCGGCGAGGATGGGGCTCTGCCGGAGCACCAGGAACGCGTTTCCGTGCGCGGACAGGATGAGGTTGCGGGCCAGCGCGAACCAGATGATCACGGTGGCCACGATCAGCACGTAGACGCCACGGTCCCCGAGGTCGCGACCGAACAACGTCGGCAGTGGCGTAGAGAGCCCGAGCGGGCCGCCGGTGTACTTCGACAGCACCTGCACCACGCTCGGCAGGATGATCACCATGAAGAAGGCCACCATCGCCAGCGACCAGCCGCCGAGCCGGAGACCAGGAATTCCGGTCACCAGGCCGATCACCAGGGCGGCCAGGATGACAATGCCGAAGATCAGCGGCACGTCGGTGATGCCGTGCGCGGTACCGAGGTATGCCGTGACGTAGGCGCCGACGGCGTACAGGAACACTTGGTTGACGGCCAACTCGCCCGCGTACCCCAAGACGATGTTCAGTCCGCTGGTCAGCAGACTCAGAATGCCGACCAGCATGACCGTACGCGCCAGGTAGCCACTCATTCCGAGGTACGGGCCGAGCAGCACGAGCAGGCCGAGCGCCAGCATCAGTAGGCCGCGGAAACGGGACACCTTCGCGAACAGACCGCTGCTCGTCACGGGTGGACGGACGACGGCGGAGTCGGCACTCATACGGCACGCTCCACGTTGCGGGCGAACAACCCTTGCGGCCGCGCCATCAGGATCAGCAGGAACAGGAAGAAGACAGCGATCTGCGGGAACTCCGATCCCAGGTACCGAGCGCTGAAGGAGTAGATGAGCCCGACGACGAAGCCACCGAGCAGACCACCGAGCTGACTGCCCGCGCCGCCGATCGCGATCGCGACGAAGCCGAACATCGAGAGGCTGTCACCGAGTGAGGCGATGGCGTACGTACGCGTCGCGACAAAGACGCCCAGCAACCCGGCAACGGCTCCGGCGACGGCGAACGCCGCGATGCCGAGCCGGCGCGTATTGATTCCGCGCAGCATCGCGGCATTGCGATTCTCCGCCGACGACAGTGATGCCAGGCCGTTGCGGGTTGTCCGCGACCACCAGTGCAGTCCGCAGCCGGTGGCCACGACCAGGACGATCAGCAGGACGTCGTTCGGCTGGACGGTGCCGCCGAGAACTGTCACGGCACCGGCCGGGACCACCGGCTCGACGCGCAGCGGATCAGTGCCCCAGATCTGCTTGACGATGCCTGCCAGCAGCACGCCGAACCCGATGGTGGTGATCAGCGTGCCATGTCCGTCGCCGCCCTTTGTCAGCAGCGGACGGACGGCGACCCGCTCGAGCAGCATCGCCACCGCGGCAACGATCACCGCGCCGGCCAGCATCGCCAGCGGTACCGGCAGTCCGAGGGTGTGCAGCCCGAAGTACGCGACGAACGTACTGAGCATCACCAGTTGGGCGTTCGCGAAGTTGAACACTCCGGACGTAAGCAGAACGACGTTGTAGCCGATGGCAACGAGGCTGTAGAGCGCTCCGGTCGCCAGGCCGGCCCAGACGGTTGTCATGTTGCCTCCGTGCACTCTGGGTTTGACTCGGTCACTTTTGGCCGGGCTCGTAGAGGCCGTCGGCGTTGTAGGTCCCCGGGTCGACGAAGACCAGCAGACCCGGCCCGGCGGTCGGGAAGTGATTCGTCGCGGAGTACTTGTACTGCGTCGCGTCGCCCGACTTGCCGCTCGCCAGCCAGGGAACGGGATCCGGCGCTTTGAGGTCTTCCAGCGCCTTGGTCACGGCCGGCCCGTCCGCCGACTTCGCCTGCTTGGCGGCGACGTTGACGAGCTCGAGCAGGTCATAGCCGGTGACGAAGATGTTGTAGCCCATCTGAGACAGCGCGGCGGCGTGTTTGCCCTGCTTGATCGCAGCGACCAGATCCGCGTACAGCGGCGACTGGTCGCCGTCCAGCACCGAGGTGGAGCTGGTGACGACCTTGACGTTCTTCAGGTCGCCGGCCTTCAGGTTCTTGACCAGCGGGAAGCTGCTGGACAGCTGGTCGCCGTACGTGGGGATGTCCCAGCCGATCTGTGCTCGCCCCCGAAAGGCGTACAGTGCCGCCGTGCCGTAGCCGTTGACGACCAGCGCATCCGGATTCTGTGCCTTCAGCTGCTGCAGCTGCGAGGTCATGTCGAGCGCCGTGGATTCGTAGCCGGCGGACACCAGCTCGATGCCGGTCTGCTGGAAGGCATCGGTGTACAGCTTGAGCGTGCTTTGCCCGGTCGCGTCGTTCGAGTACAGCATCGCAACCTTCTTGAAGCCCTTGGCCTGAGCTTCCTTGGCCTGCGCCGGCGCGTACGCCGACCCGGGCGGCGAGACACTGAAGTGGTACGGGAACTTGGCCGGATCGTTGAGCACGTTGCTGACGGTGCCGGCCATGGACAGGATCTTGCTGCGGCTCAGCACCGGGAGCAGGGACAAGGAGACCGAGCTCGAACCGCCCGCGTACACCAGGTCGGGCTTGTTGCCGTCCGACAGGCGCTTCTGCAGGAGGCTGACTGCCTTCGTCGGGTTGTTCTGGTCGTCCACGGCCTCGACCTCGACCTTCCGGCCGGCGATGCCCCCGTCCTTGTTCAGCCGGTCCGCCGCGATCTCGAGCCCATCCACGATGGGCTCGGAGTAGCTCTTGGTCGGGCCGGACAGATCGATGGAGACGTAGACGCGGTACGGGCCGGCGTCCCTGCCACCCACCGAAGCCGCACCCGATCCCCCGCACCCGGCCAGGCTGGTGGCGGTGACGAGGGACGATGCCAGGACCAAGAACGCCCTTCGGGTAGTGCGAGCGGTCATCATGACCTCCGGGATCCTTCTGAATCTGATTCAACTGAACCAGGTTCATGCATCAAAGGCTGCCGACGAGCCAGCCGTCAAGACCTCGGCAGGGTAGTAATTTCGCTGACTTGAAGGAATCTGCGAGACATTGACAGCCGCACCAGCCAGGGCTATCAATTGAATCCAGTTCAGTTCATGGATCGAGCCGGATGCCGCACCGAAGCCCCAGGAGGGCCTGCCCATGTACGCCTTGCTGAACGAGGAACAGCTCGCCTTGAAGGAGGCGGTCGACTCGCTGGCCACCACCGTCGGCGTCGCCAATCCCATCGACCTGGAGAGCCGGGAGCCCGTACAGGGCTGGGACCGGCTGCGGCAGATGGGGCTGCTGGACCTGCGACGGCGCGACCAGGGGTCACCAGCAGCCGGCGGAGTGGAAGTGATGATCGTTGCACAGTCCCTGGCAGCAGGCCTGGTCCCGCTTCCATTCGTGCCGACCGCGGTCCTCGCCACCGAACTGCTGTCGCTGGCCGGCGCGTCCGAATCCTGTCTGGACGAGGCCGTCGGCACCGGGAGCAAGTACGGTCTCCTTCTCCGCCCTGACCTGACGGCGCTCTCGTTCGCCGCGGACTGGCCGGACTCCCTGGTCTGGGGCGGCGCCGACACCCGTTTCGTGCTCGCTCTCGATTCATCAGGCGACGACGTACGCCTAGTGAGGTACGAGCTGTCCGCGCCACTGTCGAACAACCTCTCGGTCGACCTGACCCAGGGCCTCTGGCTGACCCCGACGGCAACGAACGAGGTCGTTGGTGATCCCATCAGCGGCGCCCAGCTCCAGGCCTGGACGGCGCTGGCCCTGTCGACCATCGGCGCCGATCTGGTGGGCATCATGCGCTACGCCCTGCAGGGCGCGATCGCCTACTCCAGGGACCGCGTCGCCTACGGACAGCCGATCGGAACATTCCAGGCCATCCAGCACCTGGCGGCCGAGACGCACGTGACGATCGAGGCGGCGTACGGCGCGGTGTGCTACGCCGCCTGGTGCGTCGACGAGTTGGACCCGGACGATGCCCTGCAGGCCGCCCGCACGGCGAAGGCCTATTGCGCGGCTGTCGCCCGGACAGCCACCGAGAACGTCATGCAGATCTACGGCGGTATCGGCCAGACGTGGGAGCATCCCGCGCACTTCTACACGCGCCGGGCGCTTCTCGGCACCCAACTGTTCGGCGACGAGAGCACCCAGCTCGCCGAGATCGCCCGTACTCGCCTGGGAGGTATCTGATATGGACTACCGCGACTCCGCCGAGGAAGCCGAGTACCGCGCGGGACTGCGGGCCTGGCTGGAGGAGAACGTCCAGTCGGGCTACGAGCACGCTGCCTCTCAGCAAGAGCGGGCTGCGATCGCGCGTACCTGGCACCGCAAGCTGTATGAGGGCGGTTACATCGGTCAGTCCTGGCCGGTCGAGTGGGGTGGCAAAGGCCTCAGCCCGGCGATGGACGCGATCCTGAACGAGGAGACCGGCAACTTCAACGCGCCGCCGCTGCCAGGCACGGCCGGCTACATCGGCCGCGCCCTGCAGATGTATGGCACCGACCCGCAGCGCACGCGCTTCCTGCCGGCCACGATCAGCGGTGACATCCAGTGGTGCCAGGGTTTCAGTGAGCCGAGCGCCGGGTCGGACCTTGCCGCGCTGCGGACCCGCGCGGTCCGCGACGGGGACGAATACATTGTCAACGGCCACAAGATGTGGACCTCAGGCGGGCAGTACGCCGATTGGTGCCTCCTGCTCGCCCGCACCGACCCCGACGTCCCCAAACACAAAGGCATCACCGCGTTCCTGGTGGACATGAAGACCCCCGGCATCACAGTGAGCCCGATCGTCCTCGCGGACGGCTCACCGGAGACGAGCGAGGTCTTCTGGGAGGACGTCCGGGTACCAGCCGATCAGCGGCTCGGCGACGAAGGCGAGGGCTGGCGAATCGCCATGACCACCGTCTCGTACGAGCGTGGCCCGTCCGACATCGGATTCATCTCGACGTACCGCAAGAGCCTTGCCGAACTGGAGGAGGCCGCTGCCAAGAAGGGCCTGACCAGTTCCGCCGAGGTGCGAGCACGGCTGGCACGAGCTTACGTACTCGGAGAAGTCCTGCGGCTGAATGTCCTCCAGCAGCTCAGCCTGCGAATCTCCGGCCGGCCGCCCGGCGAGGAAGGGTCGGTCAGCAAACAACTCTGGACCCATTGCGAGCAAGAGTTGCAGCACCTGGCCCTCGACCTGTTCGGGGCCGAAGCGGTCACCGGACAGCGTCCGGATTATCTGCACCGCTACTTCATGTCCCGGCCGATCAGCGTGTACGGCGGATCGTCGCAGATCCAGAAGAACATCATCGCGCAGCGTGTCCTCGGCATGCCGAGGAAGTGAGAGGGTGGCTAAGCTGACCAACGCTCAGGCCGAGGGCTCCCGGGAGAGTCCGCGATCGAAGGAAGGGGTGCGCACGCTGGACCGGAAGAAGTCCTCGAAAGGTGCTCGGGCCCTCCGATCACAACCGCACGCGCGGGACGCGCTCCTGGCGGCCGCACGTACCCTTTTCACCGAGAAGGGCTACGAGGCAACCAGCGTGGTCGAGATCACCCAGCTGGCCGGCATCAGTGTCGGCAGCCTCTACTACCACTTCGCCAACAAAGCAGAGATCTTCCTGGCGATGCACGAGGACTACGCGCAGCGGCAGGACAAACGGGTCCGCGATGCCCTCCATGCCGTCAAGAGCGCGGGCATCACCGATCCCCGCCGTCTGTTCCTGGCCGGCACCCGCGCCTACCTCGCCGGCGTCTGGGAAGACCGCGACGTCAGCCGTGTCCTCGCCGAGGGCGAGACGCCCAGCGGCTTCAACGCCATCTCGCGGCAATGGAGCGACGACTGGATCAAGCGCAACACCGTGCTGCTCGCAGACGGACAGCCACCCGCCGCCACCAACGCGATCGCTGCAGCTGTCGCCGGTGCAGTCGGCGCCTGGGCAAAGGACATCGTCCAGCTCCCGGACATCACGTCAGCCGACGAATACATCGAGCAGGCCGTCATGGTCGTCGGCCGCATGACGGGATTCGACGACGAAAGCCCGGCGGTCAACCCGGGCTGAGCAGCCACTGCACGGCCGGCATCTCTCCGCGTAGCTCCTCTGGCTGCGCCGGACCCGCAATCCACATCGGAAGGACCAGCTCTTGAAGATCGTCGTCTGCGCGAAGTTCGTGCCGGATGCCACCGCGGACCGCCGCTT
>NZ_BAAAPH010000021.1:36598-162678 GCF_039531045.1 Kribbella hippodromi | reverse complement strand
AGAGGTCAGCGGGTGGATGGGCGGGGCGGCGCTGGGGGACGTCAGTGGGTGGATGGGCGGGGCGGCGTTCGGGGAGGTCGGTGGGTGGGTGGGCGGGTGGGTGCTTCGTTAGGTGGGTGGGTGGGAGGTCGATGGTCAGGGTGGCTTGGTAGTGGTTGGTGGGGGTGCAGAGGATTACGGCGAGGGTGCCGTGGTGGCGGTCGCCGGGGGTGAGCATCAGGTCGATGACGTTGGCGGTGACGGCTGGGTCGGTCAGGGGGTGGTCGGTCCAGGTGGGTGGGAGGTTTTCGAAGCTCATACCTACAAGGTGCCTTGATTCCGAGCCTGGATTTTGGTTTTCCACAGGGGAAAGTGGCCCATCAACCTGACCTACGAATGGACCTGAGGTCTGGGCCGTTGGGATTTTAGGGTCCGGGGTATGGCGATGATTCCTCCCGCTGGTGCGCCGCGGGATCTTGCGATGGCGCAGTTGGCCAACTCGGTCGGGGACGGGGCGTTCGTGGTCACGTCGGCGTTGTTCTTCACCCGGGTGGTCGGGTTGTCGACGGCCGAGGTTGGGCTTGGGCTGACGATTGCTTGGCTGATCGGGTTTCTGGTCGGCGTACCGCTCGGAAATCTGGCCGACCGGCACGGCGCGCGGGGTACGGCGATCGTGCTCGCGCTGACGACCGCGGCGGCGGTGGCGTCGTTCCTGGTCGTACGGGGGTTTGTGCTGTTCCTGGTCGCCGCGATCGTCTACGCGTGCAGCCAGACCGGGCTCACCGCGGCGCGGCAGGCACTGCTCGCGGGGCTCGTCCAGCCGGCCGAGCGGACGAGAATCCGCGCCTTCCTGCAGTCCACGGTCAACGCGGGACTCGCGGTCGGGGCGTTGCTCGGCGGTATCGCGCTCCGCTTCGACACCGAGCCCGCGTACCTGATCGTCTTCGCGATCGACGCGATCAGCTTCCTCCTCGCCGCCGCCCTGATCCGCCGAGTGCCGCCGATCCGTACCCATAACCAAGCAACCGGGGAACCGCGCTTCGCCGTCCTGCATGATCGTCCGTACGCACTCCTGGCGCTGCTCAACGCGGTGATGTTGCTCTTCATGCCCCTGATCAGCCTCGTCGGCCCACTCTGGATCGTCACCAGGACGAATGCGCCAAGCTGGGTCGTGGCGTCGCTGATGATCGTGAACACGCTCGGCGTCACGTTCTTCCAAGTCCGGATCGCCAAGCACGTCACGGATCTGCGCAGCGCCGCCCGTTCCGTCCGGTACGCCGGAATCGCCATGCTGGCCGCCTGCGCCGTGTTCGCAATCACGGCCGCGCACCTGAACCCGGCCACCGCGGCCGCAACCCTGGTCCTGGCCGCCGCGCTGCTAACTTTCGGCGAAATGAAACTGGCCTCCGGAGCCTGGGAAATCAGCTTCGGTCTCGCGCCCGCGGACAAGCAGGGGCAGTACCAAGGATTCTTCGGTACCGGCCCCGCGATCGCCCGGATGCTCGGCCCGGCGATGCTCACCACGGTGATCCTCGGCTGGGGCCCGATCGGCTGGCTGGTGGTCGGTGCGCTGTTCCTGGGGACCAGTTGCGCGACTGGTCCCTCCGTACGATGGGCGGTGCGGACGAGGGCCGTCAACGAGGACGCCACGCCGTCGCTGGTAGAGGAGAACGCCGCCTGATGGAGATTCCTGGACTGGTCGAAATCACCACCCACGACGAGCTGCGCGAGGTCGTCCCGCCGCCGTTGGGCGCCGCCGTCAAGAAGGAGCGCAAGCAGCTCCACGACCTCGACCTCGAGTGGCTGGCCGGCTCGCCGTTCTGCCTGATCGCCACCTCCGACGCCGACGGCAACTGCGACGTCTCCCCCAAAGGCGACCCGGCCGGGTTCGCCAAGGTCCTGGACCGGACCACGATCGCAATCCCGGAGCGGGCCGGCAACCGCCGCGTCGACGGGTTCGTCAACGTGCTCAGCAACCCACACGTCGGGCTGATCTTCTTCATCCCCGGCCGCACCGACACGCTGCGGATCAACGGCCGTGCCCGGATCGTCAAGGAAGCGCCGTTCTTCGACGACATGGTCGTCAAGGGCAACCGTCCGCAGCTGGCATTGCTGGTCGAGATCGAGCAGATCTTCCACCACTGCTCCAAGTCGTTCCTGCGGTCGAAGCTGTGGAAACCCGAGACCTGGAACCCCGAGTCCGTACCCAGCCGGGCGGCGATCTCCAAGGCCCTGGAGCGCCCCGAATCCGACCTGGCGACCCTCGAGACGTACTACGGCGCGCAGTACGAGGAGTCCATCTACAAGGTCAAGTACTGAGGTACCGCGCGGGGCGCAGCACCACTTACTCCGTGGCGACGATGACACCTGTCCCCGCGGACCTCTACGGTTGCGTACTGTGAGCACCTCCGACCCGATCGAGATCGCCTTCCTCGGCGATCGAACGCGCCGTGTGCTGCGTTCGGTGATCCTGTCGCTCATCACGGTGATCGGTACGTTCGGTTCGGCCCAGGGTCAGCCGGACCGGCGGCATCCCGACGTACTGATGGTCGTGCTCCTGCTGATCGGCACGATCGCGCTGTACTGGCTGCGTACGCATCCGGTCGCCGTCCTGTGGACAACTGTCGCGACGACGCTGATCTACATGCTCCGCGAGTACCCGTGGGGCCCGGTGGTGATCGCCTTCGTGATCGCGGTTTTCACCGTGATCCGGCTCGGTCATCGCCTGGCCGGCTGGGCCGGTCTGATCGCCCTGTACGTCCTGCACGTCGGCGGCCGGATCGTCCTCGGGATCAACGCGGACGGCGTGTACCAGGTGCTCCTCGTCGGCGCCTGTTTCTGCGTACTCGGGTTCGTCGCCGAACTGTTCCGCGCCCACCGCGACCGGGTGATGGCGGCCACCAAAACGCGCCGCGAAGAGGAACTGCGTCGCGCCGGCGAGGAACGGCTCCGGATCGCGCAAGAACTGCATGACGTCGTCGCGCACCACATCTCGCTCATCAACGTGCAGGCGTCGACCGCGCTGCACCTGTCGGATCGCCAACCCGAGCGGGCCATCCCCGCGCTGGCGGCGATCAAGGACGCCAGCAAGGAAGCCCTGGTCGAGCTGAGGTCGATCGTCGGCGTACTGCGGCAGTCCGGCGAGTCCGCGCCCCGGCAACCGGTGGCCGGCCTCGATCATCTGGACCACCTGGTCACCCGTACCGGACGCGCCGGTCTGGAAGTGCACAAGATCATCCACGGCGACCCGCGACCACTTCCGACCGGCCTGGATCGCGCCGCGTTCCGGATCATCCAGGAGTCGCTGACCAACGTCGTACGGCACGCGAAGGCGACGTCCGCGACGGTCCGGGTTCAGTACGGTGAGCAGTCGCTCGTACTCCAGATCGACGACAACGGCGACTCGGTCACCACGCAACCGATCGAAGGCAACGGCATCTCCGGCATGCGCGAACGCGCCACCGCGCTCGGCGGCACGCTCACCGCCAACCGCACCCCAGCCGGCGGCTTCCGGATCACCGCGACGCTGCCGCTGTAGATTCTCTGTGAATCCTGGCGGCAGAATCGCAGCCGGCAGCGCTCGATTCACAGAGTTCTCCCAGAACCTCGCACCGATCATCCAGATCAGCAGGTCAGGCTGCGAGCCATGACAACGATCGAAGTGCGCGGGCTGACCAAGCGGTACGGCTCCGACCTGGTCGTGGACGACTTGTCGTTCTCCGTCGAACCAGGTCAGGTGACCGGGTTCCTCGGCCCGAACGGCGCCGGCAAGTCCACGACGATGAAGATGATCCTCGGCCTGGCCAAGCCCACTCGCGGCTCGGTGTCGGTCGGCGGGCGGTCCTACCGGGAGCTGCCGGTTCCGCTGACCGAGGTCGGCGCGCTGCTCGACGCGAGCGCGGTGCACGGCGCGCGCACCGCGTACAACCATCTGCTGGCGCTTGCCGTGAGCAACGGTCTCCCCCGGCGCCGGGTCGGTGAAGTGCTCGGCCGGACCGGCCTGGACGGGGTGGCCGGCAAGCGCGCAGGCGGGTTCTCGCTCGGGATGCGGCAGCGGCTCGGGATCGCGGCGACGCTGCTCGGCGATCCGCGCATCCTGATCTTCGACGAGCCGGTCAACGGTCTCGATCCGGAGGGCATCCGGTGGATTCGTGACTTCATGCGGGAGCTGGCGGCGGAGGGCCGCGCGGTCCTGGTGTCGAGTCACCTGATGAGCGAGATGGCCCAGACCGCCGACCACCTGGTCGTGATCGGCCGTGGCCGGCTGATCGCCGACACCGGGATCGCCGAGCTCATGCACGCGACCGGCAACGGCACCGTCCTGGTCCGGACGGCTGATCCAAGCTCGTTCGCGTACCACCTGACCGCGGCCGGTGGCCGGGTACGCGACGGGCTGCAGGGAGCGCTTGTCGTATCCGGGCTGTCCGGGGAAGAGATCGGCAAACTCGCGGCGTACCACGGCGTACCGCTGAGCGAGCTGACACCGCAGCGTGCATCGCTGGAGGACGCGTTCATGGAGTTGACCAAGGACAGTGTCGAGTACCAAGGGGTGCCGGCATGACCACGTTGCACGCCGAGTGGATCAAGCTCCGCAGCCTGCGCTCGACCTGGTACACGATCGCGTGCCTGTTCGGCTTCGGGCTCGGGATCACCGCGCTGTCGACAAGCGGCGCCCATACGCAGTACTGGGACGGTACGGCGGCCGACCGTGCTGCCTGGGATCCGACCGGTATCAGCCTGAAGACCTACATCGTCGCCCAGCTCGTAGTCGGTGTCCTTGGCATCCTGGTGGTGACCTCCGAGTTCGCGACCGGACTGATGCAGACCACACTCGCCGCCACGCCGCGCCGGCACCGCTTGCTCGCCGCGAAAGCAGTCACCGCGACCGCGATCGCAGCGGTCGCCGGGCAAGTCCTGATGTTCGCGTCGTTCTTCCTCGGGCAGGCCGTCCTCGCCGCGCACGACGTACCATCGGCACACCTCAGTGATCACGGCGTACTCCCGGCCGTCGTCGGCGGCGGGCTCTACCTGTCCGCGATCGCCGTGCTGGCGGTCGGTCTCGGCACCATCCTGCGAGCGACGGCGGGCGCGCTGGCGACACTGGTCGGGATCGTGTTCCTGATCCCGGCGCTGTCCGGACTGTTCCCGTCCTGGATGCAGGGCATCTTCGACTTCTGGCCGACCCGTGGGGCGGCCGCGATCTTCGCGACCGTACCGGACCCGGACTTCCCGCACCCCTGGCTCAATCTCGGCGGCCTGTGGGTCGGCGTCGCCGTGGTCCTGACCGCCGCGTTCGTCGTCTTCCGGCGACGCGACGTCTGAGCACCTGTCTATCCTGGCGACCATGACCCGGCTGCTCGTGGTGGACGACGAGGCGACGGTACGAGAGCTGCTGTCCGCGACGCTGCGATTCGCCGGCTTCGAGGTGACGTCCGCGGCGACTGCCGCCGAAGCAGTCGCCGCCGCTGTCGCGGAACCGCCGGACCTGGTCCTGCTGGACGTGATGCTGCCGGACACGGACGGTTTCGATGTCGTCCGCCGCCTGCGCGAGCACGGTCCGATGCCCGTACTGTTCCTGACCGCCCGGGACGGGCAGGCGGACAAGATCCGCGGGCTGTCCCTCAGCGCGGACGACTATGTGACCAAGCCGTTCGACCTGGAGGAGCTGATTGCCCGGATCCGTGCGGTGCTGCGGCGTACGACCGGCAGGCACAGTGACGTACTGACCGCCGGCCGGCTCGCACTTGATGCCGAGGGCCACCAACTGACCCGCGACGGCAGCCCGCTCCGGGTCTCCCCCACCGAGTTCCGCCTGCTGCGCTACCTGATGGAGAACGCCGGACGGGTCGTGTCCAAAGCGCAGATCCTCGAGCAGGTGTGGCGGTACGACTTCAACGGAGACACCAGCATCGTGGACACGTACATCTCGTACTTGCGGCGCAAGGTCGACGACGCGGAGCCGAAGCTCATCCACACCGTGCACGGCGTCGGCTACGTACTCAGGGCACCCAAACCATGAGGAAGCTGTCGCTACGCACCCGGCTGCTGGTGCTCACAGCCGGACTGCTGCTCGCGGGACTCAGCCTGATCAGCGCGGTCGTGTCGCACCAGTTGGAGCAGTACCAGCTGAACCGCCTCGACAGTCAGCTTCGTTCATTCACCCAGATCATCGCCCAGGTGTCACCGAACGGTCCGCAGCCGCAGCAGCCCGCCCGTCCACAGCTGCTCGACCCTGCGCTCGACCTGATCGGCGCACCGTACCTGGCGTACCTGGACGCGAACGGAGCGATCATCGGCACTCTCCGCTCGTCCCGCGTCGCCGCAGCGTCTTTCCCGACCGACGCGGAACTGCAGAAGCTGCCAACGGATGGCTCCACGATGTCCCTGCCGGCCGCGAACGGATCGGGTCGCTGGCGTGCACTGGCCAGACCAGCGGTTGGCTGGAGTGGCACTGTGGTCGCCGCCGCACCACTGACCGAGGCCGACGCGACCATCTCCCAGTTGCGGACCAGCAGCCTGATCACTGGTGCCGCACTGCTCGTCCTGTTGACCGCAGTCGGCTGGTGGGCACTGGGACGCGGGCTCAGGCCGCTCCGCCGGATCGAGCACACCGCGGCTGCCATCGCCGATGGTGACCTGGCACAACGCGTACCAGGGATCGCCGCGCCACGAACCGAGATCGGCCAGCTGGCGACCTCACTGAACACAATGCTCGGTCAGCTCGAACAGGCCTTCACCGACCGCGCCGCGACCGAGACCCGGATGCGTACGTTCCTGTCCGACGTCAGCCACGAGCTGCGTACGCCGCTGGTCGGGATCAAGGGTTCGACCGAGTTGTACCGGATGGGCGGATCGGATGCCGACGAGGCGATGAGCCGGATCGACCGGGAGGCGACGCGGCTGACCAGGTTGACCGAAGACCTGCTCCTGCTCGCCCAACTCGACGAAGCACCTGAAGGGCAGCTCGACCGGACGCCCATGGACCTCCGCACGATCGCCAACGACGCCCGGCATGACCTGAAGGCACTCGACCCTTCCAGGCCGATCACGCTGACCGGCCTGGAAGGTGGCGTACCCGGTCCCGCCGCGGTCCTTGGCGATGAGGACCGGCTGCGCCAGGTCGTCACCAACCTCGTCGGCAACGCGATCGCGCACACGCCACCCGGCAGCCCGGTCCGGATCGGTGTCGGTACGTCGGACGGGCACGCCGTACTGGAGATCGAGGATCGTGGTCAGGGCCTGACCGAAGAGCAGGCCGGCCGGGTTTTCGACCGGTTCTACCGCACTCGTGGGAGTACCGGGCTGGGCCTGGCGATCGCGCGGTCCATCGCCCGGGCCCACGACGGCGACCTCGTACTGCGGACCGCCCTCGGCGCCGGATCCACCTTCCGCCTGACCCTGCCGGTGCTGTCAGCGTCGGACTCATCAGGGCAGCAGTTGTCAGGGCCGGTGTTGTCAGGGCAGGCGGACGTGGGACGGGTTCAGGTCGGCGACGGTGGAGACGCCGAGTAGGGCCATCGTGCGGCGGACCTCCTTGGTCAGGATCTCCGCGGCACGGGCGACGCCGCGCTGGCCGCCGGCCATCAGCCCGTACAGGTAGGCGCGGCCGACCAGGCACGCGTCCGCTCCGAGGGCGATCGCGGCGACGATGTCGGCGCCGGACATGATGCCGGTGTCGAGGTAGATCTCCGCGTCACCACCGACCGCCTTGCGTACGTCCGGAAGGATCCGCAGCGGTGTCGGCGCCCGGTCCAGCTGGCGGCCGCCGTGGTTGGACAGCACGACCGCGTCCGCGCCCGCGTCGACCACGCGGCGGGCGTCCTCGACGGTCTGGATGCCCTTCACGATCAGCGGGCCGTCCCAGATCGACCGCAGCCAGTTCAGGTCGTCGATGGTCATGGTCGGGTCGAACAGCTTGTCGAGCAGCTCGGCGACGGTGCCGTCCCAGCTGGACAGCGACGCGAAGGTCAGCGGTCTCGTGGTCAGCAGGTTGGCCCACCAGGCCGGGTGCATCGATGCGTCCAGCACCGTCTTCACGGTCAGCGAAGGCGGGATCGTGAACCCGTTGCGGACATCGCGCAGCCGGGCGCCGGCAACTGGTACGTCGACGGTCAGCATCAGCGCCTCGTACCCGGCGGCCGCGGAGCGCTTGACCAGGTCCTCGCCGGCGTCGCGGTCCTTCCAGACGTACAGCTGGAACCACTTGCGGGCGTTCGGCGCGGCGGCGGCGACGTCCTCGATCGAGGTGGTGCCCATCGTGGACAGCGCGTACGGGATGCCGATGTCCTCCGCGACCTTCACCACCGCGCTTTCACCCTCGTGGTTCATCATCCGGGTGAAACCGGTCGGCGCGAACGCGAACGGCAGCTCGGAGCGGCCGCCCAGGATCGAGGTGCCGAGGTCGATCGCGGACACGTCCCGCAGGATCGACGGCTGCAGCTCCATCTCCGCGAACAACCGCCGGGCGCGGCGAAGGCTGATCTCGGCCTCGGCGGCGCCGTCGGTGTAGTCGAACACCGAGCGCGGCGTCCGCCGTTTCGCGATCGCGCGCAGGTCGGCGATCGTCAGCGCCCTGTCCAGCCGCCGCTCGGTCGGGTTCACCGTGACCGGCTTCGGCCGCAGCAACGGCTTCAGCTCGGACCATTTGGGCATCTGGCGATCGGTCATCACAACTCCCGGCTTCGTGTGGTCGGACCACACCCTACCCTGTGGTCCGACCACACAGCTACAGTTGCTCCATGCACTCCCCCACCTCCCTCCGCGCTGCTAGGAGCCTTTCTCCCCGAAACCGAGGTAAAACGCTCCAGCAAGCGAGCAAAAACACTCCTAGGAGCGGGGTGTGAAGAACTACGAGCTGGTCTTGCATCGGGTGGAGGGGGACCTGGCCGCAGGGCGGTTGCGGATCGGGGGGCGGTTGCCGGGGGAACGGGCGCTCGCCGAGCAGCTTGGGATCAGCCGGCCGTCGGTGCGGGAGGCGGTCCGGGTGCTGGAGGCGATGGGCGTGGTGCGGACCGCGACCGGGTCCGGGCCGGAGGCGGGCGCGGTGATCGTGGCCGAGCCGGTGTCGCCGCTGACCGCCGTGCTGCGGTTGCACCTGGCAACCAACCATCTGCCGATGGGTGACGTCGTGCAAACCCGGTTGTTGCTGGAGTCGTGGTCGGCGCGGGAAGCGGCCGGGCGGGAGCTCGCGGCGAATGAGCTCAAGGTTGCCGAGGAACTGCTCGACCGGATGGACAACACCGGGTTGTCGCCGGAGGAGTTCCACCTGCTCGACGCCGAGTTCCATGTCGCGCTGGCGGGGCTTGCTGGGAATGTGCTGATCGCCGCGGTGATGACTTCGTTGCGGTCGGCGATTCACGAGTACGTGCTGGCTGCCGTACCGAACCTGCCGGACTGGGAAGCGACGGCTGTGGGTTTGCGGGCCGAGCACCGGGAGATCCTGGTCGCGATACGCGGCGGCGAGGCGGAGCGGGCGGGTGAGTTGGTGGCCGCGCACATCCGCGGGTTCTACCGGGCGGCGCAGTTGTAGCTTCGACTTTGGTCGGTGGTGCGGGAGGCGCGCGGGCGCCTACTCTCGGCGGCATGGAGGAGTTGTGCGCACCGCCCAAACCGTCGAAGCGGGTCGATCTGATCGCGACCGCGGCGCTCGGCGTACTGGTGGTGATGACGATCGTCGGGCGGTCGGCCGACCCGGCGCACCGGCCGTTCTTGTGGCTCGACATCACGGTCGGTGTGCTTTCGATCGCACTGATTCCGGTCATCGCACGCCGGCCGGTGACCGGTACGCTCGCGCTTGCCGTACTCGCTGCCTTCTCCCCCGCCGCCACCCCGCCGTCCACCGCCGGTACGCTCAACGTCGCGATGCGCCGGCCGTGGCGTACCGCGATCCTGGTGGCGGCAGCCGGTACGGTCGCGCATCTGATTCAGGGCCTCCGGCAACCGATCAGTGGCTTGCCGTACTTCTGGTTCGCGGTCCTCGACGTCGTCGTCCACGCCGCCCTGCTCGGCTGGGGGCTGGGCGCGCAGGCGCGGCAGCAGTTGCTGATGTCGTTGCGCGATCGGGCCATCCGCGCGGAGGCCGAGCAGGGCCGCCGGATCGCGGAGGCGCGGACGCTGGAGCGTACGAAGATGGCGCGCGAAATGCATGACGTCCTCGCGCACCGGTTGTCCTTGCTGGCGACGTACGCGGGTGCGCTTGAATACCGCCCGGACTCGTCGCCGGAGAAACTCGCGAAGGCGGCCGGCGTGATCCGGACCGGCGTACACCAGGCGCTGGACGAGCTGCGCGAAGTGATCAGCGTTCTCCGCGACGACACGGACATCGAGGCCATGCCCGGCGGGCGGCCGCAGCCGACGTTCGGCGATCTGCGCGCGCTGGTCGACGAATCCCGCGACGCGGGAACGACGGTCGGGTACGACGACCGGGTGGCCGACCCCGCTTCGTTGCCGCCCGCAACGGGGCGTACGGCGTACCGGATCGTCCAGGAAGGGCTCACGAACGCGCGCAAGCACGCCGCCGGTCATCCGGTGAATGTACTGGTGACAGGTCAGCCTGGTGACGGGTTGCGGATCGAGCTGACCAACCCAGCCGTGAACGGCACACCGCTGGCGCCGGGCAGCGGCACCGGGCTGGTCGGACTGACCGAACGGGTGCAGCTGGCCGGGGGCACGCTGGACCACGGACGGGTGCCCGGTGGCGGCTTTCGCCTCCTGGCCTCGCTACCGTGGCCCCATGAATGAACAGCCTGGGATCCGGGTCCTGGTGGTGGACGATGACGCATTGGTCCGCGCCAGCCTTGAGATGATGCTCGACGGAGCGAACGGGATCTCCGTCGTCGGCCAGGCCGCGGACGGTGACGAAGTACCTGCCGCCGTCGATGCGCACTTCCCCGATGTCGTACTGATGGATCTGCGGATGCCGCGCGTGGACGGCATCGTCGCGACCAAGCGGCTGCGGGCGCGGACCAATCCGCCTGAGGTCGTCGTGCTGACCACGTTCGACACCGACGAGAACGTCCTGCACGCGCTGCGCGCCGGGGCCAGTGGGTTCCTGCTGAAGGACACGCCACCGCCGCAGATCGTCGAGGCGGTCCGGCGCGTCGCAGCCGGTGATCCGATCCTCTCCCCCGCGATCACGCGGCGGTTGATGGATCGCGCCGCGACGCAGGCGGACGCCCACACGATCGCGCAGCAGAAGCTGGAGCGGCTGTCACCTCGCGAGTACGACGTGATGCTGGCGGTCGCCCAGGGCAAGGCGAACGCCCAGATCGCGACCGAGCTGTTCATGAGCCTGGCGACCGTGAAGGCGCACATCTCGCACATCCTGACCAAGCTGGAGCTCGGGAACCGCACCCAGATCGCGCTGCTCGCCCATGACGCGGGGCTGGCATAGGCTCCCCGCATGATCAGGGTGTTGCTGGCGGACGATCAGGCGTTGGTACGGGCCGGGTTCCGGTCGCTGCTGAACGCCGAGGACGACATCACGGTGATCGGTGAGGTGTCGGACGGCGCCGAGGCGGTCGCGGTGGCGCGGGCCGAGAAGCCGGATGTGGTGCTGATGGACATCCGGATGCCCGGCACCGACGGGTTGGAGGCGACCCGGGAGATCGGTGCGGACCCGGAGCTCGCCGGCGTACACGTGGTGATTCTTACTACGTTCGACCTGGACGAGTACGTCTTCGAGGCGCTGCGGGTTGGGGCCAGTGGGTTTTTGGTGAAGGACACGGAGCCGGTCGAGTTGCTGCAGGCGGTGCGGGTGGTTGCCCGGGGCGATGCGCTGTTGTCGCCTGGGGTGACGCGGACGTTGGTGGCCGAGTTCGCTTCGCGCAGCCGGCAACCACATGCCAGCAAGGAACTGGACGTACTGACCGAGCGCGAGAAGGAGATCGTGGCTCTGGTCGGTGAGGGGCTGTCCAACGACGAGATCGCCGCCCGGCTCGTACTCAGTCCCGCAACCGCCAAAACCCATGTCAGCCGGGCAATGATCAAACTCGGCGTACGCGACCGCGCCCAACTGGTAGTACTCGCCTACCAAACCGGCCTCGTACGCCCCGGCTGGCTGGGTTGACCTTGCCGTCCCTCCACCTCAACCTCGCCGACGACTACCGCCGCCTGCAACAGACCGAGCCCGCGTACGAGCACCTGGAACTAGCCCGCAAGCACCTCGACCAGCTGCCGGACAACCCGTACGGCAACCTCATCCGCAGCGGCGTACAACACGTCGCCGACGCACTGGCAGCCGGCAACACCCAACCGCTGGAGAGCAGTCCCAGCACTTAAGGACTCCAGCAGCTCGACTGTACGTATACGCCCGCTGCGAGCGAGCCCAGGCGGGTGCAGCACCTGTAGGGCGGGCCAGTGGGCATATACGTACTGTCGAGCTGCCGGAGAAGTCGCCTAGCCCAGGCCCGCGTGGACCAGGGCTAGTTCGCAGAACATGGCGTTGGCCCAGGAGAACCACTCGCGGGTGTACTGGGTGGGGTCGTCCACGTCGAAGCCTTCGTGCATCTGGCCGGTGTTGCCGGTGGTGTCGCGGAGGAGTTGCAGGAGGTGCTGGCGTTCGGCCGGGGACGTGCTGGAGATGCCCTGCACAGCCAGGGCGATGTGCCAGATGTAGCGCGGGGGCGTGTGCGGACTGCCGATGCCCGCGGCGGCGGTTCCGCTGTAGTAGTACGGGTTCTCGGGGCTGAGCAGCAGCTTGCGGGTCGCCAAGTAGGTCGGATCGTCGGCAGCCGCGTACCCGGTCAGCGGGATCCCCAGCAGGCTCGGCATGTTCGCGTCGTCCATCAGCAGCGCATCACCGAGACCATCGACCTCGTACGCGAACACGCGCCCGTGCACCGGATGATCGACAGTGCCGTACTGAGCGATGCCCTCGTCGATCTCCGCCTTCAACGCCTTCGCACGATCCGCGAGCGGCTCGTCCCGCAGGACCTCGGTCGCGATCTCCTGCAGATAGCCGAGCACCACCGACGCGAACATGTTGCCGGGTACGTTGAATCCCAGCTCGGTCGCGTCGTCACTCGGGCGGAACGCGCTCCACGACATCCCGGTCGGCTGGGTCAGCCGCCCGCGCCCGTCCCGTACCAGCGTGTCCGACGCCCGATCGTCATGCCTCTGGAACCGGTACGGCGACCGCGCTTCGTGATCCTGCTCGACCGTCCACAACTCGATAATCGCCTCGGCGGCGGCGCGGTACCGGTGGTCGATCACATCCGCCCGCCCGGTGATCCGCCACAGCCGGTACGCCAGCTCAAGCGGGAAGCACAACGAGTCGATCTCGTACTTCCGCTCCCACACCCACGGCGACATCTCGGTCTCGTCGGTGACGTGCCCGGCGCCGTTCGCTTCCTTGTTGAACGCATTCGCGTACGGGTCGAGCACCACGTACTCGAGCTGTCGGTGCAGCACCCCGATCAGTACGTCCTGCAGCCCCGGATCGTCCTTGCACAGCAGCAGGTACGGGCGCAGCTGCGCGGCCGAGTCCCGCAGCCACATCGCCGGGATGTCGCCGGTGAGCACGAACGTGGTCCCGTCCGGCAGCCGCTCCGCGACCGCGGGCAGGTTCTCGGCCATCGAGCGCCGGAACATCTCCGCGATCACCTCGTCACCGGCGGCCCGCTGGACGGCCGCCGTGGCGCGGGCGAGGACCTCGGGGTCGATCATGAACACATCACCTTTCACCGACAAGTGCCAACGAGGGGTTGGGAGAGAACGTCTGATCCAGTACCAGGCTGCCGGCACCGATCGCACCGACATCCGCGCCGAGCGCCGTACCGGTGACCTCGAACGGATGCACCGCCCGAAGCAGGAACCGGCCGTCGAGCGCGGACCGCACCGCGTCGCCGAGCACCGGCGCGAGCTGCTCCCAGTGCGGGCCGCCGAACACCACGCGCTCCAAGTCCAGCAGGTTCGCGATGTCCTCGACCACCTTGGCGATCCGCCCGGCCAGCGCGACAATGATTTCCCTGGGTACGCCGGCACCGTCCGCGGCCAGCCCGCACAACCGCGAGAACGCCGCGTCCACAGCCTGCCGGTCGTCCAGATCGATGCCCTGGGCAAGCACTCCGGCCTGAAGCGCCTGCTGCACCAGGTACCGCGGCTGACTCGATTCGCCGGCACAACCGCGCCGCCCGCAATAGCAGACCGGACCATCGGGGTCGACGATCACGTGACCGATCTCGCCGACGTTGCTGGACGAACCGCGGACCACTTCGTCGCCGATCACCAGCCCGGCGCCGATCCCGGTCCCGAGATAGAAGAACACGAAGCTGCCGCCCTGCCCGGCCCACTTCTCCGCGGAGGCGGCGGCGGTCACGTCCTTGTCGAGCACGACCGGCAAGCCCGTACGCCCCTGCAACTCGTCGCGCAACGGGACGCGATGCCAGGCGGAAAGGTTCGGTGGGTCGACGATCATGCCGCGCTCGACATCGATCGGACCTGGTGCCGCGATGCCGACCCCGGTGACGCGATCGCGCGGCGCGCCGGCCTCGCTGATCGCGTCCTCGATCGTCTTCGCGATGCCGTCGATGAGAATGCCGGGCTCGTCCGCGATCTGATTGACCGGCCGTCGTGCGACCACTTCACCGGTCAGATCGAGCAGCACGACCGTGACGACGGACGGATCGAGGTGTACGCCGACCGCGTACTGACCGGTCGGCTCCAGCTCGAGCAGGGTCCGCGGCTTGCCCAGGCCGGCGCCACGGAGGCGGCCGGCTTCCCGGACCAGACCGGCGTCGAGGAGCCGGCGTGCGATGTTCGAGATCGCCTGGCCGGACAGGCCGGTCGCCTCGGCCAGCTCGACCCGGCTGAGCTGCTCGCTCCGCCGGATCGCATCCAGTACGACGGCGTCATTGAATCCGCCGACGCGATCGAGGTTCGTACCTCGCCTAGCCACGCGGGTCCGCACCCCACGGACGGGACCAGTCGTACTGAACGGTCTCGTCGCCCGCGCGCCACGCGTTCGGGGTGGTGTTCTCCAGCCAGTCGGTCGGTTCGAGGCCACCCGGCGTTCCACCGTCGAGCGCCAGCCGGATGCCGTCCCGCAACGCCTGATCCGTCCGTTCGTTGCGCGCGGCGGGGTCGATTGACAAGAACAGCGCGGTGCCGGAGCGGGCGATCAGGTCGAGGAACTGGGCGTTCAGTTCCCAGGGCGTTTCCGGCGTACACGGCACGCAGTCGGCGTCCACGGCGAAGATGCGGTTGTGCTGTGGCAGCCGGAACGCGAGCGTGTTCACGCCCATTTTCCGGGTCCGCTCCCAGTCGCGGCCGGAGGTGTCGTCGCCAGTGCGCTGCACGTCGACCAGACCGGCCGCGAGATGCCCGACGGTGTTGCAGCCGATCAGCACGACCCCGTCCGCCGCGGCGCGGATCTCCCGGTAGAACGCGAGCACGATCTCGGCCGTCGTCCGGGCCGGATCATGGAACTGCCAGCCGTCATCGGTCAGCCGAGATCCCATCGCGGGGCCGAAGTCGCCGAACACGTCGTACGTACTGAAGTCGTGCTTGACCAGCTCGAAACCCCAGTCCTTGAACCGTTGCAGGTCCGCGCGTACGCCGTCGAGCACTTCCGGACGGGACGGGTCGAGCGCACGGCCCGGCTTGTCATGCGGACCCGCCGACGCCAACCGGCTGGGCTCGCGCACCAGCAATGGACGGAACCACAAACCGGGTCGCGCGCCGATCGCCTTGATCGAGGCCGCTGTACCCGCGAGGTCATCGAAGACACCCGGCGTACCGCGGTCCCACGGTCCCCCGGACGCGATCCCGCCCGGATACCAGCCGTCGTCGACAACGCTGAACGGCTTGACCGGGTGACCGTCCGCGAGTTCCACGATCGTGGTCGCGTCCTTGAGGACGGCTTTCTCGTCGAAGTTCTCGCCGTACGCGTAGTACCAGTTGTTCGCGCCGACGATCGGCCCGGCCACCGGCGCGGGCTCAGGTCGCGCCGGTAGCCGGGTGCTCATGGTGGCGACCGCCGCATGCAGTGTCTGCCAGGGCGTGCCCGCGTCCTCGAAGTCGCGTACGGTCGCGGCGCGCAAGGTCCGGCCGTTCAACTGCGTTGGTCCGCCGCCGTTCCGCAGGTCGAGCCAGAGGGTGAAGCCGTCACCGTCGACCGTCCAGGAACAGAACGCATTCGGCTGTACGTCGACGCCGGCGCCCGTGGTTTCACCGGTGCCCGGGTCATGGGCGAGGAAGTACCACGGCAGCAGGCGCTCGGGTTGCTGGTGGCGCCATTGCAGGTCGCCGTACGAGCGCTCCCAGGCGTCGCCGAGGATCAGCGCACCGACCGGAAGTCGCGAGGTCCAGCGCAGCGCGACCCGGCTGATCCGCGTCGCGGTCACCTCGACCGTGCCGTCCGCCCAGCTCACCTCGACGCCAGGCGCCGACCGGGTCAGCTTGTCCGAGGGGTCCACCTGGACGAAGACAGCGCTCGGTTCCCTCACCAGATCCCCCTCCAAGCCGACTTTCCCCAGAGACTTTAGTTAGTCCCGCTCGCGCCGGTCAAGGCGGTGACCGCGGCCACCAGGCGATCGACGTCGGACTGGTCAGTGTAGGGCGCGAGGCCGGCGCGGACAGCGCCTTCCGGACCAAGGCCGAGCTGGCGCGCCGGCTCGTACGCATAGAACGAACCCGCCGGGGCGTTCACCCCCGCCTTGGCGAGGTGCTCCGCTACGGCGGCTGGGCTGTGGCCGTCGACCGTGAAGAGCAGGGTCGGCGTACGGCGCGCCGCGTGGCCGTACAGCGTGACACCGGGAAGGGCGGCGAGACGTGCTTCCAGGTCATCGCGAAGGGCGTCCTCGTACGCCTCGACCAGTTCGAGCGAGCTGATCAGTCGCTCGCGGCGGGTGGCGCCCGTACCGCCGAGTCCGGCCAGGAAGTCGACTGCGGCGGTGGTGCCGGCGAGCAGTTCGTACGGCAACGTGCCGAGCTCGAATCGTTCCGGTACGACATCCGTCGACGGAAGCAACTTGTCCGGGTAGAGCGTCTCCAGAAGATCGGGCGCCGCGGTCAGTACGCCCAGGTGCGGGCCGAAGAACTTGTAGGGCGAGCAGGCGTAGAAGTCCGCGTACGTGGCGTCGATCGGGACATGCGCGGTCAGATGGACACCGTCGACGTACAGCAGCGCACCGGCGGCATGAACCTGCTCCGCGATCCGCTTCGTGTCCGGCCGGGTACCGAGCAAGTTGGAGGCTCCGGTGACCGCGACCAGCCGGGTGCGGTCGGTGAGCAGCGGGGCGATGTCGTCCAGCTCGGAGGTCTCGCGGTCGAAGCCGAGCCAGGTGACCGTGACGCCGGCCGCGTCAGCAGCCTGCACCCACGGCCGGACGTTCGCGTCGTGGTCGAGCCGGCTGATGATCACCTCGTCGCCCACGTTCCAGGTCTTGGCGAGCGTCCGGGCGAAGTCGTACGTCAGCTGCGTCATGCTCCGGCCGAACACGATGCCCTGCGCGCTGGTGCCCAGCAGGTCGGCCATCGCCGCCCGCGCGGCGAGCACGATCTCGTCCGCGCGCCGCTCGGCCGCGGTCAGCCGGCCGCGGTTGGCGAGCGCGGACGTCATCGTCCGCGCGACCGCCTCGGCGACCACCTGCGGGGTCTGCGAACCGCCCGGACCGTCGAAATGCGCGGCGCCCTCGTCGAGCGCGGGGAACTGCTTGCGGACCGCCACCACGTCGAAGCCACTCATGCCCGCCATCCTTCCACTGTGCCGTCGTTCACCGTGCCGTCGTTCACCGTGCTGTCGTCCCTGCTGCCCGAATCCGGATAAAGATGCACGAACTGTCGGTCCGGTAGTGCAGGATGTCAGGAGTGAGCATGGTAACGACTCCTGACAGCACGATCGACCGGCCGGCCGTCAAAGCCTGGCTTCCGACCATGCTGGCGCTGGCCGCCATCTGGGGCTGCAGCTTCCTTTTCATCTCGGTGGGCGTTCGCGAACTGCCCCCGCTCTACCTGGCCCTCGGGCGCGTACTCACCGGCGCCGTCGTCCTGCTGGCGATCCTGTTGTTCAAGCGCGAGCGGCTGCCGCGTACGCCGCGGATCTGGGCGCACTCGTTTGTCGCCGGCGCGATCGGCTCGGCGATCCCGTGGACCCTGTTCGGGTACGGCGAGGAACGCATCCCGTCCTTGCTGGCCGGGATCTGGAACGGCATCACGCCGCTGATCGTGCTGCCGATCGCGGTGCTGATCTTCCGGACCGAGAAGTTCTCGCTGCAGCGCGGCGCCGGGCTGCTGATCGGCTTCATCGGCATGCTGATCGTCCTCGGTGCCTGGCGGGTGAACAGCGGCGCGGACCTCGTCGGGCAGGGACTGTGCATGCTCGCGGCCGTGTTCTACGGACTCGCGATCCCTTACCAGAAACGCTTTCTGGCCGGAACGACGCTGTCCGGGACCGCGCTCTCGGCCACTCTGTTGCTTTGCGCAACAGTTCAGCTGGCGATCGTCGCGCCGCTGGTGACCCACCAGGCGCCGCCCGCGCCGTGGTCGCTGTCCCCCGAGGTGCTGTTGAGCGTGATCGCGCTCGGCGCGCTCGGCAGCGGGCTCGCGTTCGTGCTGAACATGCGCAACATCCGCCTGATCGGAGCCAGCCGGTCGTCGATGGTCACGTACCTGATACCGGTGTTCTCGATCCTGGTCGGTGTGATCGTTCTCCGCGAACACATCACCTGGTACCAACCGGCCGGCGGCCTGGTCGTACTGCTCGGGGTGGCCGTGTCGCAGGGCGTACTCAGGCGGCGCGCTTCACAAGGTTAGGCACTGCCGCGACGATGACCGCGACCAGCGCGAGGAAGGTGCCCGTGACGACCGGCAAGGTGACTGCCTTGTCGGCGGCCGGGAGCCAGAGGTCGACGGCGAGGCTGGCGATCAGCTGTCCGGCGATCGTGGCGAGGCCCAGGATGAAGACGCCGACCACGCGGACGACCGCGGCGGCCGCGCTGATGTAGATCACGCCGCAGGCGCCGCCCAGGTAGAGCCACGGTTCCGAGGGCAGGTGGTGCGGGGCGCCGCGGACGATCAGGTCGACCACGAAGGCGAGCAGCAGGGCGCCGAACCCGACGAGGAAGTTCACGACTCCGGCGGCGATCGCGCCGTACCCGTCCGGAGAGGCGGTGCGGGCGACGCGGCCGTTGATTGCCTGCTGGACGGCGGTGCCGAGGCCGCCGATGGCGGGGAGGATCGCGAGCAGCAGGCCGGTGTGGCTGAGTTGGTCGGAGACCGCGAGGACGACCGCGGCGAGGGCACCCAGCGCGCCGACTACGCGGAGGGGTGTGACTGGTTGCGGACCGGCTGGGCCGAGGCCGGCGCGGTCGACGATCAGGCTGGCGAAACCCTGACCCGCGACGATCGCGACGGTGAAGACGGCGACGCCGATGATGGAGACGGTGAACGACTGGGTCACGACCAGGTAGGCGCCGGCGATGCCGCCGAGGCACTGGTACCAGCGGAGGCCGCCTGCGGGGTTGCGGATGGTGGTCCAGACGCTGGTGAGGGCGTGGCGTACGCGTGGTACGAGCGCGCTGACGATCAGCAGGATCAGCAGGCCGGAGCCGAACGAGACCAGTGCGGCGGGTACGCCGTCGCCGAGGACACCGCCGAGCTCACCATTCAGGCGCGACTGGACGGCGACCAGCATGCCGATCCCGAAGGCGGAAACCAGGCCGACGACGTGGTGCCGCCGGGTCGAGACGGCTGGGCGGGTGGCGGTTGTTGTCACGTCACTATCATGACCGTTCGCCGGGTAGCGCCTGACGGCAGGTCATGCATTCGGATCAGGCTTTGCGGATCAGGGCCAGGTACATGGCGTCGGTGCCGTGCAGGTGCGGCCAGAGCTGGACGTCGGGTCCGGCGCCGAGATCGGGTACGCCGGGGAACAGGTCGCGGGCGTCCTCCAGGCTCGCGTCGTTGCGCCGGGCGAGGACCGCGTCGACCACCGCGCGGGTTTCGTCCGGGTGCGGCGAGCAGGTGACGTACGCGACGACACCGCCCGCGCGGACCGAGGTGATCGCCGAGTCGAGCAGGTCCTCTTGGAGCGGGCGCAGTTCGCGGACATCATCCGGCGTACGCCGCCACCGCGCCTCGGGTCGCCGCCGCAGCGCGCCCAGCCCAGTACACGGCACATCAGCCAGCACCCGATCGAACGACCCCGCCGGCCACGTCGGTTTGGTCCCGTCCCCCACCAGCACCTTGTGGTCACCCGGAATCGCCCGCAAGTTCCCCCGCACCAGATCAGCCCGATGCTTCAACGGCTCAATCGCCGTCAACCGTCCGCCCTGCTGGTCGACCAGCGCCGCGAGCAGCGCGGACTTCCCACCCGGACCAGCGCACAGGTCGAGCCAATTGGAGTCTTCGCCTTCGACCTTCGCCGCCGCGAGGGCGAGTGCGACCAGCTGTGAGCCTTCGTCCTGAACGCCCGCTCGACCAGTTGCGACCGCCTCGATCCGCCCCGGATCGCCACCACCCTCCAGCACCGCGCCGTACGGCGACCACCGCGCCGGTACCGCGCCCGCACCCCCCAGCTCATCCACATCGGACAACCCGGGCCGAGCCACCAGCGTCACCCGCGGCGGCTCGTTGTCGGCGGCAAGCAGATCTTCCAGCCCACCAGCGGCATCACCGAGCGCCCGATCGAACGCCTCGATCACCCACCGCGGATGCGCCTCGGCCACCGCCAAATGACCGATCAGATCTTCCTCGATCGACGGAGCAGCAGCGGAAATCCACTGCTCCAGCGACCGCTGACTGATCTTCCGAAGGACAGCGTTCACCAGCCCCGTACGCTTCTGACCAAGCTCCGAACGCGTCAGCGTGACCATCTCGGAAACCGCCGCGTACGAGTCGACCCGCATGTTCAGCAGCTGATGACTACCGAGCCGCAACAGATCCAGCAGCTCCGGGTCCAGATCCTCCAGCCGCCGCGAAACACTCCGCGCCAGGAACACGTCGTACGTGCCTTGCCAGCGCAAGGTCCCGTGCACCAGCTCCGTACAGAACGCGGCGTCCCGCCCGCCGAGCCGTGCCTCGCGAAGTGCCTTGTTCAGCGCGAGGTTCGCGTACCCACCTTCCGCGGTGACCTGCCGGACGACCTGGTACGCGACCTTCCGGACCCGGTCCGGACCACGCTGTGCCTGACCACGCTGGGCCGAACCACGCTGGGCGCCGCGATTACGCGGAGTCCTGTCACTCACGCGCTCGGACCCAGCCGATCCTCGTCGGTCAGCCGGATGCCGCGCGCCCAGTCCGCCGCGGCCATCGGCTTCTTGCCCTGCGGCTGCACCGTCACCAGCTCGACCGCCTTGCTCCCGGTCCCGGCCTTCACGCTCGACTTCGTCGCCTGCAGCTCACCCGGCTTCAGCTCGTCGTCGGTGAGGCGTACGGCCAGCACCTTCAGCCGCTCGCCCCGGAACGTCGTCCACGCACCCGGCGCCGGATTGCACCCGCGGACGAGCCGATCGACCCGCTGCGCCGGCGCGGTCAGATCCAGCTCGGCGTCCTCGACGTTGATCTTCGGCGCCAGCGTCACCCCATCGGTCGGCTGCTCGCGCGCCTCCAGTACACCGGCCTCGATCCCGTCGAGCGTGTCCACCAGCAGCTTCGCGCCGGACACCGCGAGCCGGTGCAGCAGGTCGCCGGACGTGTCCTCCGGGCCGATCGGTTCGGTGAGTACGCCGTACACAGGACCCGCGTCGAGCGCCTTCACGATCCGGAACGTACTCGCGCCGGTCACGTCGTCGCCGGAGATGATCGAGTGCTGCACCGGCGCGGCGCCACGCCAGGCGGGCAGCACCGAGAAGTGCAGGTTGATCCAGCCGTGCGGCGGAATGTCGAGCGCAGCCTGCGGCAGGAGACCGCCGTACGCGACCACCGGGCAGCAGTCCGGCGCGATCTCCCGCAACCGGGCCAGGAACTCCGGGTCGCTGGGCTTCACCGGCTTCAGGATCTCGATGCCGCCGAGCTCCTCCGCGTACTGCGCGACCGGCGACGCGACCAGCTTTCTGCCGCGGCCCGCGGGGGCGTCCGGGCGGGTGACGACGCCGGCCAACTCGTGGCGGCTGGCAACGATCGCCTCGAGCGCGGTGACCGCGGGCTCCGGCGTGCCGGCGAAGACGACTCTCACAGACCGAATCCGTTCGTGGGGTGGGGCGAGACCTTGATCTGTGGTTGACCGGACAGCCCCGCGAGACCTGACCATTCGGCCTCGCGGATCGCCTTCATCGCCTGCTTGCGGGTTTCGCGGTCGAGCCGGTCCACGAACAGGACGCCGTCCAGGTGATCAGTCTCGTGCTGGATGCAGCGGGCCAGCAGGTCCGAACCTTCGATCACCACCGGGTCGCCGTACATGTTGAAGCCCTTCGCGATCACCGACTGGGCGCGGCGGCAGTCGAAGGTCAGGCCGGGGATCGAGAGGCAGCCCTCGGGGCCGAACTGCTCGTCGGCCGACAGGGACAGCTCGGGGTTGATCAGGTGCCCGAGCTCGCCCTCCACGTGGTACGTGAACACGCGCAGGCCGACGCCGATCTGCGGCGCAGCCAGGCCCGATCCGGGCGCGTCCTGCATGGTGTCGGTCACGTCCGCGACCAGGCGGCGCAGCTCGGCGTCGAAATCGACGACCGGAGCTGCCTTGGTGATCAGCACAGGGTCGCCGAACAGGCGGATGGGTTGAACCGACACAGACTCTCCACACAGCTTCCACGGACCGGGACCGGGCAAGTCTAGTGCGGGCCGCATTGTGATTCAGGGGGCAGGCCCTCTCCCCATTGTTGCCTCAAGCACGTACTGTGGTCCCAGGCGTACCCTCAGTCACTGCCGTCACACGCCGCTCGGGAGACCCAATGCTCACTGCAGCACGGGGGGCAACTCTGATCCTCCTGGGTGCCCTGCTTGCGCAGGCGCCCCTCACCGCCCAGGCCTACCAGCCCCAAGACCCCGGTTACCGCGAGTACACCGGACGCCCCACACCGGCAACCACCGGCGATCCAGCCCAATCCGCGGCGCCGACCGGCGACCCAGCCGGTGATCCCTCAGCTGTGCAATCTCCAGCCGGTGATCCCTCGGCTGTAGATCCGTCGGCTGTGCAGTCTCCAGCCGGTGCGGCGACCGGCGCGCCGTCGTACTCGCCGACGAGTGATCCGACCGACGGTCCCGGCACCTCGTCGGATGAGCCGCCGGCGGCCAAGTCGTGGAGTGACGTGGTGACCGAGGTCACGCGCACCTCGCCCGGTGATGTGCAGCTGCGGTCGGCGGACACCTCCGCGCAGGCTGCCTCGATGCTGCGGTGTTTCAAGCTCGACACCGAGAACTACTGTCTCGGGCTCGGGTTCGTCGAGAAGGTACCGACCGGTGCGCAGCGGCATGCGCTGATGAGCCAGCCCGACCTGCGCGCCGCGGACGACGTGAACGCCGAGCAGGACATCCCCACCGGCGACCTGACCGCAGCCGCGTTCGTCGCCCAGCGCGCCGCACTGCCGAAGAGCAGCCGCGTCACGGTGGAACTCGACGAAATGCGAGCCGCCTGGAACGGCCGCGAAAAGGCCCGCGAACTCCGCGAAATCGCCGAAGCCAACACACCCCCACCGAACCCAGAACCAACCGCCTCACCCGCACCCACTCGGACGGCTCCGACAGTTGGACCTTCTTCTCCCAAACCCACCCCGTCTACAACTCCGGCCGGGCCGCAAACCCCGGCTGCGCCGCTGGCGGCGCCGGCGTCGGCGTACATCATGAAGGGGTACCAGACCTCCCAGGAGAAGGGGTACTGGTGTGGGCCGGCCACCTTCCAGTCGATCGACTGGGCGGATGACAACCAGAAGGACACCCAGGCGTCCTGGGCGAAGGACCTCGGGTCGACCACCGGCGGTACCGCGATCTCCGCGATGGTGCAGCAGACCAACCTGAAGACGGGCTGGCCCAAGTCGGCCGGTACGTACATCGTGCAGAACGTCTCCGGCTGGAACGCGCAGACCTTCTTCGAGGTGCACCAGAAGCACCTCGGCGTGTACAAGGCTCCGGTGATCGAGCACGTCCAGCTGCTCAAGCGGTACTTCCCGTACCTGGCCTTCAACCACAGCGGTCACTACCAGGTCGGCCGCGGGTACAACAAGGCGAACGGGACCATCGCGATCTTCGAGGTGTTCAACGAGCGCCGCTTCAACAGCCGCGGCAACGTGACCGACGGCCCAAAGAACATCCCGGCCAGCGCCCTGTTCAACGCCACCTTGGCGAACTCCTTCCAGAACATCGGGCTGTGATTCCACCACGATGCGTCGCCGTACAGTTGCCGTAGGCACCCTTCTGGTCCTGCTCGTGGCGGGCTGCTCCTCCTCGAAACCGGAGAGCAGCCCGTCCCCGAGCAGCACAACACCATCACAGTCGCCGTCGCAGTCACCGCCGACCCCCGCGAAACCGAGCGACTCGGGGACGGCTTTGCCTACCTGGGCGAACGTGCTCCGGCAGCCGGTCGACGGTCAGCACCTGGTCACCCGGCAACGCAAGTACGTCGTCACCCGCGGCAGCGACGAGGCGGGTACGACCACGATCGCGGACCGCGCCACCCAGAAGGTGATCGTCCGCCACGTACCGCCCGCCGGTTTCGTCGCCCAGTCCCCCGTCGTCATCGACGATCACTGGGCGTTGATCCAAGACATCCGCTCCGACGGGCCTGATCCGCAGATCAAGGTGGTCCGCTACGACCTCAGTACCGGAAAGTCAGCCGCGCCGGCCGGGTTGCCGCCGGTGTCCGAGCCGGAGATCGGCGCGTACGACGGCACGTTCGCGTACAGCTCGACCGATGCGAAGAACCGGTCCTGCCTGATCATCGCCGACCTGGCGACGTTGAAGTACCGCAGCGTCACCTGCGTCCCCGCGCCCGGCTACATCGCCGATCCGGTGGTGTCGGCGGACGCGGTCACGTTCAGCGAGATCGTCGCTCCGGAGACCGCGCGCCGGTGCAAACGTGTCCTCACCACGCCGTTGTCCGGCGGCGCGGTGAAGCCGGTGCCTGCGGCAACGAACTGCATTCAGTGGAGTGGCGCATCGTTGCGCGGTGCAACAGTTTGGTCAGAGGTCGGCGCGTCCGACCCGGATCAGTACCAGAGCAAGGCGTACGTCCGGGAGTCCGGCGACTCCCCCGCCCGCCCGCTCGGCACCGTGATCACCGACACGATCCTTGCCTGCGGCAACTGGATTCTCTGGGAGACGCGGACGGTCAGCTCGGCCGGCGTCGAGTCCTATCAGATCAACCGCTGGCGTCCCGGTCTCAGCACCCCACAACGCTTGTACGGTGCCGCGCCGGGCGTCGCGCTGACTCCGATGACGTGTCAGGACAACACCGTGTACGTGGAGGCGGCGCACTTGTCCAGCTCCCCCACGTACACCGAAACCATCGCGGCCGCAGTCGCCTGACCGTGCGGTCGACTCAGGACACTAGCGCCGGGCGTGCCGGATCTTGACCTTGCCGAAGCCGATCACACCGGTGACGCGGATCCGCGGCCCGGTACCGGTGGATCGGCTCGGCGGCTGGTACGGCGAGTCCTTCAACGCGGTCGTCAGTCCTTCGAGCTCGACGACCGCATCCCGCGGTACCCGGATCTTCGCGCTGCCGGTGCCGAGGTTCAGCTCGAGGTCGAGCTCCGGGTACTCCCAGATCGCCCGGGACAGATCCAGCCTGACCCGGCCGAACTCGGAGTTGACCTTGAGCTTCCGCGGCACCCGCCACGCGCCGGTGCGCTTGATCCGGCCGGTCGCCGCCGCGATGGTGGCCGAACGGCCCGGGTCAGGTACGGGCAGCGATGCGAGCGCCACCTCGATATCCTGCCCGGTCTTCGCGGACAGCACCTGGTGCAGCCGCTCGTCCATCTCCTCGTGCGTGAGCAGCCCATCGGTGTAGGCCTCCTGCACGCGCTGCACAGCGGCGTCGCGGTCGCCTTCACGGGCAGCCGGCGAGCGATCTTCTGGCACGGAGGTCACCGGCTCACTGTAGTGCCAGGCCGCGGCCACGGAGCTGGGTACGCAGGTCCGCTGCGCCGGTGAACACCTCGGCGTCCAAACCGACCGCGCGGGCACCGTCGACGTTGTACGCCATGTCGTCGGTGTAGAAGGTCCGCGCCGGGTCGAGACCGAAGCGGTCGATCAGGACGCGATAGATCTTCTCGCCCGGTTTCGCGGTCTGCTCGACGCCGGACACCACCTCGCCGTCGAAGCTGGTCAGCACCGGGAACGCATCCTTCGCCACCTCCCACTTCTCCCCGGAGAAGTTCGTCAGCGCGTACGTCGGCAGGCCCAGCGCCTGGATCTCGCCGAGCACCGCGGCAGTGTCCTCGAACACGCCCTTGACCATCTTCAGCCAGCCGTGGTCGTACGCGGCGATCCACTCGGCGTGCTCCGGATGCAGGCTGGTCAGCTCCGCGACCGCCTCCGCCCACGGCCGCCCTTCGTCCTGCTTGTGGTTCCAGGCGGGGCTCGCGATGTTGGTCAGGAAGTGCGTCCGCTCGGCCTCGTCCGGGATCAGGTCCGCGTACAGGTAGGTCGGGCTCCAGTCCAGAAGTACGCCGCCAATGTCGAACACCACCGCGTCGATCGTCGCCTCAGTCATGCCCGCAACCCTACGAGAAGGGCGCGGCCGCTTTCACCGTACGCAGCACTGGGGTGGTTTCGATGGCGGTGATGTGGCCGATCGCGCCGACTCGGTCGACCAGATACGAGTGCAGCGCGCGTGGACTGTCGCAGAGTGCCTGCCCGACGAGATTCGTCCGGCCGGTGGTGGCGGCGACGAAGGGCAGTTCGTCGTGTTCGGCCAGTGCGCGCCCGACGGCGTCCAGGTACGCGGGTTGCACCGAGAGCCAGAGCATCGCGCTGGTGGTGTACCCGAGCGCTACCGGATCGACGTCCACGTCGAAGTAGAGCGCGCCGCTCTGCAGCAGCTCGTCGAGCCGCCGCGAAACAGTCGCCGCGGACCAGCCGGTACGCACCGCGAGGTCCGCGAGCGTCATCCGTCCATCCTCACCGAGAGCAGTCAGCAGCTTCGCATCGCCGGCATTCAACTCTCGCACCACACCACGATCCGGTGTGCTGTGCAGCAGTGCTGCTTGTTGTTCGTGGGTAAGGCTCTTGACTCGGCCGCGCCAGGCGGTTGGACCGCCGACGTACAGGTGGAGGAGGTAGTGCGCGGAGACCGCAGTGATGCCGGCTGTGCGGGGGATGTCGTGCAAGAGAAGGGCGTTGCTGTCGGTTGGGGAGCTGTGCACGGTGGCGACGATCTCGGTGCCACCGGACGCCAGCTTGACCCAGCTCGTGTCAGGCCGCCGGGCGAGCGCGCCGGCCAGCTCCTGCGCGGCCTGCGGTGCTGCGGTCAGCCGGAGCAACCACTGCGCCTGACCGGCCGCGTGCGTGTCAGCCAGACCAACCACCCGCAGCCCGGCCTCCGCACGAAGCCGGTTGAACCGCCGCGCGACAGTCTGCGTCGAGATCCCCAGCACCTCCCCGATCCGGCTGTACGGCGCCCTGCTGTCCAGCTGCAACGCATGAATCAAGGCCCGGTCGATCGCGTCGATCATGGATAGATCATGACCCAAGTGCCGCCTCGATGGAATATTTCACCAACCTGCCAATGATTCGTGGAAGGTTCAGTTGCCCGAGACCGATCGTAGCGGCATGACGAACAAGCGATGGATCGGCCTGGTCGCGCTCCTGGTGGCCGAAGCGATGAATCTGCTCGACGCCACGATCGTCCAAGTGGCGGCGCCGGTGATCCACAGTGAGCTCGGCGGCCGTACCTCGGACATCCAGTGGTTCAGCGCCGCGTACACCCTCCCCTTCGCGGCGCTACTGATCACCGGCGGCAGACTCGGCGACCGATACGGGCGGCGCCGGACCTTCGTTGTCGGTGTCACCGCCTTCGTGCTGGCGTCAGCCATGTGCGCGCTGGTGTCCGACGCGGGCCTCCTGATCGGCTCGCGGGCGGTTCAGGGCGCCGCGGCCGCGCTGGTGATTCCGCAGACGATCGGGCTGATCAAGTCGAGCTTCACCGGCCCGCAACTCGCCAAGGCCCTCGGCACGATCGGACCGGTGATGGGCCTGGCGGGCATCTCCGGGCCACTGCTCGGCGGGTTCATCACCGAAGTCAGCTCCTGGCGCGCGGTCTTCCTGGTCAACGTACCGCTCGGGCTAGCCGTTCTGGCCCTGTCACGACTGCTCCCGGAGTCGGCCTCCCCTCGCCCGCCGGGCATCGATGCTGTCGGGACAGTGCTGCTGACAGTCGGTACGGCCCTGATCGTCTATCCGGTACTGCAGTCGCGCGACTGGCTGCTACTCGGAGCCGGTGTCGCAGTACTCGGTGCCTGTGCACTCCAGCAGCGGCGGCGGAGTAGTGGGCGGTTGATCGAGACCAGCCTGTTCGCGCATCGCGGTTTCGCACCAGCGCTGATTACGTCGACGCTGTTCTTCGGAGTGCTGAGTGGTGTGACGCTGGTCGTCGTACTGCACCAGCAGCTCACCTTGCACCACAGCGTGATGCACTCCAGCCTGACGCTACTGCCGTGGTCCGCCGCCTCCGGAGCCGCGTCACTCGTCGCGGGCCAGTGGCTGGTAGCGCGGTTCGGTTCCCGGCTCATGTACGCGGGGCTTGGCGTACTAGTAGCCGGGCTGGCTATTACGCCGTACGCGCTGGCGCTTGGACTGGCTGTTGGTGGCGTCGGAGTGGGACTGTTCACCACCGCGTTCTTCACCGAGGCGTTGCACCGGGTCGAACCACATGAGACCGGCTCAGCTGCTGGGTTGCTGAACGCGGTGCAGCAGTTCGGTGGGACGTTCGGCGTCGCCGCGTTCGGGTCGCTCTTCCTGCATCACCCGGTTGGGGTTGACCGGGCGGTGTGGGTGGCGGTCGCGGTTGTCTTGGTGACGTTCGCGACCGCACACCTCATGCGTTCACAACGTTGGCCATGTTGGTCACGGCGCGGGCGTGCAGTGCCGGAGCCAGTGCGTATTGGCCAATGAAGATCAGCACACCCAGTACGCCACAACCGATCCAGGTGGCCGTCGCCCCGAGGTGCTGTAGGGCATTCGTACCGGCGAGCGGACCGATCACCGTGCCGATGCCGAACGCCATCCCGGACAGACCCATGTACCGGCCGCGCAGGTCGATCGGTGCGAGGTCGGCGAACACCGCGCCGATCACCGCGGCGAACCCGATCTCGCCGATCGTCCACACCACGACCGACAGGCCGTACCCCCACCAGCTGTGCACGACCGCGCCCAGGCCGAAGCCGAGCCCGACCACCAGCATCGATGCGGCCAGCAGCTTCGGCCGGTCGAGCTTCACCAGCCAGCGACCGAGGAACGGCTGGACGAGCACGATCACGACACCGTTCAGGGCGATCACCAGACCGTACGTCTCGGATCGCAATCCGTCCGCGGCCATCGCCAGCGGGAGGGTCGAGTAGCCCTGGAAGTAGATGGTCGCGTACCCGATCTGGATCAGGATCATGAACAGGAACACGGTGTCACGCAGTACGACGCCGAGCAGCGGCCTGCTGGGCGTACCTGCGTCGAGTACTGGGCGGGTCTCGGGGACCATCGTCCAGATCACCACACCGGCGATCACCGAGGTCGCGGCGTTCAGCCAGAACAGCAGCCCGTACCCGATGGACGCCAGGACGCCGGCGCTGACGGTCGAGACCGAGAAGCCGAGGTTGATCGCCCAGAACAGCAGTCCGTACGCGCGGACCCGCTCGTTCGGCTGGAGCAGATCGGCGACGGTGGCCTGAACAGCCGGGCGGAACAGGTCGCCGAGCAGGCCGACCAGGAACGCCGCGATCCAGATCATCACCATCTCGCGGGCCGAACCGAGCAGGATCAGCGCGGCGCCGGTGCCGAAGAAGCAGATCAGCATCGTGAGCCGGCGCCCGACGCGGTCGGCGAGCATGCCGCCGACGAGCTGCGCGGCCACGGTACCGGCGCCGACGGCGGCCGCGACGGCTCCGGCCGTGCCGGCGGACAGGTGCCGGTCGTGGGTGAGGTAGAGGACGAGGAACGGCTGGACGAAGCTGCCGAGCCGGTTGACCAGTTGGCACACCCAGAGCGCCCAGAACGCCCGCGGGAGGACGGTGGAGGCCGGGCTGCCGACGGCGACTGCACTCATGGGATCAACTGTCGGGCCCGGCTCAGCGCGCTGTCGATGATTAGGGTCAGGCCTAATCGTCTACGCTGGGCCGGTGATCACGATCAGGTTGAGCGCCGGCGACGTCGGGCGGATCAGGTTCGCGCTGTCGCCGGTGTGGGAGGCGGTGACGAGCGTGCGGGCGCTCAGCAACAACACCGCGCGGAGCGTCCACGGGCCGTGGACGCAGAAGGTACGGCCGGTGATCGAGGGCGACGACCTGACGTTGCTCAGGGCATTGATTCCGTCGTACGGGTACATCCCCGACTTTCTCACTCCTGCCCCGCCGCGGCGCTCGACCAGCTTCGAGTCGGGCCTGGCCGCGATCGCCGCGACACCGCACGACCTGGTGGTGGACGAGCTCAGCCGGCTGCACCACGACACGCCCCACCCCATGCTCCCCGACTTGATCGCTCGGCCCGCGAAGGCGCTCGAGCTGATCACCGCGGCGCTGGCCACGTACTGGCAGCGCGCGATCGAGCCCGACTGGCGACGGATGCGCGCGCTCCTGCAGGAGGACCTCGCCTTCCGCCTGGACGAACTGGCCAGCGGCGGCATCGAGCGATTGTTCCGCAACCTCCATCCATCGATCAGCTACAGCAGCGACCGAATCGAGATCAACCGCCCCTTCTGCTGCGACGGCGAACCGATGACCGGCCAAGGCGTACTCCTGGTCCCGTGCGTCTTCACCTGGCCCGCCGGTCTGGCAGTCACCGGTGCGCCGCACGTCCCCACGATCACGTACCCACCCCGAGGCCTGGGCCGCCTCTGGGAAGACACCCAAGACACCACCGACTCACCCCTGGCCGACCTGGTAGGCCGCACCCGAGCCGCCATCGTCAGCCACCTGGACCTCCCCATGTCCACCACCCACCTGGCCCACCAACTGGGCGTCTCCGCCCCCACCCTCAGCGTCCACCTCTCCATCCTCCGCAACGCGGGCGTAGTAACCTCCCGCCGCGACGGCCGCACCGTCCTGTACCACCGCACTCCCCTCGGCCACCAACTACTCACGGCCGCAACGTCCCTCGCCACGCCCGCCTGACCCGCCCCTGCCCTTCCTGCTTGAGCGTATCCAGTTGCAGCTCATCCGCTGCTTGGTTATCCACAGGCTCTTGCGACTGGTGTGTGGGTCAGGTGGAGCGGGGTGTTCCCGAAGGGTTGTCGGAGCCTTTTCCTGCAATAGCGCCAGAAACGCTTCTGCCCGAACCTGACCCACACCAAGCACAAGACCCGGTGATCCACAGCCTGACAGTCAGCCGAAGCTTGGGGGGTCCACCTGGATGCGGACTGTGCCCGGGTTCTTCTTGGTGGTTCGGGCTGATTGGGATTCTTTGAGGGAGCGGACGAGGGTCGGGCCGTGGGCGCGGGGGGTGCGGACTACGGCTCGGACGGTTTCGTCGTCGATGTCCACCGGGCCTAGGACTTCCAGGCCGGCGGAGGCGGGGACGATGTCGCGGAGGCGGGTGATCAGGTCGTTGACGGAGTCGGCGGGGCCGGTCAGTTCGGCCAGTTTGGCGGCGGGGGCCAGGCGGGCGGTGCGGCGGTCTTCGATTTCGCGGGATGCGTAGCCTTCGGGGCTCCAGCGGACGATGGCTTGAAGTGGCAGCGCGGACGGGTCGCCCACCAGGATCACGGTGCCGCCGTCGCGGGCCGGGCGGACCAGGGCGGCGGCGTTGAACCAGCGGCGGACAGCCTCTTCAGGCGCGCGGAGGTCGGGGCGCGAAAGCATCAGCCAGGTGTCCAGGAGCAGCGCGGCGCTGTAACCACCTTCCGCGACAGGCTCGGCGCCTGGCGTACTCACGACCAGTGCGGGCGCGTCGGACACGACATCGAGCATGTTGTCACCACCCGAAGTACGAACCACGACGCCGGGGAAAGCACGGCCCAGCTCTTCCGCCGTACGACGTGCGCCGATCACCGCCGCGCGCATCCGGGTGTCACCGCACTCCGGGCACCGGTGGTCGGTCGCGGGACGGCCACACATACCGCAGCTCGCCGGGCCGGACCCGCCCGTACGCCGCAACGTCCCGCCACACGTCGCACAGCGCGACGGGGCACGGCAGGTCTGGCAAGCCAGGCTCGGCAAGTACCCAGCGCGAGGCACCTGCACCAGCACCGGACCCGTACGCAACCCGTCCCGCGCGATCTCGAACGCGCGCGACGGCAACCGTGCCGCCCGCGCACTCGGGTCGCGCGCGAGGTCGATGTCCGACTCCCCCGCGATGTGTACGGACGGCGCGGCCGCGCGGATCGCCTTTCGGTCCGCGATCAGCTCGTGCGCGAAACCGGACTCCAGCAACGCCGCCGCCTCCGCCGACCGCGCGTACCCACCGAGCAGCGCGGCACATTGCTGCCGAAACGCCCGTAAAAGCAGGACTTCCCGGGCATGCGGGTACGGTGCGCGCGGCTCGGCGTACGACTCGTCGCCGTCGTCCCACATCGCCACCAGGCCCAGGTCCGCGACCGGCGCGAAGGCGGCGGCGCGGGTACCGATGACGACGCGCGCACAACCGCGTACGGCGGCGAGGAATGCGCGGTACCGGGCGGTCGGGCCGAGGTCCGCGGACAACGTGACGAAGCCGGTCTCGCCGAGCACGGACGTACACGCGGCAGCGAGCCGTTCGAGATCACGCGCATCGGGCGCGAGCAGCAGCGCGCCACGACCGGACGCGGCGCAGACGGCCGCGGCCTGCGCGAAGGCGAGCGTCCAATCGGCCCCGGGCACCGCGGTCCAGACGGCGCGCGGCGACTCCGCGCGGGAGATCGCATCGAGGAAACCGGCCGGGTACGGCGACCACTCGGAACGCGAGGTGGACACCGGCGGCCGCGCGGGCTGGTCGCACCGCAGCGCCTCGCCCTCGACCTTCGCATGCCGCGGCGGCACGGCGAGCCGGGTGACATCGGCGAGCACCCCGGCGTACCGATCGGCGACCGCACGGCACAGGTCCGCGATCTCCGGCGTCAGCACCCGCTCCGGCGAAACGACCTTGCGGAGCCGGGCCAGTTTGCCGTCGTGATCGGACGCATCCAGCCGCTCCAGCACGTACCCGGCCAGGTCCTTGCCGGCGAACCGCACCTTCACCCGCGCGCCCGGCTGCGCCGCCGCGGCCAGGTCGTCCGGGACGAGATAGTCGAACGGCCGGTCCAGATGCGGCAACGAGACATCGACCGCGATCCGCGCCACCGGCAACGTCTCGGTGATCCCGGCCGGTTCCTTGGTCCGTGATTTGCGAACGGTGTCGCGCAGCAGCGTCAACTGCTGCGGGGAGTCGCCGTTCGATGTCACCGGGAAACTCTAGTCGGCCGCGACGACACACCGTCGGAGGCCGACGCCTTACCTGTGGACAAGCGACGGCCCGGCCGCCAGGTGACAGCCGGGCCGGGCGCCGTGCCTACTTGTTGACGGCCGCCTTCAGGGCCTCGACCCGGTCGGTGCGCTCCCAGGTGAAGTCCGCGCCGGTACGGCCGAAGTGACCGTTCCGCGCGGTCTGGGCGTAGATCGGCCGGAGCAGGTCCAGGTCGCGGATGATCGCCGCCGGGCGCAGGTCGAACACCTCGCGGGCCGCCTCGGCGATCTTGTTCACCGGCACCTTCTCGGTACCGAACGTGTCGACGTAGAAACCGACCGGCGCGGCCTTGCCGATCGCGTACGCGACCTGGCACTCGACCCGGTCCGCGAGCCCGGCGGCGACGATGTTCTTCGCCACCCAGCGCATCGCGTACGCGGCCGAACGGTCCACCTTGGACGGGTCCTTGCCGGAGAACGCGCCACCACCGTGCCGCGCCATCCCGCCGTACGTGTCGATGATGATCTTCCGGCCGGTCAGCCCGGCGTCGCCCATCGGGCCACCGATCTCGAACCGTCCGGTCGGGTTCACCAGCAGCTTGTAGTCGGTCGAATCGATGTCGAACTGCTCCAGCACCGGGTCGACGACGTGCTTCTTGATGTCCGGCGTCAGCATCGAGTCCAGGTTGATGTCCGCGGCGTGCTGGCTGGACACCACCACGGTGTCGATCCGGACCGCCCTGTCACCGTCGTACTCGACCGTGACCTGGGTCTTGCCGTCGGGTCGCAGGTACGCCAGGGTGCCGTTCTTGCGGACCTCGGACAGCCGCTCGGACAGCCGGTGCGCGATCGTGATCGGCAGCGGCATCAGCTCGGGCGTCTCGTTCGACGCGTACCCGAACATCAGGCCCTGGTCGCCGGCGCCCTGCAGATCCAGCGCGTCCGCCGACGCCGACGAGCGCGACTCGTACGCGGTGTCGACGCCCTGGGCGATGTCCGGTGACTGGCTCCCGATGGCGACCTGCACCCCACAGGACGCGCCGTCGAAACCCTTCAGGGACGAGTCGTAGCCGATCTCCAGGATGCGCGCGCGCACGATCCCCGGAATGTCGACGTACGCCGTCGTGGTGACCTCACCCGCGACCACGACCAGACCCGTGGTGATCAGGGTCTCGACCGCGACCCGGCTCTTCGGGTCCTCGGCCAGCAGCGCGTCGAGGATGGAGTCGCTGATCTGGTCAGCGATCTTGTCCGGGTGACCTTCGGTCACGGACTCGGACGTGAAAAGGCGGCTCGCCACAGTTCTCCCTCGGATTCCTCGTCTGCCGCACGACCGCGGGTTGGCACAGCCGCACGATCCCCCCATGCACCGGCGGATGACGATGCATCTTGGGAAGTATGCCAGCAGTTTCCCCCCAGACCCGTCCGCCGCTCCGAAAACATCCACACTCCAAGATAGCCGCCCACATTCCGGACAACCGTTGCCGAATCAGGCGTTGCCGCGTGCCGCTGGGGGTGCGGTGCGGGCAGCGCGGCGTCGCAGCGGAGTGAGTTGTGGCAGTCGCGGGTGCGGGGCACACGTCGGTGCGCGGTGCGGTGCGCGGTGCGGTGCGCGGTGCGGTGCGCGGTGCGGTGCGCGGTGCGGGGTGCGGAGCGCGGGTGCGGGGTGCTGTGCGGGGGTGCGAGCGCGGGGGTGCCGAGCGCGGATGCGGGGTGCGGGTGCGGTGAGGTGCGCGGGTGGTGAGGTGCGCGGGTGGGTTGTTGGGGGTGGTGAAGCATTGGGGGGATGGAGTGGTGGGGATCGAGTGAGGTGTTGTTGGTCAGGCGTGGGCGCCGACTGTGACCTTGCCGAGGGTGAGGGTCGGTGTGCCGTCGAGGATCTCGCCCAGGCGGCCGACCTCGTGCTCGAGCAGTCGGCGGCGGCGCTTGTTCAGTGGGGTGAGCGCCTCGACCGTGAACTGCAGCGTGCGGCCGGACTTCTTCTGGTGCCAGACACCGGCGACGATGCCGTCGACCAGCAGCAGCGGGTAATTGCCGGCCTGACCGCGGGCGGTCGCCCGGGCGAACGCCTTTCCGGGAAAGAGCAGCTCGCGGGGGTAACTGCCGACCCCATAGGCATCAAAGTACGGCAGCAGGCGTACGCCCTCCACCCGCTCGTCTGTGAAATCACCATCACCCGGCGCGTACCAGACGGTTTGGTCAGCCAGTTGCCCGTACGGGAGATCCGCGAAGTACGGCTTGATCGCGGTCGTCGGTACCTTGAGCCAGCGGGCGAACTGTTGCGGCGTCGCGGGACCGTACGCGTACAGGTACCGATGCAGCAGTTCGGTCAGCGCCTTCTCGGCCGGCATCACCTCGAACGGTTGCCGGCGGTGCGGATTCGAGTACGTAGTGAGCCGTCCGCGCATCGGCCCATGGCACAGTACGCCAGCGTGCGCCGCGACCGAGATCGCCTGCCGCCAGCGGGACCACTCCCCCTGAAACGCGGGCAATGTCGGCTCATGCGCCCACGGCCCCGTACGCCGGATCACCTCCGCGGACAGCTCGTCGACCGTCAGATCCTCATCCGCAAGCGCCTCACCAATCGCCGCCACCACCTGCGCGACCTCGTCCGCACTCATCCGAATAGCCCCCTGCGGCTGCGACACCGACGGCAACGCCCCCAACGCCCCCGTCCACATCCCCAAATCCTCAACCGGCAACAAATGCACAGTCCCCCGAGCCCCAAACGTCTTCACCAGCCCCGGCCGCCCACCCGCCACTTCCTGCTGCACGGTCGCTCGCGTAGCGCCGGCCACCCGCAACGCCACCGACACCTCCCCGGCCGCCGCGATCTGCGCATGCGCCCCACACATCGCCCGCACCGCCTCCACCACCGTCTCCGCAGGCTCAACCAAAAAGTGCCGCCGCATCCGCCGCCCAACCACGGCCTCCCACCTGATCTCCATACCCCGACCCTAACCACCAAAGCGGACAACTCCTGACCTCTTCTCCCCCGCACCACACCAGTGGATATCCACCCGCCTGGTGGGTTCTCCACCGTTACACCGGTGGAGAACCCACAACAGCAGTGGATATCCACTCGTGTTGCGGGGCTCAGGTGGCGCGGGGTGTTCCCGGAGGGTGCAGCGTGTGTTGTGAGCGCGGTGCGGGGCGGGGTGGGCGGCTCGGGTTGTGGGCTGGGGTGTGCGGGCGGACAGGAGGTCTCGGTGGGGTGGGTAGTGCACTTGAGCGTGAAGGGGCCGAGGTGTACGCCGTCTCACGGGTGCACTACCTGTCGAACCGCCGATTGTCCGCTGCAAGCGCGACCGAGCACGGTCGCGGTCGCAGGTCGGCGCCTCAAACTGCCGGCCGCGGGCAACTGCCGGACCGTGAACACTCGACCACGGCTCGAAGGGTTGTCCGGATACTCACTCGTGTTGCGTCAGGGTGCGGCCGGTGGTCGCACGGGCAGGAGTTGCCGGCCGGGGTCAGTCGGGGTCGTTGCCTCTCAGGCCGTCGATGGCTTCGCGCAGTACGTCGGCGTGCCCGGTGTGCTTGAGGTACTCCTCCAGCAGGTCCGCGAGGATCCGTCGGCGATTCTGTGACCATTCAGGATTCTGGTCATCGATGACGACGTCCAGGCCGTCGTCTGCGCTCAGCTGCGCCCAGGCGGTTCGGGAGCGTTCTGCGGCTCGGTACCACAGGTCGTACAGGTCCTGCGGGTCGTCGAGGGCGGATGCCGGCGGCGCAACTGCTCGGTGCTGAGGCCACCGGTCTTCCAGGCGAACTGCTGGCGCGCGCGATCCACGGCGAACTGCAGCATCTCCGCATCGTTACCGCGCAGGCACTCGATCTTCGGGAGGTCGTTCCAGTCCATGGCGGCACCTCCACTCTCGTGGGCAGGCAGAGCGCGGGCGGGGGTCAGGGCCAGTGGGTGCTTACCAGGTTCCAGATGATGCCGGCTAGGGCGTCTTTGCTGGTGGAGGGGACGGGGAGGGCGGTGCCGGTGCGGTCGAGGATTACGGCTTCGTTGAGGTCGCTGCCGAAGACTTTGCCGCCGGAGACGTCGTTGACGACGAGGAGGTCGCAGCCTTTGCGTTCGAGTTTGGCGCGGCCGAGGTCCAGGACGGAGTGCTGGGCGTCGCCGGTTTCGGCGGCGAAGCCGACGATGACCTGGCCGGGGCGGGCGCGGTCGTGCGAGATGGTCTGCAGGATGTCCGGGTTCTGCACCAGGCTGACGGCGGGTACGGAACCGTCGGCGGTCTTCTTGATCTTGTGCTCCGCGACGTCGGCCGGCCGGAAGTCGGCGGGCGCGGCGGCCATCACGATCGCGTCGGCGTCGGCGGCGCGGCCGGTGATCTCGTCGTACAGGTCGCGGGTGCTGGTGACCGGTACGACCTGGACGCCGGCCGGGTCGGGCAGCTCGGAGTTGGCCGCGACGAGCGTGACCTTGGCACCGCGGGCGGCCGCGATCCGGGCCAGCGCGTACCCCTGCTTGCCGGACGACGAGTTGCCCAGGTAGCGGACCGGGTCGAGGTGCTCACGGGTGCCGCCGGCGCTGATCAGTACGTGCTTGCCGGTCAGGTCGGCGACCGACTGGCCGGCCGCGCGGGCCGCCTCGTCGGCGAGCATCAGCTGGCTGATCGCGAAGATCTCCGACGGCTCCGGCAGCCGGCCGCGGCCGGTGTCGGCGCCGGTGAGCCGGCCGACGGCCGGTTCGAGGACGGTGATGCCGCGGGACCGCAGTGTCGCCACGTTCGCCTGGGTGGCCGGGTGCTCCCACATCTCGGTGTGCATCGCGGCCGCGAACAGGATCGGGCAGCGGGCGGTCAGCAGCGTGTTCGTGAGCAGGTCGTCGGCCAGGCCGTGGGCGGCCTTGGCGATCAGGTTCGCGGTCGCGGGCGCGACGACGACCAGCTCGGCCGCCTTGCCGATCCGGACATGCGGGACCTCTTCGACGTGGTCGAACGGGTCGGCGGTGACCGGCTGCCCGGACAGCGCCGCCCAGGTCGCCGCGCCGACGAACTCCAGCGCGGCCGCGGTCGGCACCACCCGGACGCTGTGCCCGGACTCGGTCAGCCGCCGGAGCAGATCGCAGACCTTGTAGGCCGCGATCCCGCCGCCGACGCCGAGGACGACATTCGGCTTGTGCCTGGGCACCGCGATCCCCGGCGGGTTACTCGGACTTCTCGGCGGCCGCGGCGGCTTCCGCCTCGGCCTCGGGGTCGATGTCGGTGCAGGTCAGCACACCCTCGTTGATCTCGCGCATCGCGATCGACAGCGGCTTCTCCTGGACGTGCGTCTCGACCAGCGGTCCGACGTACTCGAGCAGGCCCTCGCCGAGCTGCGAGTAGTAGGCGTTGATCTGCCGCGCGCGCTTGGCCGAGTACAGCACCAGCTTGTACTTGGAGTCGGTGCGGGTGAGCAGGTCGTCGATCGGCGGCGAGGTGATGCCGATGGCGACGGGCTGGTTGCCAGACAAGTTCAGCTCTTTCCAGAGATGTTGGGTGATCGAATCAACTTTACCAACTGATCGGCCGCCGCCCGAACCGACGCGTTCACGATCGTCACATCGAACTCTTTCTCGGCCGCCAGCTCCAGCACCGCGGTCTCGAGCCGGCGTTCGCGCTCCGCGGCCGTCTCGGTGCCACGACCGACCAGCCGCCGGACCAGTTCGTCCCAGCTCGGCGGCGCCAGGAACACGAACTGGGCCTCGGGCATGGTCTCCCGGACCTGCCGCGCGCCCTGCAGGTCGATCTCCAGCAGCGCGGGCCGGCCGGTGCCGAGCTTGTCCAGTACGGGCTGCCGCGGCGTACCGTACCGGGCCGCCTTGTGCACGACCGCCCACTCCAGCAGCTCACCGGCTTCGATCATCCGGTCGAACTCGGCGTCCGACACGAACAGGTAGTGCACGCCGTGGACTTCGTTCGGCCGCGGCTTGCGGGTGGTCGCCGAGACCGAGATCCAGATGTCCGGGAACCGCTCCCGGATGTCGGCGGCGACCGTGCCCTTGCCGACCGCGGTCGGTCCGGCCAGCACGGTCAGCCGGGCCGGCGGCCGCGCGCCGGTACCGTCCGGGTCGTTCGGCCCGGCCCCGTTCGGCTCGGCGCTGTTCGGCTCGGCGCTGTTCGGCCGGGGGCTGTTCGGCTCGGCGCCGTTCGGCCCGGCGCTGTTCGGTTCGGCGTCGTTCGAGGCTGGTTCGTTCGGAAGCGTGGTCATCGTCACACCAGTGTCCAACGAGCCGGACAGAGTTTCGGTCCGGCTCACTCGGCGAATTCGCGCTCGAGTGCCGCGATCTGGTTCGAACCCAGGCCGCGGACCCGCCGGGTCTCGGAGATCCCGGCCCGCTCCATGATCTGCTGGGCGCGGACCTTGCCGACCCCGGGGATGCACTGCAGCAGCTGACTGACCCGCATCTTGCCGATCACGTCGTTCTTCTGCCCCTCGTGGAGCACCTCCGTCGGGGACGCCCCCGAGTGCCGGATCCGGTTCTTGATCTCGGCTCGTTCGCGCCGCGCCGCCGCGGCCTTGTCCAGAGCCGCCGCTCGCTGCTCCGGAGTCAAAGAAGGAAGTGGCACCGTTTCACCTGTCCCGTTGTATGGCTTCGCAAGGGAACCTAACACGGGTTCAGCCCGAGGTTGGGCCGCGGCTCAGTTCAGGGCGGGGAGATCGACCTTGCAGCTGTCCTTGGCCTGGCTGGTGATGTTCTTGTACGCGGTCATCACGCCGCCGGTCTGCTTGCTCAGCTTGGCCAGCTCGACCGTGTCCGAACCGGCCTGCTTGGCCTTCTCCGCGAACGCCACGACCACGCCCCAGTCGTCCTTCACGTCGGCCGGCGCGGATTCCTGAAGCTTCTTCGCGTCGTCCAGGATCTTCACGTAGTCGACCGGCTTCTGCGGGTCGACGTCGACGGCCTTGGCACCGTACTTGGCCAGGTCCACGCAGTACGCCTGCTCTTCGGTGCAGGCGGTCAGTACGCTGCCGCCGGCGGCCACGGTGGCGAGGAGGGCAAGAGATCGCTTCATCACACCGACGCTACCGGGTGTGACCAACCGATCGGAAACGTATACGTTCCGCTGACAGGCGGCGATGGGACGGCATGGGCAGAGCGTCCCATCACCGCCGGAGTCAGCGTCCGGCGAACAGTCGCCGGTGAACAGCTGCCGGTAATCGGCTACCGGAGATCAGCTGCCGGGGATCAGCTACTTGATCTCGATCTTGCAGGTGTCCTTCGCCTGCTTGGTGATCGCTTCCATCGCGGGCTGGATCTTCGAGCCGTCGCTCTTCGCCAGCTCCATCAGCTTGTTGGTGTCACCCTTGGCCTTCTGCGCCTTGTCGGCGTAGTCGATGACGACCTTCCAGTCGTCCTTCAGGTCGTCCGGCGCCGACTTGGACACCTTCTTGGCCTGGTCCAGCATCTTGCCCACCGCGTCGGCGTTCTTGATGTCGAGGTCCTTCGCCGAGTCGACGTAGCCCTTCAGGTTGTCGCAGTAGTTGCCGCCCGAGCAGGCCGTCAGGGCGCCAACACTCATCGTCACAACGGCCGCGAGGGCTGCCAGCTTCCGCATCGTGTTCCTTCACTTGGTCGCGCGGGAAGCCCGTTGCTCCCCGTCCGCCGACACCTTTCCGAACGCCGGGGTCATCGCGAGCTCCGGCGCGCCGTGAAGAACATCGCACGGCTCGACTGGAACCGGCTTGTGATCTGCCGCGTCGCCTCCGAAGGAGATCGCCACGGCGTTCGCGGACACGATCACCAGGATCGCGATCCAGTCCAGGAGGGCCGGCCGCTGATGCAGTACGACCAGCCCGACAAGCGCGGCCAGTACGGGGTTGACGCTCATGAACACGCCGAAGAACTGTGCCGGTACGCGGCGCAACGTCAACAGATCAAGGAGGAAGGGCACCGCGGACGACATCAGGCCGGCCACCAGCGCGTACGAGACCGCGGCGATCGTCGGCGGGTGATGCAGCAACACGACCACGCCGACCGGCACGTACGCGAGTCCTGACAACCCAGCCGCCACGGCCGAACCGGTTGCGCCGGGCAACTCTCTGCCGACCGTACGGTTGAGCAGGATGTAGAACGCCCAGCAGATCGCGGCGAGCAAACCCAGGCCGATGCCGAAGTAGTCGGTCGTGGCTTGGGGCCGGGTCAGGAGGATGACCGCCGGCGCGGCCGCGAGCGCGCAGATCAGGTCGAGCGCGCGGCGGGAAGCCAGTAACGCGACCGAGAGCGGCCCGAGGAACTCGAGCGTCACCGCGAGGCCGAGGCCGACGCGGTCGATGGAGGTGTAGAGGGACAGGTTCATCACCGCGAAGACCATCGCGAGGCCGATCACGGGCCGCCACTGCCGGGCCGTGATGGAGCGGAGCCGCGGGCGACCGACCACGAGCAGTACGAAGGCGGCGACCCACTGCCGGATCGCGACCACGCCCGCCGGGCCGATCACCGGGAACGCCAGCGCCGCGACGGACGCGCCGATCTGCGTCGAGAGCCCGCTCCCGAGCATCATCGCCACCCCGGCCAGCCGATTTCGCCTCACGATCACCAGGGTCGGCCCGGCGGTGAGATCCGCACAATGCATCGTCCGGCGGATCTATACGCTGAAGTCATGGATATCCGGCAGCTGCGGTGCCTGGTGGAGATCGTGGACTCCGGCACATTCACCGACGCCGGGATCGCACTGGGCGTTTCACAGGCGGCGGTGTCACGCAACCTGCTGGCCCTTGAGCGCGAGCTCGGCGTACGGCTGCTGCACCGGACGAGCCGATCGCTCACCCCGACAGCGGCCGGCGTACGCGTGCTGGCGCGGGCGCGGCACATCCTCGCGGAGCTCGACGAGCTGGTCACGGAGGCGACCACCGGTCACACGCGGCTGCGGGTCGGGCACGCGTGGTCGGCGTTCGGTCGTCATACGCGCGAGTTTCAGCGGCGGTGGGCGACGGCGCATGCGGGCGTCGAGCTGCAGTTGATTCGTACCAACACGACGACGGGTGGGCTGGTTGAGGGGCTGTGCGATCTCGCGGTCGTTCGTACGCAGCTGGACTTGAAACGGTTCGGGCAGGTCTTGCTGACGCAGGAGCGGCGGTACTGCGCGTTGCCGGCGGATGATCCGCTCGCGCGCAAGCGGGGGCTGACGCTGGCGCAGTTGCGGGACCGTACGCTCGTGATCGATCGGCGTACGGGGAGCACAACCGCTGATCTTTGGCCGGCGGATGCGCGGCCGGTGATCGAGTACACGCAGGATGTGGACGATTGGCTGGCCGCGATCGCGTCGGGTCGATGTGTCGGCGTCACGCCGGAGGCGACCACTACGCAGTACCGGCGTGATGGTGTGGCTTACCGGCCGCTGCGGGATGCGCCGCCGGTCGACGTGCACCTGATCTGGCCTCGTGACGATCCCCATCCGGCGATCCAGGCGGCCGTGCGGTTGCTCGCGGAGCTCTACCGGGAGTCGAGCAGCCAGAGCAAGTGACGGCGGTCTGCCGTGCGGTGCAGGACGTTGCGGAGCTGATCGATCCCACCGACGGGCCAGCGGTCGGCGAGGCGGCGTACCTCGGGGTCCTGGATGCCGGCCGCCAGCGCACCCGGGAAGTCACCCCAGACGACTTCGAACGGCCGATCCCACAACCGCTCGACGCCCAGCTCCACCGGCGCGGTGATCACTCGTTTGTTGTGCAACTCCCCCACCGCCCGATAAACCCGGCTCAGCGCCGCCTCGCGCTCCTGCCAGGTCGTTGCGTGCAGCACGGTTTGGAGCAGCGGCGCGATCGCCGGGCCGCAGTCCAATCGATTGAAAGCGGTGCCGAACCACTTGGAGTAGGGCGCGTACGTGCGCTCCATCAGGAAGCACAGCCGCATCAGGTCCTGGACCAGCCGATCGCGTACGCCCTGCAGACCGAGCCCGTCGTGGAACACCGCGCCCGCGGTCACCATCAACAGGTTCGGCTCAGGAAACGTCAACCACTCCCCCGCGGTCGGCTCGCGCTCCACATCCCATCCGAGCTGCTGCCGGAAGTACGCGCCGACCGTGTGCACCTCGACGTACGCCGCCCGGCCCTCGAACCGATCCGGCACCTCGACCTGCAGCTCGACAGGAGGTGTGGGGTGGTTCGGCCTGATCGGGCCATTCGCTGAGCCTGACCGTGGTCGGGGAGGCGGGACACCTCCTGTCGAGATGCAGATTTGGTTAGTAGCCCAGGACCGTTCTGTACGCGTCGTTGGTGCGGGCGGCTGCTTCTTGGAGGGCGGTGGGGTTGGGGCCGGCGGCGAGGATTTCGCGGGAGCTGGACGGGACTACGTTGCGGACTGCTGCGCCGAAGACCTTGGTGAGGCCCTCCGCGGTGCCGCCCTGGGCGCCCAGGCCGGGGGCCAGCAGGGGGCCGTTGATGTCCAGGTTCTCCGCGGTCGAACTGATGGTGGCGCCAACGACCGCGCCGAAGGAACCGAGGTCGTCCGCGTCGGCGTTCAGTTCGCGCAGACCGTCGAGGACGGCACCGGCGACCGTGACACCGTCGGCGGTGCGGGCAGACTGGAACTGCGGTCCTTCCGGGTTGGACGTGAGCGCGAGTACGAACAACCCGGCACCCGCCGCGCGGGCCTCGTCGATCGCCGGTTGCAATGAGCCGAAGCCGAGGTACGGGCTGACTGTCAGCGCATCGCAGGCGAGCGGGCCCTTCTCCGCGAGGTACGCCGACGCGTACCCGGCCATCGTCGTACCGATGTCACCGCGCTTCGCGTCGATGATCACCAGGGCGCCGGCCTCGCGAAGCTGGATCGTGGCCTGTTCGAGGACCGCGATCCCGGCCGAGCCGAAGCGCTCGAAGAACGCGGACTGCGGTTTGAACACCGCTACCCGGTCGGCGAGCGCGTCGACGACGCCGTACGTGAAGGCGGCGAGGCCTTCGGCCGTGTCCGGCAGGCCCCAGGCGTCCAGCAGGTGCGCGTGCGGGTCGATGCCGACGCAGAGCGGGCCGCGGGCGTCCATCGCCGACCGCAGCCGCGCGCCGAACGGTTTGTTGTTGCTCATGGCAAGCTCCTGTTGAGTTGGCGGATCAGGCCGGGGCCGCGGTAGATCAGCCCGCTGTACACCTGGACGAGACTGGCGCCGGCGTCGAACAGCCGGGTCGCGTCGGACGGTTCGAGGATGCCGCCGACGCCGATCATCGGAAGCGCTCCCCCGGTCTCCGCGTGGATGTGGGCGACCACTTTCGCCGAGATCTCGGCGAGTGGACGGCCGGACAGGCCGCCGGTTTCGCCGGCCAGCGGGTGGCCGGTGACGCCGGGGCGGCCGATGGTGGTGTTGGTGGCGATGATGCCGGCGACGCCGACGTCGGTGCAGACCTGCAGCAGCTCGTCGATCGCCGAGGTGGTCAGGTCGGGGGCGATCTTCACCAGGATCGGTTTGGGTGCCAGCCCTCCGACGCTGAGCGATGCAGCCTCGGTGTGGAGGGCGTTTAGTAGGTCGCGGAGGTGCGCGGCGTCTTGCAGTTCGCGCAGTCCGGGGGTGTTCGGGGAGGAGACGTTGACCGCGAAGTAGTCGCCGTAGCGGTAGAGGCGGCGGAGGGAGGTTACGTAGTCCTCGACCGCTTCTTCCAGTGGGGTGATCTTCGATTTGCCGATCGAGATGCCGAGCGGGTAGCCGAGTTCGCCGTACGCGGCCAGGCGGTCCGCGAGGGCTGCGCTGCCGAGGTTGTTGAAGCCCATCCGGTTGATCACGGCTTCGTGCTCTACCAGGCGGAACAGGCGCGGTTTCTCGTTACCGGGCTGCGGGTGCGCGGTGACGGTGCCGACCTCCACAAACCCGAACCCGACGGCGGGCCAAGCACGCAGAGCAACCCCGTTCTTGTCCATTCCCGCCGCTAGTCCGACAGGAGACGGAAAGCGCACCCCAAATACCGTCCGCCCGGAGGCGCCCCCGAACAGGCGGGTGCCTGCTCGGGGTGCGCCCGGGATTTGGCCGAGGAGGCGGAGGGCCTTGAGGGTTTGCTCGTGGGCTACCTCCGCGTCGCCTTTGCCCAGGCGGTACAGCACCGGGCGTACGAACCGCTCGTACGCGGACCGGCGTCGTACCGCCTGTACCGACTGCTCAGGCACCGTTGATCCTGGTGACCCAGTCCTGGAGGGAGCGGACGCCGATGTTGCCGGCGCGCTGGGACTCGATGCCCTGGACGGCGGCGGCCAGGCCCTGGACGGTGGTGATGCACGGGATGTTGCGTGCCACCGCCGCGCTGCGGATCTCGTACCCGTCGAGTCGTGGCGAACCGCCCTGGGTGATCCCGATCGGCGTGTTGACGATCAGGTTCAGCTCACCGTCCTGAACCATCTGCACGATCGTCGGCTCACCGTTCGGCCCCGGCCCCTGACTGCTCTTCCGGACCGTCACGGCCTCGACCCCGTTGCGCCGCAGCACATCCGCGGTGCCTTCGGTCGCGTAGATCTGGAAGCCCAGATCGGCGAGCCGCTTGACCGGGAAGATCATGTGCCGCTTGTCCCGGTTCGCGACCGAGACGAACACCTTCCCGGCGCCCGGCAGCGGCTGCGACGCCCCCGCCTGCGACTTGGCGAACGCGGTACCGAACGTGTCGTCGATCCCCATCACCTCGCCGGTGGACCGCATCTCCGGCCCAAGCACGGTGTCCACGGACGTACCGTCGATGGTCCGGAACCGGTTGAACGGCATCACGGCTTCCTTCACCGCGATCGGCGTCGTCGGCGGCAGCGTGCCACCGTCACCGGACGCCGGCAGCAGCCCCTCGGTCCGCAGCTCGGCGATCGTCGCGCCGAGCATCACCCGGGCCGCCGCCTTCGCCAGCGGCGTCGCGGTCGCCTTCGACACGAACGGGACGGTACGGGACGCCCGCGGGTTCGCCTCGAGTACGTACAGCACATCGCCCGCGAGCGCGTACTGCACGTTCAGCAGCCCGCGGACGCCGACACCGCGCGCGATCGCCTCGGTGGAGCGGCGGATGTTCTCGATGTCCGCGTTCCCGAGCGTGATCGGCGGCAGCGCGCAGGACGAGTCACCGGAGTGCACGCCGGCCTCTTCGATGTGCTCCATCACGCCACCGAGGAACAGCTCGTTGCCGTCGTACAGGCCGTCGACGTCGATCTCGACCGCGTCGTCGAGGAAGCGGTCGATCAGCACCGGGTGCTCGAACGCCTCGCCACCACCGAGCCGCTCCAGCGCCGCGCTCAGCTCGGCGGGGCTGTACACGATCTCCATCCCGCGCCCACCCAGCACGTACGAGGGACGAACCAGCACCGGGAAGCCGATCTCCTCGGCGATCAGATGCGCTTCGCCGGGCGACAGCGCGGTGCCGTGCTTGGGCGCCGGCAGCTCCGCGTCCGCGAGCACCTTGCCGAACGCGCCGCGCTCTTCGGCCAGGTGGATCGCCTCCGGTGACGTCCCGACGATCGGTACGCCCGCGTCGGCGAGCCGCTGCGCCAGGCCGAGCGGGGTCTGGCCACCCAGCTGGACGATGACTCCGGCGACCGGGCCGGCCTGCAACTCGGCGTACACGATCTCGAGCACGTCCTCGCAGGTGAGCGGCTCGAAGTAGAGCCGGTCGGAGGTGTCGTAGTCGGTCGAGACCGTCTCCGGGTTGCAGTTCACCATGATCGTGCAGTAGCCGGCTTCGCGCAGCGCCATCGACGCGTGCACGCAGGAGTAGTCGAACTCGATCCCCTGGCCGATCCGGTTCGGGCCCGAGCCGAGGATCAGGACGGCCGGTTCGGACCGCGGCGCGACCTCGGACTCCTCGTCGTAGGACGAGTAGTGGTACGGCGTCTCTGCCTTGAACTCGGCCGCGCAGGTGTCCACCGTCTTGTACACGGGCCGGATGCCGAGCGCCTGCCGTACGCCCCGGACCACATCCTCGGTCAGGCCGCGGATCTCGGCCAGCTGCAGGTCGGAGAACCCGTGCCGCTTGGCCAGCTTGATCACGTCCGGCGTCAGCCGCGGCGCCGCGGCCACCTGCAGCGCGGTCTCGTGGATCAGGAACAGCTGGTCCACGAACCACGGGTCGATCTTGGTCGCGTCGAAGATCTGCTCCGGCGTCGCACCGGCCCGGATCGCGTCCATCACCAGCCGGAGCCGGCCGTCCCGCGGCGTCTTGATTGCCTCCAGCAACGGGCTGAGCTCGCCCGGCGCACCGGCCCAGGAGAACCGCGCCTCCGGCTTCTCCAGCGACCGGAGCGCCTTCTGCAGTGCCTCGGTGTAGTTCCGGCCGATCGCCATCGCCTCGCCGACGCTCTTCATGTGCGTGGTCAGCGTCGAGTCCGCGGCCGGGAACTTCTCGAACGCGAACCGCGGCACCTTCACCACCACGTAGTCCAGCGTCGGCTCGAAGCTGGCCGGGGTCTGCCGGGTGATGTCGTTCGGGATCTCGTCCAGCGTGTACCCGATCGCCACCTTCGCGGCGATCTTCGCGATCGGGAAGCCGGTCGCCTTCGACGCCAGCGCCGAGGACCGCGACACCCGCGGGTTCATCTCGATCACGATCAGCCGGCCGTCCGCCGGGTTCACCGCGAACTGGATGTTGCAGCCGCCGGTGTCCACCCCGACCTCGCGGATGATGCCGATCGCCAGGTCCCGCATCACCTGGTACTCGCGGTCGGTCAGCGTCATCGCCGGCGCCACCGTGATCGAGTCACCGGTGTGCACGCCCATCGGGTCGACGTTCTCGATCGAGCAGATGATCACGACGTTGTCGGCCTTGTCGCGCATCACCTCCAGCTCGTACTCCTTCCAGCCGAGAATCGACTCCTCGATCAGGACCTCGGTGGTCGGGCTGGCATGGAGTCCGGCGCCGGCGATCCGGCGCAGGTCGGCCTCGTCGTACGCCATCCCGCTGCCGACGCCACCCATCGTGAACGACGGCCGCACCACCAGCGGGTACCCGAGCTGCTCGGCGGCACCCATCACGTCGTCGATCGTGTGGCAGATCACCGACCGGGCGACCGAGGCGCCGAGCTTCTCGACGATGTGCTTGAACGACTCGCGGTTCTCGCCGCGCTGGATCGCGTCGACGGAGGCACCGATCAGCTCCACGCCGTACTTCTCCAGCACGCCGTTCTCGTGCAGCGCGATCGCCGCGTTCAGCGCCGTCTGGCCGCCGAGGGTGGCGAGCAGCGCGTTCGGGCGCTCCTTCTCGATCACCTTCTCGACGTACTCGGGCGTGATCGGCTCGACGTACGTGGCGTCGGCGAACTCCGGGTCGGTCATGATCGTCGCCGGGTTCGAGTTCACCAGGACGACGCGGAAACCTTCCTCCCGCAGGACCCGGCAGGCCTGCGTACCGGAGTAGTCGAACTCGCAGGCCTGGCCGATCACGATCGGGCCGGAGCCGATCACCAGCACCGACTCGATGTCTGTGCGCCGCGGCATCAGTTCCGTCCTTCCATCAGCTCAACGAAGCGGTCAAAGAGGTACGCCGAGTCGTGCGGGCCGGCCGCCGCCTCGGGGTGGTACTGCACCGAGAAGGCGAGCACCCGGCCGTCACGGCCGGTCAGCTTGAGCCCTTCGACCACGTTGTCGTTCAACGACACGTGCGAGACCTCGGCAGTGCCGTACGGCGTCTCGACTGGCCCGTCCAGCGGTGCATCCACCGCGAAGCCGTGGTTCTGCGCGGTGATCTCGACCTTGCCGGTCGCCCGGTCGAGCACCGGCTGGTTGATGCCGCGGTGCCCGTACTTGAGCTTGAACGTGCCGAGGCCGAGCGCCCGGCCGAACACCTGGTTGCCGAAGCAGATCCCGAAGTACGGCTTGCCCTGGTCCAGCAGTTGTTCGAGCAGCGTGGTCGGGTGCTCGGTGGTCTCCGGGTCACCCGGGCCGTTGCTCATGAAGATGCCGTCCGGGTTCACCGCCAGTACCTCTTCCAGCGAGGCGGTGGCCGGCAGTACGTGCACCTCGATGCCCCGCTCGGCCATCCGCTTCGGGGTCATCGACTTGATACCGAGGTCGAGCGCGACCACGGTGAACCGCTTCGTGCCTTCGGCCGGGACGACGTACGCGTCCGCGGTGGTGACCTGCTCGGCGAGGTCGGCGCCGGCCATCGCGGGCTGCTCCAGCACCTTCTTCAGCAGCTCGTCCGGGTCCAGGATCTCGGTGGAGATCCCGGCCCGCATCGCGCCGCGTTCGCGCAGGTGCCGGGTCAGGGCGCGGGTGTCGATGCCGGCGATGCCGACGATCCCCTGCGCCTGCAACTGATCGTCGAGGGAACGGGTGGCGCGCCAGTTCGACGGGACGCGGGCCGGGTCACGGACGACGTACCCGGCGACCCAGATCTTCTGCGACTCGTCGTCCTCGTCGTTGATGCCGGTGTTCCCGATGTGCGGCGCGGTCTGGGTGACGATCTGCCGGTGGTACGAGGGGTCGGTCAGTGTCTCCTGGTAACCGGTCATCCCGGTGGTGAACACCGCCTCGCCGAACGTTTCTCCGGTCGCCCCGTACGACGTGCCGGTGAACGACCGGCCGTCCTCGAGGACGAGCAGCGCTGGCTGGCTCATTGTGCTCCGATCAAGGTCGAGATGGATGCGGTCAGGGCGGCGGTGTCGGCCTTGCGACGCGGGCGGAACCCGGTGTCGAACTGGTGGCCGTCATGGGTCCAGGTGACCACCACCAGGCCGGACTTCTCCGCGGTCACCTTGCCGGCGATGCCACGGTCGGTCCGGACCCCGGTGAGGTGGTCCGCGGGGATGAACACGTCCGCCGCGCCCTGCCGGTGGAAGATCAGGCCGTCCGCGCTGACGGCCAGGTCCGCGACACTGCGGACCCCGAGTTCGTGCACGGCGATCCGGTCCATCCAGTCGCCGGCGGCGGTGGTCGCGACGTACACGCCCTCGGTACCACGAGTTTTCGCCGCGCCGGATTCTGGGGGAACCACTGGCAGCGGCGCCAGATCGGCCTGCCGGGACTGGCGGTTGCGCCAGCCCCGGAACATGCCGAAGTAGGCAGCCGCCAGGACCAGCAGCGTGCCCAGAATGCCCAGTGCAGCCTTCACTGGGTCAGCTCACCGTTCAGTACGGTCGGCACCCCGCGCAGGAAGGACGCGACGACCTTGCCGGGCAATGTCATCCCCTCGAAGGGCGTGTTCCGCGACAGCGAAACCGACGCGTCCGGTACGACGGTCTGCTCGACTGTGGGGTCGTAGAGCACGATGTTCGCCGGGGCACCCGCCTCGAGCGGCCGTCCGTGCTCGGACGCCTGCCCGATCGCGGCCGGCCGGTAGCTCATCCGGTCCGCGACATCGGCCCAGGTGAGCAGCTTGGTGTCGATCATCGCGTGCTGGACGACGCTCAGCGCCGTCTCTAGTCCGGTCATCCCGAACGCGGCCGCGCTCCACTCGCAGTCCTTGTCCTCGACCGGGTGCGGCGCGTGGTCGGTGGCGACGATGTCGATTGTTCCGTCGGCGAGGCCCTCCCGGACCGCTTCGACATCGGCCTTCGTACGCAGCGGCGGGTTGACCTTGTAGACCGGGTTGTACGAGGCGGCCAGGTCCTCGGTCAGCAGCAAGTGGTGCGGCGTGACCTCGGCCGTCACCTCCAACCCGCGGCGCTTGGCGGCGCGGACGATCTCCACCGAACCCTTCGTGGACAGGTGGCAGACGTGCAGCTTCGACCCGACGTGCGCGTTCAGCAGGATGTCGCGGGCGATGATCGCCTCCTCGGCGACACTCGGCCAGCCGGTCAGTCCGAGTACGCCGGAGAGCGCGCCTTCGTTCATCTGCGCGCCCTGGGTCAGCCGTGGCTCCTGCGCGTGCTGCGCGATGACACCGCCGAACGCCTTCACGTACTCGAGCGCGCGGCGCATCAGCGCGGCGTCCCAGACACAGTCGCCGTCGTCGGAGAACACCCGGACCCGGGCCGCCGAGTCCGCCATCGCGCCGAGCTCAGCCAGCTGCGTACCCTGCCGGCCGACCGTGACCGCGCCGATCGGGTACACGTCGGCGTACCCGGCGTCACGGCCGAGGCGCCAGACCTGCTCGACCACGCCGGCGGTGTCCGCGACCGGGTCGGTGTTGGCCATCGCGAACACCGCGGTGAATCCGCCCTTGGCAGCCGCGCGGGTGCCGGTGAAGACCGTCTCGGCGTCCTCCCGGCCGGGCTCGCGCAGGTGGGTGTGCAGGTCGACCAGGCCGGGCAGCGCGACCAGCCCGGCGGCGTCGATCGTGGTGACGTCCGCGGGCGCGTCCAGGTCGGTGCCGGTGGCAACGATCTCGCCGTTGCCGATCAGCAGGTCCGCCACCTCACCGCCCAGTACCTTGGCGCCGGTGATCAAGTATGAGCTCATGCGGTGGGTTCTCCTTCATTGCTTCCGGACAGCAGCAGGTACAGGACGGCCATCCGGATCGCGACGCCGTTGGTGACCTGTTCGACGATCACCGACCGGGTCGAGTCCGCGACCTCGGCGCTGATCTCCATCCCGCGGTTCATCGGGCCGGGGTGCAGCACGATCGCCTCGTCGGGCAGCTGCGCCATCCGGTTCTTGTCCAGCCCGTACCGCCGGGTGTACTCGCGGGCACTCGGGAAGAACGCGTCGTTCATCCGCTCCCGCTGCACCCGCAGCATCATCACCGCGTCGCTCTTCGGCAACGCCGAGTCCAGGTCGTACGAGGTCGCGCACGGCCACTGGGACATGTCGACCGGGAGCAAGGTCGGCGGGGCGACCACCGTGACGTCGGCGCCGAGCGTGGACAGCAGCAGCACGTTCGAGCGGGCCACCCGGGAGTGCAGTACGTCGCCGACGATCGTGATCCGGCGGCCCTCCAGCGAACCCAGGTGGCGGCGCATCGTGAACGCGTCCAGCAGCGCCTGCGTCGGGTGCTCATGAGTACCGTCACCGGCGTTCACGACCGAGCCGGTCAGCCAGCCCGACGAGGCCAGCAAGTGCGGCGCGCCGGACGAACCGTGCCGGCAGACCACCCCGTCCGCGCCCATCGCCTGCAGCGTCAGCGCGGTGTCCTTGAGGCTCTCGCCCTTGCTCACGCTGGAGCCCTTGGCGGAGAAGTTGATCACATCCGCCGACAGCCGCTTGGCGGCCGCCTCGAACGAGATCCGGGTCCGGGTGGAGTCCTCGAAGAACAGGTTCACCACGGTCCGGCCGCGCAGCGCGGGCAACTTCTTGATCGGGCGGTCGGCCAGCGACCGCATCTCCTCGGCGGTGTCGAGGATGTGTTGCGCCTCGTCGCGGCTCAGGTCGGCCGCGCTCAACAGGTGCTTCATCAGCCCTGCACCCCCTTGTCGGCGATCAGGACGGCGTCCTCGCCGTCGAACTCGTTCAGGTGCACGGTGACCCGCTCCACCAGTGAGGTGGGCAGGTTCTTGCCCACGTAGTCGGCGCGGATCGGCAGCTCCCGGTGGCCACGGTCGACCAGGACGGCGAGCTGGACCGCGCGTGGGCGGCCGAGGTCGCCGAGCGCGTCCAGCGCCGCGCGGATGGTGCGGCCGGAGAAGAGCACGTCGTCGACCAGGACCACGACCTTGCCGTCGATCCCGTCCGCCGGGATGTCGGTGTGCTCGAGACCGCGCGGCGGCTTGAGGCCGATGTCGTCGCGGTACATGGTCACATCGAGTGACCCCGTGGGCACGCTCTGCCCCTCGACCGCTTGGATGCGGGCGGAGACGCGCTGCGCCAGCGGGACCCCGCGAGTGGGGATGCCGAGCAGGACGACCGGGTCGGCGCCGCGGTTGCGCTCGAGGATCTCGTGCGCGATCCGGGTCAATGCCCGGGATATGTCGGAAGCGTCAAGGACCTCGCGGCTGCCGCGTGCGGCCGGCCGGGTGACCTCGGGTTGCTCTGCGCTCTGGGCAGGGCTCATCGCTACCGTTCCTCCTTTCCTGCCTCTCTGGACAGGTCTTTAAAGGACGTTCGGACCGCTTGACATGGTATCGGATGTGACACGCCGTCTTGACGCTGGCCTCTGGCCCGGAATATTGTTACTCTGTGTAATCGAGGGGGGTTTAGCGTCCGGACCGTTCCGGAGGGCCGGACATGACAGAAACTAGTCGGAGGGAAGAACCAGCGTGCCTAGCGAATACGCGAAGACACTGGGTGGCAAGTTGCGCGCCATCCGCCAGCAGCAAGGTTTGTCGCTGCATGGCGTAGAAGAGAAGTCCAAGGGTCGCTGGAAGGCGGTCGTCGTCGGCTCGTACGAGCGTGGCGATCGAGCCGTCACGGTCCAGAAGCTCGCCGAGCTCGCCGATTTCTACGGCGTGCCGATCCGGGAGCTGCTGCCAGGCTCCGCCAGCGCGGCGGCCGCGGCTGCCGCTCCGCCCCGGTTGATTCTCGACCTGGAGGCCCTGCAACACCTCGACGCGAGCGAGGCGGGTCCGCTGACGCGGTACGCCGCCACGATCCAGGCTCAGCGCGGGGACTACAACGGAAAGGTGCTGTCGATCCGGCAGGACGACATGCGGACCCTCGCGGTGATCTACGACGAGTCGCCGACGACGCTGACCGAGCGCTTCATCTCCTGGGGTGTCCTGAACCCCGAGGCGAAGGGTGACGTCGAGGAGTCGTCCGAGGCCGCCGGCGCCTGACGGAGGCACTAGACGGTCGGGGCTTGTAGCAGCTGGCCCGCGGCCGCCCGCCTTCGCCGGCAGATCAGTACACGGGGACGCAACGCCGGCCCGGGACCGTAACGAGACGGTCACCGGGCCTGAGATCCACCTTGCGATCCAACCTGAGGTTCAGGAGAGGGCTCGCCCCCCTCGTTCCTCGGCCGCCCCAGCTCGTGCCTTCAGCCGCCGAGCGTGGGCTTCAACTGCAGCAGCCGGGCCAGCAGGCCGTTCACGAACGCCGGGGACTCGTCGGTCGACAGGTCCCGCGCCAGCGCCACGGCTTCGCTCACCGCCACCACGTCCGGCACCTGGTCGTCGAACAGCAGCTCGTACGTGCCGATCCGGAGAATGTTCCGGTCCACCGCCGGCATCCGGTCCAGGCTCCAGCCGACCGAATGCGTCTCGAGCAGCTCGTCGATCTGCGCGCTGTGCTTCGCCACTCCCTCGACCAGCGCCACGGTGAACTCGTTCACCGGCGGGTCGTTGTCGGCCACCCGGTCGGCCAGGGTGCCACCGACCGGCAGCCCCCTGACCTCTGACTCGAACAGCACGTCCAGTGCGCGCTTGCGGGCCTTGCTACGGGCAGACATGTTCGGTTGTCAGCTTTCCGGTGCTCAGGAGGTGACGCGACCGAGGTAGTCACCCGTGCGGGTGTCCACCTTGACCTTCTCGCCAGTGGTCAGGAACAGCGGGACCTGGATGTCGTACCCGGTCTCCAGCCGCGCGGGCTTGGTGCCGCCGCTGGACCGGTCGCCCTGCAGACCCGGCTCGGTGTACTCGACCACGAGCTCGACCGAGGCCGGGAGCTCGACGTACAGCGGGAGGTCCTCGTGCACGGCGACGATCGCGTCCTGGTTCTCCAGCAGGAAGTGCGAGGCCTCACCGACCACGTCGGGCTGGATCTGGAGCTGCTCGTACGTCGACTTGTCCATGAACACGTACGCCACGCCGTCGTTGTACAGGTACGTCATGTCGCGCTTGTCGACGGTGGCGATGTCCACCTTCACGTCGGCGTTGAAGGTCTTGTCCACCACCTTGCCGGACAGCACGTTCTTCAGCTTGGTGCGGACGACGGCGCCGCCCTTGCCCGGCTTGTGATGCTGGAACCAGACGACGGACCAAAGCTGCCCGTCCAGGTCGAGCACCATGCCGTTCTTGAGGTCGTTCGTCGTTGCCACGCGGGTAAGCCCTTCGAAATCGATCAGCGGTAACAGCAGATTGTAGCGTTCGGAGGCCGCTTCCTCCGATTCGCTCCGGGACAGCTGACCCGGTGACCCGTAGGCTGACACCTCAGACCCGTCCACCGAGGCCCCGGGAGGCGAGCGATGACGGAGTTCGTGATCTTCGTCGTGGTGATGATCGTGGTCAGCCTGATCACCAAGGCCCGGCAGAAGTCCACCCGGCCGAACGGTCAGCCGAACCCGAAGATGCAGGCCCTGATCGAGCGCCTGCAGGCCCAGCAGGGCCTGAACCAGCCACCCCAGCAGCACCAGGGCCAGTACACCCAGCCGGCCGCGCCGCAACAGCAGCCAGGTGGGTACGCGCCGCCGGCCCAGTACCAGCCGGCCCAGTACCAGCCTGCTCCGTACCAGCAGCCGCTGCAGTACCAGCAGCCCGTGCAGTACCAGCAGCAGCCGCCCGCGCATGTGCCGCCGCAGAACAACCTGCCGCGGCCGCAGCAGGATCTCGACGCCCAGGTGCGGGCCCTGATGCAGGCAGGCAACGAGGTCGGCGCGATCCGGCTGCTGAGTGACGAGCGCGACCTGGGCATCCTCGAAGCGCAGACGTACGCGCGCTCGCTGGTCGCACCGAAGACCACGCCGGCGTCCACGAGCTCAACCGCCACGACTGCTGCCGAGGACTCCGAGCAGGACGACACCAGGTACATCGGCTCGGCCGCGATCTCGGAGTCGATCTTCAACCTGGACGACCGGGATGAGAACGTCTGGGCCAGCGGCTGGGTGGACAAGCCCGAGCCGGACGACCGGTCCGACATCGACGAGCTCTGGCAGACCGTCGGCAACCCACCGCGCCCTGGGACTACTCCCCCCAGCTCACAGTGACGTAGCTGTCCCGCCGGGGGACGTGAAACCCCGGCGGCAACGCGGCTCCAACCGGATGCACCTGAAACGCCGGTCCGGGCCCATGCCGCACTCCCCGGTCCCACAACCGAACCTGCTCCAGCATCCGGCTCGTCAGTCGACCAGCACCTGCACCGTGCCCCACGCACACCAGCTCAACCTGTGTGTCACCCGGACGGCCCCGAGTGGTCAGGTAAACCAGACTGTCCGCGGTAGTCACCGCAGCAACCCACGACCACTCCCCTCCGGTCATCACGCAGTACCCGGGCAGTGTGCTCGCCAGCCAGAGATAGAGGTCCAGCAGCGGCTCCTCCCGGCCCACGTGCACTCCTGACCGCACCTGCTTCGCCGGCAGCTTCAGTACGTCCTCCGGCGGACGCGGCTCGTTCTCCTGGTCCTCGTCGTACGTCAGGCCGGTCTCCCCGAACGGAGTGCTCCGTTCGTAGTGCGCACCAGCGCCCTGCATGCTGACGAATCCGCACAGCGTCGTGGACCGGCTCTCCAGATGGTCACCGACCCGGTCAAACGCTATGGACCGCGTCTGTGCCCGCAACCGCAGTGGTACGACGATGCGCCCGTCCGGCCGAAGCTGACTCAGCCAGGCGGACGCGATGTCCCACGCGGTCACTGTCACCACGATCCGGTCGTACGGAGCGCCGGCCGGATCACCGTACGCGCCATCGGCCCGCACCACGCGTACGTCGCCGTACCCCGCGTCGTCGAGGGATGCCCGCGCCCGGTCCGTCACCTCCGGGTCGATGTCGACAGTCGTCACCGCACCGCCCGGACCAGCCAGCTCACGGAGCAGTGCGGCGTTGTAACCACCCGAGCCGATCTCCAGTACGCGATCACCCGGCCGGACCGCGGCCTGCTCCAGCATCAGCGCCATGATGCTCGGCTGGGACACCGAGCTGATCACGGCACCTGTCTCGTCCCGCTTCATCAGCACGACGTCATCGGCGTACGCGACGTCCAGCGGCGCCTGCGGTACGAACAGATGCCGAGGCACCGCTTGGAACGCGGCCGCGACCCACTCGTCGTGCAGCGTGCCCTCCGCGAGCAGGTGCCGGATCAGGGCCGCACGCAACGACGCCGCCTGCCGCGAGTCGTCACCCGGTCCCATGGCGGCTCAGTCCCGCTTGTCCCCGAGCGACTCCAGCAGGCTTCTCAACAGACCTGCCAGTTGCTCTTGCTCGGCAGCGGACAGTCCGGCCAGGAGCTGCTGCTCGGTGTCGACATGGGTCGGTAGCACCTTGTCGATCAGCTGCAGTCCCGCGTCGGTCAGGGTGACCAGTACGCCGCGGCGGTCGGTTTCGCTGGGCGCCCGCGTGACCAGCCCCCGCGCCTCCAGCCGGTCGAGCCGCTGGCTGATCGCGCCCGAGGTGACCATCGACGAGTGCATCAGGCCGGCCGGCGTCAGGCTGTGCTCGGCGTTGCTGCGCCGCAGGGTCGCGAGCACGTCGAAGGACGCGCGGTCCAGGTCGTGCTTCGCGAAATTCCGCCGCAGCTCGGCGTCGAAGAGCGCGCCGAGCCGGCTCATCCGCCCGATCACCCCCATCGGGGTGGCGTCGAGATCGGGCCGCCGCTCGCGCCACTGCTCGAGCACCAGGTCGACGTGATCTGCCATCCACCCACCCTACCGCCGGATTGCTTAGCGATGAGAGATTTGAAAGTTGCTTAGCGGTGAGATACTTTGTCTTAGTGCTAAGCAATCGACGTTTCATCCTCCTGCTGGCGACGGCAATCGCGCCGATGCTCTGGGGTACGACCTACCTGGTCACCACTGAACTCCTCCCGCCACACCGCCCTCTCCTGGCCGCGCTGCTCCGTGCACTGCCGGCCGGACTCCTTCTAGTCGCGATCACCCGGGTGCTGCCGCGCGGTAGCTGGTGGTGGCGCGCACTAGTCCTCGGCACACTCAACATCGGCGCCTTCAACGCACTGCTGTTCGTCGGTGCCTACCGGCTGCCTGGTGGCGTCGCCGCAACAGTCGGTGCGATCCAGCCACTGCTGGTTGCCCTCCTGTCGGCCGGACTGCTCCGCCAGCGCCTCTCCGTACGCACTGTCCTCACTGCGATGGCCGGTGTCTTCGGTGTGGGCCTACTAGTGCTCCGCGCAACCGCACAGCTCGACATGTGGGGCGTACTCGCGGCTGTAGGCGGTGCGGTCGTCATGGCGTTCGGCGTCGTACTCAGCAAGCGCTGGACGTCTCCCGCTCCCCTACTGGCAACTACTGGCTGGCAACTGGTTGCCGGTGGGCTAGTACTGATCCCGGTGGCGTTCTTGGTCGAGGGCGGCATCCCCGCACTCACCCTCCGGAACCTGGCCGGCTACTCGTACCTGGCCCTCTTCGGTTCAGCTGTCGCGTACGCCCTTTGGTTCCGCGGCCTGCGGGAGCTCGCCCCGACCGAGGTGACCTTCCTGGGCCTGCTCAGCCCGGTTGTAGCGACCACACTGGGTTGGTTGGTGCTCAACCAGCACCTGATCGCCCTGCAAGCGCTGGGCGGCCTGATCGTCCTGGCGGCGCTGGTATCAGCCCAGCTCCGTGGCCGCCGACGGGTGCTAGATAAGCCCTTGCCGCAGGGCGTAGGCGACTGCGTGCGAGCGGTTTCGTAGCTGCAGGCGGCTGGTCACGTCGTGCAGGACGTTCTTGACGGTTCGCTCCGAGTACGACAGCGTGCGGGCGATCTCCTGGGTGTCTTTGCCATCGGCAACAAGACGGAGCACCTGTGTCTCGCGGTCGGACAGCACCGACTGCTTCGGTGGGGCGGGCAGGCGCGACACGGTGCCCAACAGCCGGCCGAGCAGTACGGGCGGCAGGCTGACGTCATTCGCGGCAGCGGCCTGCACGAGGCGCACTACTCGGTCAGGTGTCGCGTCAGCTCGCCGCAGTACGCCGGACACGCCTAGGTCGACCGCACCGAGTAGTACCTCGTCGCCTCCGATCAGTACGGTGCGTTGGCAGCCGCGGCGCGTGACCTCACGCAGTACCTGAATCGCACTGGCATCCAGTGCATCAACGGCGACCAGGGCCACCCCTGGCGGGGCAGTGCGCCGCGCTACCAGTACGTCCAACTCGTCGTCACTGAGTAGACAGACCTCCGGCCGTACCCGGAGCGTGTGAACCAACCCGACCTGCGACAGCGGGTCCAGCGCCTGCACCCAGACCGGTATGCGTTGTTCCGTCATACCTACTCGATGCCCGAAAGGGCACGTTGGTTATGACTCCAGGCTGGTAAGTGCGCGGAGCGCCAACCGGTACGAGTCGAGGCCGAAGCCGGCGATCGTTCCGGTGGCCACGCCGGCCACCACACTGGTGTGCCGGAACTCCTCGCGGGTCGCCGGGTTGGTCAGGTGGATCTCGATCAGCGGAGCGGTCCGCTGCGCGATCGCATCCCGCAGCGCGTACGAGTAGTGCGTGAACGCCGCTGGATTGAGTACGACCGGCGTACTGCCGTCGGCCGCCTCGTGCAGCCAGCCGACCAGCTCCGCCTCGTCGTCGGTCTGCCGTACCTCGACCTCGAAACCGAGCTCGGCGCCGGTCTTCTCGCACACGCCGACCAGCTCGGCAAAGGTCGTCGTGCCGTACTTCTCCGGCTCCCGCGACCCCAGCCGCCCGAGGTTCGGCCCGTTCAGCACCAGCACTCGCCTGCTCGCATCCGTCACGGCACTCACCCTAGCCGGGCGAAGGCGGTCTCGGCCTCCGCCACCGCGGTCGTGTACCGGGCGGTGGCCGACTGCCCTTCGGAGAGCGCGCGCCAGTTCCGGTACGCGAGGATGCGCTGCGTCGACAGCACCTGCGCGGCCAGCAGCTCCGCTTCGAGATCACCACCCAGTACGCCGGCCAGCGCCCGCTCGTCGGCGTCCATGAACTGACGCAACCTGGTCGCGAGCGCCGGAGTGGTGAAGACGAGGTTGTAGTACGCGAGCACCTGCGGATGGTCGTTCAGCCCGGTTGTCGGCTCGCGCTTGGCGAGACCGGTGAGGAAGTGCGTCCGCAGCGCCTGCACCGGCGGCTCCGGCGCGGACTCGACGATCCGCGCCGCCTCCTGCCGGTGGTCCGCGATCCGGTGCATGACCAGGTCTTCCTTGGTCGGGAAGTACTTGAACAGCGTCGGCTTGGACACGTCGACGGCCGCCGCGATGTCCGCGACACCGACCTCGTCGAAGCCGTGCTCGAGGAAAAGCGCGATCGCCGCCTGGGACAGCGCGTCGTACGTCTGCTGCTTCTTGCGCTCGCGAAGTCCGGTCACACGGACATGTTAACCTAGGCAAAAGATTGACCGAGTTAATCTTTTGCGGAGGAGAGCAATGCGGGACATCGACGCGGAGCGGGCGTACGCCGACGAGTGCCGGGCGGCGCTGCGGCGAATGGTCAGCGGGGCGCGGGAGAACGTGGCGGTCGGCGAATACACCTGGGGAGACCGGTTCACCGCCGAGAGCCTCGGGTTCTACCTGAAGACGCTGGCCCGGGACCTGGCCGAGGAGGGCGACGACCCGCCGTTCTTCGGGCTGATCAGCTACGGCGCGGAGGCCGGTGAGCACAGCCGGCAGACGTACTACCTCGGCCGCCGGCACATCGCGGACGCGATCGGCCGACCGCCGATGGTGATCGACTGGCGCGCGCCCGTGTCGGCCGGCTTCTACCAGGCGTCCGCAGTGCAGCCCCGCGGCATCGACACCCGGCGCCGGTTCGGCTGGTCCGCGAACACGCTGACCAGTTTCGAGGACGAGCACCTGCGTACGGGCGTGCCGTCCGCGACCGGCGAACTGGTGCGGCGCGAGATCGAACGCGCCCGCGTCGGCCCGATGCGCGACATCGTCGCCACCATCCAGCCCGAACAGGACACCCTGGTACGGACCGGACTCGACGCATCGGTCTGCATCCAAGGCGCACCGGGAACCGGCAAAACCGCGGTCGGCCTGCATCGCGCGGCCTTCCTCTTGTACGCGTACCGGTCCCGCCTGCAGCGCAACGGCGTACTCGTCCTTGGACCGAACCGGGCGTTCCTGCACTACATCTCCGCCGTCCTTCCGACGCTCGGCGAGGTGGACGTCGAGCAGACGACGGTCGAGCAGCTTCTGGATCGCGAGGTCCGCGCGACGGATCAACCAGCCGCTGCCGTGGTCAAGCACGACGTACGAATGGCGGGCGTACTGCGCAACGCCGTGTACGCGCGGATCGGCCGGCCGGACCAGGCTGTCGTGGCGAGCGATCAGTCGTACAAGTGGCGCGTCAATCAGCACGAGTTCGCCGAGATGGTCATCGAAGCAGAGGCCTACGCGACGACGTACCTGACCGGACGGGAACGCGTGATCGCGCGAGTGGTCGCCGCGCTGCAACGGCAGGCCGAAGCGCGCGGGCAGAACTGCAACGGCGCCTGGCTCCGCCGGATGGCACGGACAGTGGCGCCGGATGTCGACGCGGTCTGGCCGAACCTGAAGGCGGACGAGGTCATGGCCGAACTGCTCAGCGACGCCGATCAGCTGGCGGCCGCCGCAGATGGCCTGCTGTCGAAGGACGAGCAGCGGTCCATCAGTTGGCCGCGACCGCGCAAGGCCAAGAGCGCGCGGTGGACGGCGGCGGATGCCGTACTGCTCGACGAGGTCAGCGCGCTACTGGAGCGCGGCGCGACGTACGGCCACGTGATCGTGGACGAAGCGCAGGACCTCTCCCCCATGCAGTGCCGCGCGATCGCCCGGCGCAGTGAGCACAGCTCGATCACCGTCCTCGGCGACCTGGCCCAAGGTACGACGCCATGGGCCGCGACCGACTGGCGTACGCAGCTCACGCACTTCGGCAAACCGGCCGCGGAGATCGTTGCCCTGAGCACCGGCTACCGGGTGCCGGCGACCGTTGTCGAGCTGGCGAACCGCCTGCTCACCGCGCTCCACGTCGATGTCCCGCCGACCACCTCGTTCCGCTCCGACGGGCGGCTGACCATCACGGCCGCCGACGACCTCGCCGTCGCGTGCGTGACCGCCGTCCGGGACGCGCTCGGCTCCGAGGGATCGATCGGGGTCATCGCCGCTGATCACCAGCTCCCGGGGCTGACCGACGCGCTCAAGGCGGCGGGGATCGAGGTGTCGGCTCCGGAGGACGACGGCCGGGTGGCCGCGGTCCCGGCAACGCTCGCGAAGGGGCTCGAGTACGACCACGTGATCGCCGTAGAGCCTGCCGAGATCATCGCGGCTGAACCGCGCGGGCTGAACCGGTTGTACGTCGTACTCACCCGCGCGGTGTCGCGACTGCACGTCGTACACAACCAACCGCTGCCGATGGAACTAGCTCCTGGGGCGACCCGGCCGAGTTAGCTCCAGGGGCGCCGAGGCCCACCCGGCCGAGTCAGCTGGGGCTTTGCGGGCCGAGCTAGCTCCGCCGGGACCCTTCCGGCCGAGTTAGCTCCAGGGAGCGCCGGTGCCCTTCCGGCCGAGTTGGCTCCAAGGGGCGCCGGGGCCGCCCATGCGGTGCGCGTACGGGGTGCCGGGGGCGAGCTCGCCGCGGTGGATCGGCTTGTCGGTGAACGCTGACGCGTAGATGGCCGCCGCCAGTTCAATCGTGTTCCTCGCTTCGGCGAGGGCGACCGGGGCCGGCGTACCCGCTGACTTGGCGTCCAGGATCGCAGCGAGCTGCGCGGAATGCCCGCTCGCCACATCGGGCAAGTCAGTCGACCAGGCCGTCGCGACCTCGTCGTGGCCCGGCGCGGGCGTGATGGTCCAGTCGGGGTTCTTGTAGCCATACAGATGCTCGAGCTCGACGGTCGCGTGCTCGCAGTCGAAGCGCAACTGCGAGGTCTGCCGCGGCGACACGAGCGAGTTGACGATTGACGCGACCGCGCCGTTCTCGAACGTCACCAGCGCCATCGACACATCCTCGGTCTGCGTCGGCCGCGCCTGCCGCGCCGCGAATGCGGTCACCTTCCGCCAAGGACCCAGGATCGACAGCAGCAGGTCGTACTGATGGATGCCGTGCCCCATCGTCGGACCGCCGCCTTCGACGTCGAACGTCCCGCGCCACGGCACCGCGAAATACTCGTCATCGCGATACCAGGCTGTGTTGCACAGGGCAACCAACGGCCGGCCGAGTACACCGTCCACGAGCAACTCACGCAGCCGGACCGCGCCGGATCCGAACCGATGCTGGAAGACGCAGGCCACCTGCGCCGCGGACTTCCGCTCCGCCGCCAGCAAGATGTCGAGTTCGTCCAGGGAGAGCGTCGGCGGCTTCTCCAAGTACACGTCGACATCCGCCGCGAGGCACTCCACCGCGAGCGGTACATGCGAGCTCGGCGGCGTACACAGATGAACGAGGTCGACCTCCTCGGCGGCGAGGAGGGCAGTCAGGTCCGGGTACGTCGCGGGGATGTCCCAGCGGGCGGCGAACTCCTTCGCCCGACCGAGGTCCACGTCGACGGCCGCGACCAGCTCAGCCCGATCCGGCAACGACTGAACGGCCCGTGCATGCGACCCAGCGATCCCACCGGTCCCGACAATCGCAATCCGATGCTTACGATCAAACATATGGAAAGCCCTTTCCGAAGCAATCTCAGCATCCTCACCGCCCCACCCCCCACCAACAACCCCCTGCCCACCATGTGACCGCCCACCCACCCCACCCGCACCACCACCACCCCGTCTGAGGGGTCAGCCCCTCAACCAACGGGTTGACCCCCAAGAATCTCCCGGCCAAACCCACCACCTCAGGGGCCAACCCCTCAGCCGACACAGGCCCGGGCCGGGCCGACGCGGACCGGCGCAAGGGCGGCGCAAGGGCGACGCGAGGGCGCGGCCGACGCGAGGGCGACGCGAGGGCGGCGTCGCTGGACGGCGCTGGACGGCGCGGCGCGGCGATCGTTTGAGGGGTCGACCCCTCGGTTGATGGGTTGGCCCCTGAGAATCTCGCGGCCAAACCCACCAACTCAGGGGTTGGCCCCTCAGACGTCGCAGGACCGGGACGGGACGGCGCGGGACGGCGTGGGACGGCGTGGGGGCGGCGTGGGGCGGTGCAGTGCGGTGCGGCGCGGGCATCGGCTCAGGGGTCGGCCCCTCGGTTGATGGGTTGGCCCCTGAGAAACTCGCGGCCAAACCCACCAACTCAGGGGTTGGCCCCTCAGACGTCGCAGGACCGGGCGGGCCCGCGCGGGGCGGCGCGGGGGCGGCGCGGGGGCGGGGTGGGGGCGGTGCAGGGACCGGGCGGGACAGCACAGGAGAGCGCGGCGCGGCGCGGCGCGGGACGACGGCGCAGGACCGGGGCGGCGCGGCGCAGGGCGGTGGCGCGCGGGTGGGGTGGGACGGCGGCGCGCGGGTGGGGTGGGACGGTGGTGCGCGGGTGGGGTGGGGCGGGTTAGGTTAGTTCGGTGTAGGCGGCTATTAGGAGGCTTGGGTCGGGGGACTCGAGGATGGTTGGTTTGGCCAGGGCGTCCAGGACTACGAAGCGGAGGCGGTCGGCGCGGGTTTTCTTGTCGAGCTTCATCGCGTCTTGGAGGTGCGGCCAGGCGTCGGCGCGGTATGTGACCGGCAGGCCGAGGGACTCCAGTACCGTCCGGTGCCGGTCGGCGGTGGCGTCGTCCAGGCGGCCGGCGGCGCGGGCGAGCTCGGCGACGAAGACCATGCCGATGCTGATCGCGGCGCCGTGGCGCCACTTGTACCGCTCGACTCGCTCGATCGCGTGGCCGAGGGTGTGGCCGTAGTTCAGCGCCTCGCGGCCGATCGCGCCGCCTGCCGCGGTGGTCCGCTCGCGCAGATCGGCGCCGACGGTGTCCGCCTTCACCTGGATGGAGCGGGCGATCAGCTCCTCGGTTGCCGCGTACGCCGGGCTGGTGACGCCGGCCGGGTCCTTCTCGACCAGATCGAGGATTACCGGATCGGCGATGAAACCGCACTTCACGACCTCGGCCAGGCCGCTGACGTAGTCGTTCGCCGGCAGGGTCTCGAGCGCGGCGAGGTCGCACAGTACGCCGGCCGGCTCCCAGAAGGCGCCGACCAGGTTCTTGCCTTCGGCGGTGTTGATGCCGGTCTTGCCGCCGACTGCCGCGTCGACCATGCCGAGCAAGGTGGTCGGGATGTGTACGACCTTGACGCCGCGCAGCCAGGTCGCCGCGACGAAGCCGGCCAGGTCGGTGGTGGTCCCGCCGCCGACGCTGACGACCGCGTCCGACCGGGTGAAGCCGGCCTGCCCGAGCACCGACCAGCAGTACGCGAGCACCTCGGCGCTCTTTGCTTCCTCGGCGTCCGGGATCTCGATCGCGTGTGCCGTGTACCCGGCGCTGGTCAGATCGTCGCGGATCGCGTCGCCGGTGGATCGCAGCGCGCGCGGATGGATCACCGCGACCCGCTGCACGTCATCGCCGAGCAGGGTGGGCAACTCGCCGAGCAGGTTGTTGCCGATCACCACGTCGTACGGCGCGGCGGCTGCGACGCGGATGCAGGTCGTACTCATCCGAGCTTCTCCAGGATCTCGTCGGCGATCTGCTCGGGGGTCTTGCCGTCAGTACTCACGGTTTGCGTGGCGACCTCGTCGTAGAACGGGCGGCGGGCTTCCATCAGATTGCGCAACTGGGTCCGTACGTTCCCGAGCAGCAGCGGGCGGGCAACGCTCAGACCAACGCGCTTCGCCGCTTCGGTCAGGCTGACATCCAGGAACACGACGTGCTGCCCGGCCAGGTCCGCGCGGGTCTCGGCGTCCAGGATCGCGCCGCCGCCGAGCGACAGGATCTCACCGTCGGCCTGCAGCGCGGCCGTGATCGCCTCCCGCTCCAGCTTGCGGAAGTGCGGCTCGCCCTCGTCGACGAAGATGTCCGAGATCGGCTTGCCCGCGGTCGCCTCGATGTCGGCGTCGGTGTCGCGGTGCTTGACGCCGAGCCGCGTGGACAGCACCGCGGCGATCGTCGACTTGCCCGATCCGGGCGGGCCGACCAGGACGGCTCTCGGGCTCACTCCCACTCCCGCGGGGTGATCGTGGCCGGCAGATTCGCCAGGTACGTCTGGTGGTTGCGCGCGGTCTCCTTGACCGAATCGCCGCCGAACTTCTCCAGCGCGACCTCGGCCAGCACCAGCGCCACCATCGCCTCGGCGACGATCCCGGCGGCCGGTACGGCGCAGACGTCCGACCGCTGGTGGTGCGCGGCGGCGGCCTCACCGGTGGCGGTGTCGATGGTGCGGAGCGCCCGCGGAACGGTCGCGATCGGCTTCATCGCGGCGCGGACCCGGAGCGTCTCGCCCGTACTCATGCCGCCCTCGGTACCACCCGAGCGCCCGCTGGTGCGGCGGACCGTACCGTCCTCGGCGACGATCTCGTCGTGCGCCTGCGAACCCGGCGTCCGGGCCAGGTCGAAGCCGTCGCCGACCTCGACGCCCTTGATCGCCTGGATGCCCATCAGCGCGCCGGCCAGCTTGGAGTCCAGCCGGCGGTCCCAGTGCACGTAGCTGCCGAGGCCCGGCGGGAGACCGTCCACGACCACCTCGACCACACCGCCGAGGGTGTCGCCGGCCTTCTGCGCGACGTCGATCTCGGCGACCATCTGCTTGCTCGCGTCCGGGTCCAGGCAGCGCACCGGGTCGGCGTCCAGCTTCGCCACATCCGCATACGTCGGGATCACGCCGTACGGCGCCTTCACCGTACCGAGCTCGACAACGTGGCTGACGATCGTCACGCCGTACGCCTGCCGGAGGAACCGGGCCGCGACCTCACCGAGCGCGACCCGGGCCGCGGTCTCGCGGGCGCTGGCCCGCTCGAGCACCGGGCGGGCCTCGTCGAAGCCGTACTTCTGCATGCCGGCCAGGTCAGCGTGACCGGGCCGCGGGCGGGTCAGTGGCGCGTTCCGGGCCAGGCCGGCGAGCGTGTCGGCGTCGACCGGGTCGGCGCTCATCACCTGCTCCCACTTCGGCCACTCGGTGTTGCCGACCTGGATCGCGCACGGGCTACCGAGCGACAGCCCGTGCCGGAAGCCGCCGACGAAGGTCACCTCGTCCCGCTCGAACTTCATCCGGGCACCCCGGCCGTAACCGAGCCGCCGACGGGCAAGAGCATCGGCCACGTCCTCAGTCGTGACCTCTACTCCGGCGGGAAGACCTTCAAGTACAGCGACGAGCGCCCGTCCGTGCGACTCGCCGGCCGTGAGCCAACGCAGCATGCCCCAATCCTTTCACGCCCAACCCACCACCCGGACAGCGGTCTCACCAGCACTCACCAGCACTCACCAGCAGTCACCACCGCTCACCACTGCTCAGGATGCGAACGGATTCAGCACCCGCGCGCCGGAGCGTTCGACGTCGGCAGTGTTCCGGGTGACGAGAGTCCAGTCGTGCACGAGCGCGGTTGCCGCCATCAGCCCGTCGACCACCGGCAACGGGGTCGCCGCGTTCAGCCGGCCCCACGTATCGGCGATCTCCTGGCTGATCGGAACGATCCGGTCGGAGTATCCCTTCACCAGGCGCTCGCACCAGCTCTCGATCGCCGCAGCCTGCTTCGGGTCGCGGCGGGCCAGCCGCTCGACCCCTTGCCGGAGCTCGCCGACGACCAGCACGCTGAGGAACAACTGCCCGGAGCGAACCGTCTCCAGCCAGCCGCTCGCACCCGCGTTCGGCGACTTCCGGCGGAACTCCGAGATGACGTTGGTGTCGAGCAGGTAGCTCACTCGAAGTCGACCGTCCGCGCGGGAGCCGGCGAGCGCTCGAGATCGAGCTCGCTCAGATCTGGAGCCGCGCCCAGAAAACTCTTGAAGTCCACCACTTCCACTCCAGTCATCCGCCGGTAGTCCACGATGTCCAGCACGACGGCGACCTGCTGCCCGTGCTTGGTGACGAACTGTGGACCCTCTGTGCGGACAGCCCGGATCAGCTCACTGAAATGCTGCTTCGCCTCTTGCAGCTGCCACTGTCCCGCCGTAACCGTCATCACCGTCTCCTTGTCGGAAACAGTCTAGACAGACTGGACAGAATTGCCAAGTCAGCGGCAGGTGCGGCTGTCGGGGGTGGGGCCGGTGCGGACGGAGAGGACCATGTCGAGGGTTTTGATGATCGGGGAGTCGGCGCAGGTGGTGCTGGCGTTGGCTGCCTGACCACCGGCGATCGCGGCGCCGGTGAGGGCGGTGGTGGCGACGGCCGCCACTGCCAGCCGGCCGGCGAGACGACGGAATGCGGGGGTCATCGTGCGCTCCTTCTTCGGTTCGGTTGCCTTGTACAACGACAGTAGAAGCCGAAGGCGCCGCGCGAACTGGCCCTGAGACCCGTCTTGGGGGTGGTGCCAGCGCTACCCCCGATAGGGTCCTGGCATGAAGCGGCAGGACGAGGAGACGTGGCGGGCGCGGGTGCGGGGGTGTCTGCTGGGTGGGGCGATCGGGGACGCGCTGGGTGGGCCGGTCGAGTTCGAGGACAGCCGGTCGATCCTGGCGAAGCACCCGGAGCTGGTCCGGACCTTCGTGGACGGTGGCGCCGGCTGGCCGCCGGGGACGATCACCGATGACACGCAGATGACGCTGTTCACGGCCGAAGGGCTGATCCGAGCGAGCGTACGGACCGACCGTGGGCTCGGTTTCACGGTCGCGGTCGTCCAGCACGCGTACGACCGGTGGCTGGACACCCAGACCATGTCCGGCCCGAGCGGCGAGCGGGACGGCTGGCTGCAGGGTGAGCACTGGCTGTACGCCCGTCGCGCCCCCGGCAACACCTGCCTGCACGCACTGACCGAGGCACGCAAAGGCGGCGACCGGATTCCGCAGTTCGGTGCACCGGCGGTGAACGACTCGAAGGGCTGCGGCGGCGTCATGCGGGTCGCGCCGTTCGGCCTGCTCCCGGCCGTCTACCCGACCGAGTGGGTGTTCGACTCGGCCGCGGCCGCCGCCGGGTACACGCACGGGCACCCGACCGGCAAACTCGCCGCCGGCGCCCTCGCCGCGATCGTCCACGAGCTCTGCGCCGGCGCCGGCCTGGACGAGGCGCTGACCCGAGCCATCAGCATCCTCGTCCAGCACGACGGCCACGACGAGACCAGCGCGGCGCTCACCTTCGCCCGGCACCTGGCCGCGACCGCGCCCGCCAACCCGGTCACCGTCGAGCGCCTCGGCGGCGGCTGGATCGCCGAAGAGGCGCTCGCCATCGCGGTCTACGCGGCCCTCGCGTACCCGGAACCCGGCCAGTTCCTGGACGCACTGGCGCTGGCCGTCACGCACTCCGGCGACAGCGACTCGACCGGCGCGATCTGCGGGAACCTGCTCGGCACCCTGCACGGTGAGACGGCTCTCCCCGCGGAGCTCGTCTTCACCGTCGAAGGCCGGCCGGCCATCCTCCAGCTCGCCGACGACTTCGCGCTGGAGTTCACCGAGGGCGCTCGCCTGCACGGCGACTGGGGTCCGTTCACCGCATGGACCACCCGCTACCCGGGCTGGTGAGTCACCGCGGCTCGATCGAGAGCTTGTGCTTGAACACGTTCCGCGGGTCCCACTTCGCCTTGACCTGCTGCAGCCGCGGGTAGTTGCCCAAGTAGTACAGGTCGTGCCACGGAACACCCGACTTGTTGTGCGCCGGGTCCGCCAGATCCACATCCGGGTAGTTGATGTACGACCCCGCGTTCACCGCATTCGGTACGGGTACGCCGCCGGTGTCCTTGTAGATCTCCTCGTACACCTTGCGCAGCCAGTCGACGTGCATCTTGTCCTCGCCGGCGTCGTCCCACCCGGCCGCGAGCACCATCTTCGCCATCACGTTCCGCTGCGCGGAGGCGGTCGCGTTCGACGGGACGGTGTTCACCTTGCCGCCGTACGGCACCAGCAGCAGGGACGATCCCTTGCCTTTGTACGCGCTGTCGGTCAGCCCACGGTAGATCGCCTGGATCTGCTGGTCGGAGTACCCCTTTCGCAGGTATCCGGCCTTGTACTTCCCCCGCTGCGGGTTCGGTGTGTCCTCGATCGATCGCTGCATCGTCAGGTGCAGGAACGGCCCGACCCCCTGGTCGAGAACCTGCGGCTTCGGGTCCGGTACGCCGGCCATCATCGCCGTGTTGAACGCGTCCATCAGACCAGCCGAATCCGGCGCGGCCGCGTCGAGCTGGGCCGAGAGCAGGAAACCCCCGGCACTGGTGTGAGCGAGGATGAACGGCGCATAGAGCGTCGCGTACGGCGAGTCGGCCGTGTTGTGCTGCTCGTAGAAGTCGAACCAGTTGCGGACGATCCGGGTGAATCCGGCCTGGGTGGTGGTCTTCCAGTCGTACACCAGGACCGTCGACCGCAGCGCGGCCGGTGCCTTGGGCAACGATTCGGCCGGCGTCCGGCCGGACGGTCCGGCGGAGCGCATCAGGTACCGGGTGACGACGCCGAAGTTGCCGCCTCCGCCGCCGGTGTGCGCCCACCACAGGTCGCTGTGCGCGTTGTCGCGGGTCGCCACCACCGAGCGGGCCCGGCCGCGCGCGTCGACGACCACGATCTCCACACCGTACAGATGGTCGACGACCGAGCCGAACTTGCGGGACAGCGGCCCGTACCCACCACCGCTGAAGTGACCGCCGACGCCGACACCGAGGCAGCCGCCGGCGGGCACGGTCACGCCCCAGCCGTAGAACAGATCCTTGTACACGGTCTCCAGAACCGCGCCCGCGCCGATCGAGAACGCCCGGTACTGCTGGTCCCAGGTCACCGCGTCGAACGTCGACATGTCCAGCAGCACCTCGATGTCGCTGCTGTCCACGAAGTCCTCGAAGCAGTGCCCGCCCCCACGGACCGCGATGCGCTTACCGCTGCGTACCGCCTCCTGCACGGCCGCGACGGCGTCCGCGGTCGAGCGGATCACCCGTGCGTACTGCGGGGTGCCGACGAAGCGGCGGTTCGTTCCGCGCAGGACCAGGTCCTGATACCGCGCATCGTCCGGCAGAATCTTGTCGCTGATTCCCGGGCCGATTCCTGGGCCGGAGCTGGGCGAGGCGGCGGAAGCGGTGCCTGGTACAGCGAGGGCCGCACCGGCGACCGCGGTTCCGGCCAACAGACCACGACGGCTTACTGGCATTGAGATTCCCTCCCGAGAGTTCGAATGCTTCGACCCTAGGAAGCCCGGCCGTGCTCGCACATCAACCATCTGGCTGAGTGTGTGGATCAGCTATCCGGCGTACAACCGCTCCAACGGAGCCCCGAGCAGTACGCCGGCCAGCGCGCCGACCAGCATGAACGGCCCGAACGGGACCATCTGCTTGCGCGTCATCACCCGCGTGACGATCAGTACGATGCCGACGACCGCGCCGAAGAAGAACCCGCCGTACAGACCGGACGCGAACTGACCCCAGCCGAGCCAGCCGAGCGCCAGGCCGAGGACACCCGACAGGCGTACGTCGCCGAACCCGACGCCGCGCGGAAACGCGAACCACAGCACGTAGAACACCACGAACCCGATCACGCCGGCGATCGCCGCGCGCCGCAACGAGCCCCACTCCCCCGTCGCCAGCGCCGCACCGACCAGGCCGAGCACGACCACCAAGTACGTGGGCCAGATGATCGCCGACGGCAGGAACCGCGTCCGCGCGTCGATGTACCCGAGGATCGCACCGGCGACCGCCAGCATCAGCCACGTCGGCAGTACCGCGTCGAGTCCGAGCAACCAACCGAGCAGTCCGCCGGACGCGGCCGCCAGTACGCCACACCAGATCGCTCCGCGTCGCCCGGCCAGCGACGCGTACGGGACTTTCGTCTCGCCCTCGTCCAGCACCGGCTCCGGAATCCGCCGCAGCAGCCACGGCCCGAGCACAGCCGCGACGGAACCGCAGCCGACCACCCCGATCCCCGCAGCAAGCAACCCGTTGTCCGGCACGACCCAGGAGCCTAGACGATGTCAGGACTCCGCACGTCGCGCCGCTCGGCGGACCTGGCGTCTGGCCAGCAGCGCCGCGCCGCCGCCGATCAGCAGGAGACCGCCGAAGACTACGCCGATCGTGCTCCAGAGGCCCTCGTTCCGGGTGATGACGTGCACCCGCTGGTACGCGTCATCGTTCGCCGCGGGTGCGAAGGTGAAGTCGTCGGTGATCCGCCCCGGATCGGAGTAGTTGACCGTGTAGGCCGTCAGGTAGTCAGCCGGCTTCGGCAGCGCCTGGTCCTGCACCCGGCCGGCGAACAGCAGCTCCGGCTGGACCGCCGGGTCCGGGAGCTTCGTGGCGTCGACCCGGTGCTCGGTGGCGACGTACACCGTCACGCGCTGGGAGGTCGTGGCGCCTTTGCTCAGCCTCATCGGGTACACGATCCGGTCCGACGCGAACGTCAGCCGCAGCGGCGGGGTCGCCCCGGTCAGGGGCTCACCGTCCTGTCTCGGGGCCAGTTTGACCGCGACGATCTCCCACTTCTCGGTCAGGTACGGAGTCAGGTTCGCCGCGAGCGTCGGCGGCACGACGTACCCGTTCGTCCGCAGCCAATTCGTCACTGCGGTCCCGCTCGACCCGTCCAGCCTGGCCACCGCGAACGGCCCGAGCAGCATCTCCTGCCGAACGTTCACCCCGGCGCCGGGCGCCGGCGCTCCTGCCGTGTTGCGGCCGGAGCCCATGATCCCGAGGTTGCGGAACGGCCAGTACGTCGTCCGGTGCACGATCTTCGGCCGGGTCATCCGGTCCAGCCGGTAGAACAGATCGCCGTCCCCCAACTCGACCTTCGCGGCGGCAGGCACCGGCATGATCCAGGCCGCCTTCTTCGCGGAACCGTTGACCGCCATCGACAGCGTGATCCGCTCGGTCCCGCCGGAGTGCTCAACCAGCGCGTTCTCGCCGTACGCCCTGGCCCGCGACTCCACGTCCGGCAGGAACCCACCGCAAGCACACGCCCACGCGGGCGTCACCCCAGCCGCCACCAATCCAGCTGCCAGCACACCCGCGACCACTCGCCAAAGCCTCACGGGCCGAAGACTAGCTACGCAAAGGTGTACGGGGTGTGGAAGAAGTTGGTTGGGTCGTACTTCTTCTTCGTGGCGGCGAGCTTCGCGGAGCTGGCGCCGTAGTACGACGTGACCGCGCGGCCGGCTTCGAGATAGTTCACGTACGCGCCCGCCGACGCCGCGCGGACCGCTCGATGCCCGTTCGCGATGAAGGTCTGCGCGGTCGTGCCCTGCGCCGACGAGTACCACTGCACCACGCCGAGAGCACTCCGCCACGGCCACGACGAACCGCCCGCCGGCTGTTTCGCGGCCTGTCCGCCGAGCGGGTCGAGGATCGCCGACGCCGGCGTCTTCGCCCGCGCCGCCGCCTTCACCGCACCGAGCAGCGCGGTGATCGTCGCGGCATCCATCGGGCCCTTGAGTACGTCAGAGCCGGCGAGGAACCCGGTCCGCGGACTGGTCGTGCCGCCGCCGAGGTACTTCACCGCTTCCATATGCGACTTCACCGTGATCGTTCGTGCCGAGGCCTTCGCGCCGACGAACGACTCGAGCTGCGCCGCCGCGGCCGACGCGTTGCCGGTGGTCGAGACACCAAGCACGTGGATCGACAACGTACCGTTGCTCTTGGCATCGATATGCAGATTGCCCCACGAGGTCGTCGGCGCGCTCTGCGCGAACTTCTGCCAGCCCCGCACCACCGCCGCGGCCTGCGACTCCGGCCAGGTCAGCCGGAAGAAGCCGAGCTTCGTCGCCGGAATGGTGGCGAACCGGAACGTCGTCACCACGCCGAGATTGCCGCCCCCGCCACCACGCAACGCCCAGAACAGCTCCGGGTCGGAGGTCGCGCTGACGTTGTGCGACCGGCCGTCCGCGGTGAAGACGCCCATCGACACGACCCGGTCACAGGTCAGCCCGTACGTCCGCGTGTGGATACCCATCCCGCCGCCGAGGGTGAGGCCCGCGACGCCGACCGTCGGGCAGGTACCGGTCGGCAGCGAGCGACCGTACCGGTCCAGGAAGGCGTGTACGTCGTACAGCCGCGCGCCCGCGCCGACGGTGAGGATGCCGTTCGAGTAACTCATGCCGCGGATCGCGCCGACGTCGACCTGCATCCCGTTCGCGATCGTGGACGCGCCGACGTACGAATGACCGCCGCTCTTCGGGACCAGGACCAGCTTGTTGGCACGGGCGAAGTTGATCGCCTTCTGGACGTCGGCCGCATCCGCCGCCTTCACCACGGCGGCCGGCCGGACGCTGTCCCAGCGCGGGTTGAACAGTTGGTGCGCGGCCGCGTACCCGGATGAAGCCGGCAAGTAGAGCCGGCCCTTCAGCGAACGGGCGAAGGAGTTCCAGTTCGGCGCGGCGGTGAGCGTCGGCGCCGACTCACTGGCCGACGCCGCCGAGCTGGCTGGGCTGCCCGAACTGGACGTCATGCTGCTGGTCAACTGCGGCGGGCTGGTGGCCCCTGCCGCGTCCTCTTTGGCCTTGCAACCGGTCAGTGTCACCGCGGCGGCGGCGCCTCCGGCCTTCAGTACGGTACGGCGGTCAAGCAGACTCACGATCCCCCAACTCCTCACGCGCGGCCACCCTCATGGCCGCCAGAGGAGCCGGCGACCTACCCGTCATCATCTCCACTTGGAGGGTCGCCTGATGCACGAGCAGGTCAAGTCCGTTCAACAGCTCTGTACCGATCCGGTGCGCCGCGATCGCCAGCTGCGTCGGCCACGGGTGGTACGCGACGTCGAACACCACCGGCGCGACAGCGGCGAAATGCTCCGCCCACGGATCGACCGCGCCACCGGGCAACGTCGAAACACACAGGTCGAAACCGCCGATCTGCTCGACCTGGCTGAAGTCCGCGACCGACGTCCGGAGTCCCAACTCCGCGGCCAGGTCGAGTAACCGCTCCGCTTTCGCCACGTCGCGCACCACAACGGTCACCTCGGCGACCTGCATCCCGCGCAGCGCGGCCAGCGTCGACGCGGCAGTCGCGCCACCGCCCAGTACGACCGCACTCTCCGCGGCGGTGATCCCACGCTCGGCGAACGCGTTCACCAACCCAGGGACGTCGGTGTTGTGTACGGACCGTGTGCCGTCCGGCTCGAACAGCATCGTGTTCGCGGCACCGATCAGCTCCGCCACCGGATCAACCGTGTCAGCCAGCTCCAGCGCGACGCGCTTCAACGGCATCGTCAGCGAAAGCCCGCGGACCTCGGCACCGAGCGACGCGACGAAACCGCGCAGCTCGTTCTCCTCGACCTCGTACGCGTCGTACGACCAGTCCAGCCCGAGCTCGGCGTACGCGGCCCGGTGCATCGCCGGCGACAGCGAATGCGCGATCGGCGAACCGAGCACCGCACACCGCGTCACCTAGCACCGGCCCTTGTGCGCCTGGCACCAGGTCTGCAGCTTCTTCACGTTCGCCTGATGCTCCGCGGCCGAGCTCGCGAACGCGGTCTCGCCGGTGTCCAGGTTGACCAGCGTGAAGTACAGCCAGGAACCCGCCGCCGGGTTGATCGCCGCGCGCAACTCGTCCCGGGTCGGCGAGTTGATCGGCGTCGGCGGCAGGCCCTTGTACTTGTACGTGTTGTACGGCGAGTCCGTCTGCCGCTGCTCCGGGGTGGTGAACACGCCACCGTCCCGGCCGACCACGTAGTGGATGGTCGAGTCCATCTGCAGTTTCATCCCGGCCTGGAGCCGGTTGTAGATGACCCGCGCGACCTTCGCGTAGTCCTGCGGGCGGTTGGTCTCGGCGCCGATGATGCTGGCCACGATCACCGCCTGGTACGGGTCGAGCTTCTTCCGTGACGCGGTGTTCACCAGATCCAGCGACGCGGCGTTCTTGGCGTAGTTCGCGGTCAGCAGCTTGAGCATCGTGTACGCGTTGGCGCCCTTCGGCACGTCGTACGTCCCCGGGTAGAGGAAACCTTCCGGGTTGCCCTTCGCGTACGCGGGCAGGCCGAGCGAGGCCGGATTGTTCAGCGCGGTCGAGGCCGCGTTCGCCGGCAGTTTCAGCTTCGAGTTCTGCAGGATCTGCGCGATCTCGGCCTTGGTCTTGCCGGCCGGGAAGCTGATCCGCATCACCAGCACCGATTTGCTCGTGTCCAGCATCAGCGTCAGCGCTGCCTTCGCGGACATGTGCTGGCGCAGCGTGTACGTCGCGGCCTGGATCTGCAGCGACCGCGGATCGTCGCGGGCCACCCGCTCGAACGCGCGGGCGCTCTTCACGACTTCCTTCTTCTCCAGCGTGTCCGCGATCGACGAGACGCTCTGGCCGGCGGTGATCTGCACCGTCACCGTGCCGGTGCCCTCGCCCTTGTAGTCGGGCGCGGAGAACAGGTTCGCGAGCGCGTCCTTGCCCTTGCCGAAGCCGAGCACCGCGCCGGCCACCAGGGCGCCGACGACGATTAGCGACACCAGGCCGGCGAAACAGCCGAAGGCCCGCCGGGACCGGGCCCGGCGCCGGTTCGCGCGGCGCTCGACCCGCGACTCGGCGCGCAGCCCGAGGCCGCTGCCGAGGTCACTGCCGTCGCTGCCTTCTCGCTCGTCCAGGCCGTCGCTTTCGTTCAGGTCCGAGTCCACCGATGGTCCGTTCACAGGGGCCTCCCCGGCGGGTTGCCGGTCTCGCGCTCGACGTCGAGCGCATGCTGCAGGATCACGACGGCGGCGGCCTGGTCGACCACCGCGCGCCGCTTGGAACCCTTCTTACCGCGTTCCCGGAGCATCCGTTCGGCGGTGACCGTGGTGAACCGTTCGTCCACCAGCCGCACCGTCGTCGCCGCGTTGCCTTCGTGCACCTTGGCCCGCACCTGTTCCGCCGTCTCCCGGATCTTCACCGCGGCCGGACCCTCGCCCCCGGACAGGGAACGCGGCAGCCCGACCACGATCTCGAACGCCTCCAGTTCGGCGGCGAGTGCCGCGATCCTATCCAGATCGCCCGGTCCACGCCGGACCGTCTCCACCGGAGTGGCCAGGATTCCGTGCGGATCGCTGCTGGCGACGCCGATCCGGGCGTCCCCGATGTCCAGCGCGATCCGCACGCCACGTCTCATCTAGCCTGTCACCTGGTGACCGATGGCGTGCTCGACCGCCGCCAGCGCCGCCTCGGCACCGGCCGGATCGGTACCGCCACCCTGCGCGACATCGTCCTTGCCGCCGCCCCGGCCGCCGAGCTTCTCGGCCGCGACCCGGACCAGGTCACCGGCCTTCAGCCGCCACTCGCGGGCGGTGTCGTTGAGCGCGATCACCACGCCGGGCTTGCCGTCGTTCACGCTCAGCACCGCGACCACGGCCGGCTTGTCGTTCGGGATCCGGCCGCGGACGTCCAGCGCCAGCTTGCGCAGGTCCCCGCCGTTCACGCCGTCCGGCGCGCGGTGCCCGACGTACTGGACGCCGAACACGTCCTTCGGCGCGCTCGCCAGCTCGGCCGCGGCCTGCAGCACCTGCGCCGCCCGGACGCGCTCCAGCTCCTTCTCCGCCGTACGCAACCGCTCGGCGAGGTCCGCGACCTTGGCCGGAAGCTCCTCCGGGCGGGTCTTCAGGTTCTCGCTCAGCAGCCGGACCAGCGCCCGCTCGCGGCCGAGGTAGTGCAGCGCCTCCATGCCGACGAACGCCTCGATCCGGCGGACGCCCGCGCCGACCGACGACTCGCCGGTCACCGTCACCGCGCCGACCTGCGACGAGTGCTTCACGTGCGTACCACCACAGAGCTCACGTGACCATGGTCCACCGATCTCGACCACGCGCACCTGCTCGTCGTACGTCTCACCGAACAGCGCCAGCGCGCCCCACTCACGGGCCTCCGGCAGCGTCATGTACTGCGCGGACACCGGCAGGTCCTGGCGTACGGCCAGGTTGGCGACCTCTTCGATCTCGGACCGGGTCGCCGGGTCCAGCGCCGACGACCAGGCGAAGTCGAGCCGCAGGTACCCGGGCTTGTTGTACGAACCGCTCTGCAGCGCGTTCGGGCCGAGCACCTGACGAAGCGCGGCGTGTACGACGTGCGTACCCGAATGTGCTTGGCAGGCCGAGACGCGCCACTCGTGATCCACCGCGGCGTGCACGTCCAGCCCCGGGCGCAGGACGCCTTCGAGGATCTCGGCCTTGTGCACGATCAGGCCCTTGACCGGGCGCTGCACGTCCAGCACCTTCAGCTTCACGCCGTCGGCGACGATCACGCCCTCATCGGCGATCTGACCACCGGACTCGGCGTAGAACGGCGTCTTCTCGAGCACGACCTCGACCGTCTCGCCCTGCTCGGCGAACTGCGCGACCGCGCCGTCCCGGAGCAGACCGCGCACCTGCGAGTCGCTGGCCAGCTCCTGGTACCCGGTGAACTCGGTGACGCCCTTCTCGCGCAGCTCCCGGTAGCCCGAGGTGTCCGCGTGACCGGCCTTCTTCGCGCGCGCGTCCGCCTTGGCCCGCTCGCGCTGCTCCTTCATCAGGCCGCGGAAGCCCTCGGTGTCGACGTTCAGGCCCTGCTCGGCGGCCATCTCGACGGTCAGGTCGATCGGGAAGCCGTACGTGTCGTGCAGCTGGAACGCCTTCGCGCCCTCCAGCTGGTGCGCGCCGGACGCCTTGGTGTCGCGGACCGCCACGTCGAAGATGGTCGTACCAGCCGTCAACGTACGGCGGAACGCCTCCTCCTCCGCGTACGCGACCTGGCTGATCCGGCCGAAGTCGGTGACCAGCTCCGGGTACGACTTCTTCATCTGCTCCAGGCTGACCGGAAGCAGCTCCACCAGGCTCGGGTCCTCGTAGCCCAGCAGCCGCATCGAACGGATCGCCCGGCGGAGCAGCCGGCGCAGTACGTACCCTCCCTGCTCGTTGCCCGGCGTCACGCCGTCGCCGATCAGCATCAGCGCGCTGCGGACGTGGTCCGCGATCACCCGGAACCGGACGTCGTCGACCTGCTCGGCACCGTACTTGCGGCCGCTCAGCTCGGACGCCTTCTCGATCACCGGGTAGATCTCGTCGATCTCGTACATGTTGTCGACGCCCTGCAGCAGGTACGCGACCCGCTCCAGACCGAGACCGGTGTCGATGTTCTTCTTCGGCAGCTCGCCGAGGATCGGGTAGCCCTCCTTGCCGCCACCCTCACCGCGGATGTTCTGCATGAAGACCAGGTTCCAGAACTCCAGGTAGCGGTCGCCCGCCTCCCAGTCCCGGTCCGCGCCGAACTCCGGGCCGCGGTCGATCAGGATCTCCGAACACGGGCCGCACGGACCCGGGATGCCCATCGACCAGAAGTTGTCCTTCATGCCGAGCCGGACGATCCGGTCGTCGGGCAGCCCCGCGACCCGCTTCCAGATCTCGATCGCCTCGTCGTCCTCGTAGTACACCGACGCGTACAGGACCGACTCGTCGAAGCCGTAGCCGCCTTGATTCTGCGGCTTGGTGACCAGCTCCCAGGCGTACTCGATCGCCTTCTCCTTGAAATAATCGCCGAAGGAGAAGTTGCCGTTCATCTGGAAGAACGTGCCGTGCCGGGTGGTCTTGCCGACCTCTTCGATGTCGAGCGTCCGGACGCATTTCTGCACACTGGTCGCCCGCGGGTACGGCGGGGTCTGCTGACCGACGAAGTACGGCACGAACTGGGCCATGCCGGCCACGTTGAACAACAGGTTCGGGTCCGGCGACGGCAGTGGCGCGCTCGGCACCACGGTGTGGCCGCGGTCCTCGAAGAACTGCAGGAACCGCCGCCTGATCTCACTGGTTTCCATGGGTGTTACCGGTAGTCCTCACGATCGTTGGTCTGCTCGATGCCGAGCGCGTCCCGGAGCTCGGTCTCCCGCTCCGCCATGCCCTCACGGACCTGGTCGCCGAAGTGCCGGACCGCCGCGGCCAGCTTGGCCGTGGACTCCTGGACACTCTCCGGAGCGAGGATCTGAGCCTTCTTCTTCAGTCTGGTGACGGCGTACACGCCGACGGCGATCCCGATGATCAGCCAGAAGATCCGCTTCACCGCTTCCGTGCCTTCCGCTCGGCCTTCATCTCGTCCTTGACCCGCCGGGACACGTCCTTGCGCTGCTGCTCACCGAGCGCGCGCCGGACCCCGTACGTGAACGCGGCCGCCTTCACCAGCGGACCGCCCGCGGTCGCGGAGAACAGCGACATCAGCGCCGCCGCGTTCGTCGTCACCGTGGTCGCGTTGTCGGTGATCGTGTCCACCTTCGCCAGCTGGGCGTTCGTGGTCGCGACCGTGGTGGTCACCTCGCCGAGCAGCGGCACGCTGGAGTCCGAAACACCCTTCACCATGATCCGGGTCTCGTCGAACACCTTGCCGAGCTTCAGGATCGGATAGGCCAGCAGACCCACCAGAATGAGCAGCGCGCAGGCAGCTATCAGCCCCGCGACTTCACCGACGCTCATGAAAACGATCCGCCTTCCGCTAGCGACCTCCTGGACCGCCCGACCTTATCGCGCGCCCATATCCCACCCAGCCCCAGGACACCATCCCGCACATCACAGTCCCCCACCAAACCACTCCACCCAGTCAACACCACCCCACATAACCCACCACCACACAGGAGCATCCGCCCCCCTCTCCACCCAGCAACCACCTCGCATCCGAACAACTCCCGCCGACGCATCCCCTGACACATCAGCCCCGGCAGCACAACAGTTCCCCAGCCGCAGCTTCCCGCCGCGCACCCTCCCTCCGCGCAACTTTCCGCCGTGCAGCTCGGGTAGCGCAGCAGCTCCCGACCGTGCAACTCCAGCCAGCGCAACAGCTCCCGGCGGCGAAGCAGATGTCAGCACAGCAACTGTCGACGCGCAGTAACTGTCGACGGCGCAGCAGCTCCTGTCGTAGCACCTGCCGGCAGCGCAGCAACTCCCCACCATCCAACTCCGGCCGTGCAACTCCAGCCAGCCCAACAGCTCCCGGCGGCGGAGCGGATGTCAGCACAGCAACTGTCGACGGCGCAGCTCCCACAGCGCAGCAGCTCCCGGTGTAGCACCTCCGGGGCGCAGCAGCTCCGCACCATCCAGCTCCGGTAGCGCGGCTCCGGTAGCGCGGCTCCGGCAGGGCAGCAGTCCTCGGCGCAGTAGCTGCCGGCGCAGTACACCCCGGCTCGCTGTGCACCCGGTGGTACCTCTTCCCAGCTGCCTTTTCAGCGCATTGCCGTCAGCCCGGTGATCCCGGTGGTGGGATGGTGCTGGGGGTTGGGCTGGGGGCGGGGGTGGTGCTGGAGTTCGGGGTCGGGCTGGGCGCCGGGGGTTGGGTTGGGGATGAGGTCGGTTGCTGGGTTGGTTGCTGGGTCGGGGTGGTGGGTTGGGGTGTCGGGCTTGGGGTGGGGCTTGGGCTCGGTGCGGGGGTGGTTGGTGGGGTGGGGAAGAAGGTGTGGCTGGGCGCGGGGGTGGTTGGCGCGGGGCGGGTCGGGCTCCAGGGTGGGGTCGGGGCCGAGGTGGTCGGGCCGCCGGGGGTCGTGGTCGGCTGAGCGGGGCCGCGAGTAGCGGAGTTGCCAAGCGTGGACGGGCCGCCGGGCGTGGAGCGGTCGCGGGGCGTGGACGGGTCGCCGGATGTGGAGCGGCCGCCGGATGTGGAGCGGCCGCCGGGCGTGGAGCGGTCGCCGGTGGAGCGGTCGCCGGGCGCACCGGGGGCTGTTGTCGGCGGGGGCCAGCTGTCGGTGGGTGTTGAGGTGGAATCACCTGGTGACTGGCTGAAGGGCTTGCCGACCGGGAGGGACGGGCGGGCGGTGGATCGCGATGTACCTTCCGTACGCTCCGCCGTCGGCCCGGACGTACTGCTCACCGGCGGTGTGCTCGCCGACTCCCGCGCCTGCTGCGAACCGAACGGAACCAGGTAAAGAACGCCAGCAAGCAGAACCGCACCTGCCGTACCAGCGCACAACTTCAGCACCAACGGGCGCCGCCGGACATGCCGTGGACGAGGCTGCCTCACAACCAAACCTTTCACCCCAGGCCGTGCAGCACCCTACCCACCAGATCGCCGCAGCCGAAGCTCACCGTCAGTACCCACCCCCAACCACCCAGTACTCACCCACACCTCCCCGCGCCCAAAACCCCCACCCCACCAGCGAAAACGCCCCGCGTACACGATCGCGCCCAGGCACCTCAATCACCCCACCCAGCAGATTCCCCCACCTACGCACCCCCAACCTGTCCGACCTTCGAACACCAACCCCGCCCCCACCAACCGCGAAGCCCGCCGCACACCGGTGGATATCCACCGCTGTTGTGGGTTCTCCACTGGTACACGAGTGGAGAACCCACAACAGCAGAGGAGATCCCGCTCTTGTGATTGATATGTGGGTCAGTGACCGGGAGGGGAGCTGCGAGGCACCGACCTGCAACCGCGACCGTCGTCGGCCGCACAGCGGACAATCGGCAGCTCGACAGGTAGTGCACCCCCGAGACGCCGTACACTCCGACGCCTTCACGCTCAAGTGCACTACCCACCCAACCCACACGTCCTGTCCACCCGCACACCACAACCCAGCCACCCGCCACACATCGGTCACAAGAGACGGATATCCCCGGACCAGGGCGCACCTGCGGCCAGCGCAGCCGCGGGCGGCACCGCCCGCTCACCGGCCACGCGTGTGGCCCGCGCTCGACAACCAGCCCAGCTGCCTTGCCCGGCGGGCTGCGTTTGGGCTACTTGCGGTCGCGGAGGATTTTGCGGATTGCGGTGACTCGGTCGGCGTACGCGGACTCGCCGCCGCGGCGGGTGGGGGTGTAGTAGTCGGTGCCGTCGATGACGTCCGGGGCGTACTGCTGGGGGAGCACGCCGCGTGGATCGTCATGTGAGTACTGGTACGTGGCGCCGTGGCCGATCTTCTTGGCGCCCGCATAGTGCGCGTCCCGCAGATGCGGCGGTACGGGGCCGACCTTGCCGGCTTTCACGTCCGCGATCGCGGCATCGACGGCGGTGATCACCGCATTGGACTTCGGGGCGAGGGCGAGTGCGACGACCGCCTGCGCGAGGTTGATCCGCGCTTCCGGCATCCCGATCAGCTGCACCGCGTCGGCCGCCGCGACGGCCACCCCGAGCGCGGTCGGGTCACCCATCCCGATGTCCTCACTCGCCGAAATCACCAGCCGCCGCGCGATGAACCGCGGGTCCTCCCCCGCCACGATCATCCGCGCCAGGTAGTGCATCGCCGCGTCCACGTCCGACCCACGAATCGACTTGATCAACGCCGACGCCACGTCGTAATGCTGATCCCCGGCCCGGTCATACCGCACCGCCGCCCGATCGACCGCCGTCTCCAACGTCACCAGGTCAATAACCGCACGGCCCACCCCACCAGACGTCGCCGAGTCAGAGGCTCCCTGACCGAACCCTGCCTGCTCGGACGCTCCACCATCGGGCCCGACGCCGGGCGACACCCCGCCACCGTGCCGCGTCACTCCTGCCGACACCTCGCCCGACGACACCTCGCCCGACGGCACATCGCCGCTCGGCGCCACGTCATCCTGCGCCCGCTCGCCCGGCGCCGCGCCCGCTGACGCAGCCTCGCCCGAGACCCGACCGGGCGACGCCGCCTCGCCCGGGACCCGACCGGACGACGCCACCTCGCCCGGGACCCGACCGGACGACGCCCCCTCGCCCGGGACGTCGCCCATCGCCGGTGCATCGGCCGACGTTCCAGCGGTCTGCGTTCCAGCGGTCTGCGCTGCCGCTCCCGATCCCCCACCGCGCGGCGTGCTGTTCGGCTCCGCGGCGCTTGCTTCCTTGTACTTCAGGGTCTGCTCGTGCTTGGCGCGAGCTCCGCCGGCGGCGGCTTCCAGGTAGGTGAGGGCTCGGCGGGCGTCTCCGCCGGCCATTCGGAGGAGGTGGTCGCGGGCGTCGTCGGCGAGGACGAACTCGTCGTTCAGCCCGCGCTCGTCGGCCAGCGCCCGGTCCAGCAGCTTGGAGATGTCGTCGTCGGTGAGCGACTCCAGCGTGAGCAGCAAACTGCGCGACAACAGCGGTGAGATGACCGAGAAGAACGGGTTCTCGGTGGTGGCGGCCACCAGCGTCACCCACCGGTTCTCCACGCCCGGCAGCAGCGCGTCCTGCTGTGCCTTCGTGAAGCGGTGTACCTCGTCGATGAACAGCACGGTCTCCACCGGTCCGGCTGCCCGCGCCAGATCACGCCGGGCGCCGTCGATCACCTGGCGTACGTCCTTCACGCCCGCTGTCACCGCGGACAGCTCGACGAACTTCCGGTTCGTCTGGTGCGAAACCACGGCCGCGATCGTCGTCTTGCCCGTCCCAGGCGGGCCCCACAGCAGCAGCGACATCGGCTGATCGCCCTCGACCAGCCGACGCAGCGGCGACCCGGGCGCGAGCAGATGCTGCTGCCCGACCAGCTCGTCCAGCCCACGCGGCCGCATCCGCACGGCGAGCGGCGCCGCCGTGTGATCCATGTCGGCCAGACTCCCGCCACCGCGGGACGGCGCCGGCGCCCCCGGCAGATCGAACAACCCGTCACTCACCCCAGCAGCCTAACCACCCCCACCGACACTAACGAACCCGCGCCCAACCGCACCTTCGCGGAACCCGGCGGCAGATTGTTTCCGGAAAGTCGCCCGCCGCAACCAAGCGGGTTGACCCCTGAACGGAAGGGTTGACCACTCGGATTTTCAGGGGGCAACCCTTCACCCGAGGGGCCAACCCCTAGGCCATGGTTGGGCGGCGGGGGCCGAAGACCTGGTGCCAGGTGCCGGTTCGCCGGAGCAGCACCTGGGTCGGGATCTGCAGTACGAGGATGGTCAGCACCGTGATGATCGGGTCGGTCGCGGGGACGATCGAGATCGGCAGCGTGTACGCCAGCACGACCCGGATGACCGCATCCGCGATCGACGCGATCCCCCAGTAGATCGTGATCCACTTCCACGCGTGCCGGAAGCTGGGGTTCGTCTCCCACAGCTCGTCCATCACGGCCGCCCGGCGCGGCATCATCGCTTGGGTGACGGTGTAGCAGATGGGTCGCGGGTGCCGCAGTGACCACAACGTGATGCCGGCGAACGGGAGGCTGATCCAGGCGTTGCGTACGAGCAGCAACCGCGCGTCGCCGCCGATCACCGCGACCACGGAACTGCCCACCATGCTGAGGATGACGGCCATGCCGACGAGATCGGTACGGCGTTCGCGAACCAGCGAGATCCCCGAACTGATCAGTCCCGGGATGATCCCGGCGAGCAGTGCGACCAGATCACTCGCGCCGAGTGCCCGGAGCCCGTAGAAGAGCGCCAGCGGTACGCCGATGTCGACGATCAGCAACCAGGGACCACGGTTCGTTCGAGGCATGCCCCGAGCCTCCCGCGACCGGGCGCCGACCGGCATCGGGCCGACGGCCGTGCACCCCTAGACCAAAGTCGAATCCCCAGGCCCTACCGCTTGGGCTTGTCGTCCGCGTCGCGCAGCTCGTCGGGAAGGTCGTCGTCGCCGGAGCCGCTCTCGTCCGCGTCGCGCAGTTCCTCGGGAAGGTCGTCCGCGTCGCGGAGCTCTTCCGGGAGGTCGTCCTCGTCGAACTCCTCGGCGAGGATCTCCTCCGGCTCGGCTCCCGAGCCGGGCTTGATCGCGTTCCGGAGGCGGCCGAGGATTCGGTCGGCTTCGGTGCCGAAGGGGTTGTCGTTGACCAGGTACGTCCAGGTCGCGGTCGGCCGCGGAATCCCGCTGGCCTCCTCGTCCAGACCGTCGGCGGTGATCTCCGCGTCCGTGAACGTCTCGGCCGCGTCCTTCCAGGCGTCCTCGATCAGCGTCTCGAACGAAGCGATCGCCGACTTGTTGAACTCGTCGATCGGCTTCAAGTGCACGATCCCACCGGCGAGCGACCGGAGGTGAATCCCCTCACGCAGATCAGCCAGGTACGCGAGGTGATCGGTCCACCGCCGATCCAGATGCCCGAGCGCGATCCGCCGCGCCGCGCTCTGGACGACGTCCTCGCCGACCTCGTCGACCAGTTCGTCGTACCGCTCCTTCGCCCGCTCGGCCAGCTCAGTCGCGGCCAGATCCTCGGTCAGTACCTTCTCGCGCGTCTCGAGCAGAATCGCGCGCTGCTGCCCGGTCAACCGGTTGTACTGCCAGGTCGTACGGTGCAGCTCGGCGTTGGCGCCATCGGCCACCCGCTGCGCATGCTCGAGCATCGCGATCGACTTCCGGTCGGTCAGCCGCCCGGTGTCATCAGGATGCGGCCGCAGACCGGACGACACCGAGTACCGCGTGACCAGGTCGTCGGCGAGCGACGCGAAGAACAGCGAGCCGCCCGGGTCACCCTGCCGCCCGGCGCGACCGCGGAGCTGGTCGTCGAGCCGCCGCGAAGCGTGCAGACCGGTGCCGATCACGTACAGCCCGCCGAGCTCGAGCGCCTTCTCCTTGTCGTGCGTCTCGTCCTTGCCGCCGAGCCGGATGTCGGTACCACGCCCGGCCATCTGCGTCGACACGGTCACCGTCCCGGGTACGCCGGCTTCCGCGATGATCGCCGCCTCTTCGGCATCGTTCTTTGCGTTCAGCACCACGTGCTCGATCCCGGCCGCCTGCAGCAGATCGCTCAGCTGCTCCGACTCCTCGACACTGTGTGTACCGATCAGGATCGGCCGGCCGGTTTCGTGGACGACACCGATGTGCTTGACCAGCGCCTCGTTCTTCTGCGCGACGGTCAGGTACAACCGGTCCTCGTCGTCCTTGCGGATGTTCGGCTTGTTCGGCGGCACGACCGCGACATCGACCTCGTAGAACTCCGCGAGCGACTCACCGACCACCACTGCCGTACCGGTCATGCCACACAGCGACTTGTACCGCTTGATCAGCGCCTGCACGGTGATGCTGTCCAGCACCTCACCGGAGTCGCTGACCGGAACCGCTTCCTTCGCCTCGACCGCGGCCTGCAGACCGTCCGGCCAGCGCTGCAGCTTGGCGACCCGGCCGCGGTTGTTGTTGATCAGGCTGACCTTGCCGTCGCGGACCAGGTAGTCGACGTCCTTGCGCAGCAGCACCTCGGCGTGCAGCGCGACGTTGACCTGAGTGAGGCGGTCCAGGTTCTCGTCGTCGTACAGGTTGATCCCGTCGAGCGCCGCCTCGACCTTGTCGGTGCCCTTGTCGGTCAGTGCGACGGTGCGCCCGTCGCCGTCGATCTCGTAGTCGACGCCGGCCCGGAGCGTACGCACCAGCTGCACCACGTCGTCATCGAGCGCCTCGGACCGGGTCGCACCGGCGAGCACCATCGGGACGCGGGCCTCGTCGATGAGCACCGAATCCGCTTCGTCGACCAGCGCCACGTCGGCTTCCACGGTGACCCGGTCGGCCACATCCGTGACGAGCCGGTCCCGGAGCACGTCGAAGCCGATCTCGTTCACCGCTACGTAGCAGACGTCGGCCTGGTACGCGGTGCGCCGCTCTTCCGGCGTCGACGCCTGGCCGACATGGCCGACCGTGACGCCGAGCAGCTCGTACACCGGGCCCATCCACTCGGCGTCGCGCTTGGCGAGGTAGTCGTTCACCGCGAGTACGTGCACCTTGCGGCCACCGACGGCGTACCCGGCGGCGGCGATCGCACCGGCCAGCGTCTTGCCCTCACCGGTCGCCATCTCGACGATCCGGCCCTGCAGCATCGCCAGCGCACCGACGACCTGGCCGTCGAACGCCCGCTCGCCGATGGCCCGCTTGCCAGCGTCCCGGGCGAGCGCGAGGAACTCGATCTGCTCGTCCTCGTGCAGGCCGCCGGTGGTGCGCAGCTCCGCGACCGCCTCGGTGAGCTCTTCGTCGCTCAGGGACTGGACGGATTCCTCCGCCTCGCCGACCAGCTGGGTGAGCCGCTCGTACGGGCCGAGATCGATCGAGCCGGGGCGCTGCAGCAGCCGGCGGAAGCGGGAAGCGATTTTCAGGGCCATGATGCAGGCAACGTACAGCCTTCGTGTGTCGTTCCGCAGGTCAGGTCAGGGTGTCCACTCATACGGAGTCGTGGTTGTAACAGCGTGCAGGCCGAGTTTTTGCAGGATCGGGCGGGAGTCTTCGGAGGCGTCGACGCGGAGGAACTCGTAGCCGCGGTCCTTCGCGAGCCGGGCGCGGTGGACGAGCAGCGCGCTGTACAGGCCCTGCCGCCGCCACTCCGGCAGCGTCCCGCCGCCCCACAGACTGGCGAACCCGGTGCCGGGGTGGAACCGGACCCACGCCGCCGACAACGCCAGCCCGTCCGGTCCCTTCAGCGCGTCCTCGACCAGGAAGACGGACAACCGGTCCGGGAACATCCGTGCCTCGCCCGCCAGCCGCTCCACGATCCGCTCCAGGCCGTTGTTCCAGAGCGTGTCAGTCAGTACGCCGATCCGGTGGTAGTCGTCCGGCCCCTCCACCTCACGCAGCCGCACCTTCGACGGCAGTGCGTACGGGCGCTCCAGGATGCGGTCCACCTCACCGAGGATCAGCGTCTCCGGGTCCCCTTTACTGAACCCAGCCTGGAGAAGCCGCTCACCCAGGTCGTGCGGCTCGTCGTACGCGTACGTCTTCCACTCGAACGGCAGACCGCGCTCCCGGAAGAACGCGAGCTCCTGCGCGATGACCGCATCCGGATCAGCGCCGAGACCACGTGGTGTCTCGACGAACCCGGCGCCTTCGCCACCTTCCACGTACGACCGATGCACCAGGCCGACATGCTCCTGTTTCCACCCTGGGATCGCATCAGCGTCCGGCAGGCGGATGCGGCGGTGGAACACGTCGAGCAGTTCGTCGGGGGTCATCTGCTCATCCTGCTCCACCACCGCAACCTCTTTACGCCAGTACGCGGTTGAGCAGGTCGTAGAACGCGTTAGCCAGCACCAGCTCGTACGGACCGCTCAGCAGTGCCCCGAGCTCAGCCATGTCGGACGGCGTCCACGACCACGCACCGATCAGTCCGGAGATGAACAGCGGGCTCGCACCGTCCCAGCCGGCTATCCGCTGGTCCAGTGCGGCTTTGAACTCCGCAGCCTTACCGGGTGCGCCCCAGCCACCAGTCACGGGGATACCGCCCTGGCGGGTTGTCAGTGGGTCGCCGTCCCACGTCTGCATGATCCCCTTGGTCGGTGTGTACTTGGCGTACCCCTCGGCGATCTCCGTCGACAGCAGCACCCACTGGTCGTTCTGGCGGCCGCTGTACGCGTACACCACGTCCAGTCCGGTCCGCTGCATGAATCCACCGGTCATCTTGAGGTACTGCGTCAATTCACTCGCCTTCCACGACGCCGGGTACGTGTAGCCGCCACCGGACGGTCCACAGACCAGCAGGTCGTTGGCCGTAGCAGTCCGCTGGAAGTGGCTGTACAGACCAGGACCTGTCTCGGCCAGCAGTGGGCTGATCGTCCAGTTGGTGGGTACCAGGCCGCGCTTCGGGTCATCCCAGATGTCCCGCAGCCGCCGCTGACAGTACTGGATGTTGTCGCCCTCCCCGAACGTCAGCGTGAGGTACACCTTGTTCTGTGGCTTGCTGATCCGCTTGATCGGACGCGGCTTGTCGGAGATCGGTGCGGTGAAGCCGGCGTGCACAGTGCCGTTCATGTAGAAGTCGGCCGCTACTACTGGCGAGCCGCCCTTCGAAGCCAGGTCCACGCCATCCCACTCACCAGAGACGTCGTTCGCGAACCAGCCCATGTACGGGGCCAGCGTCGGGTACTTCGTGAAGTGCTCGATCAACAGGTCACCGGTAGCACCACCAGGTGGCAACCAGCTGACCATGGCCTTGGTGGCGACCACGTAGTCCCGGAAGTACGCGAACGGCTCGATCCGGGTCGGTGCGGTGTCGGTAGCGGACACCAGGTACTGGTTCCACATCTCCACGGTGACGACCAGGGAGGTAGTACCAGCGGGTGGTTGGAAGCGGTAGATCCAGTAGTTGCCGCCGTCGGCGAACCGGTTGGCCTCACCGCCGATCGAGGAGTGCGATCCGTCGAAGAGGTACGGCTCCTCTTCCGGACTGTTCGGCTCGAAGCGGGCGAACTCGGTACCGTTAGCGGTCACCACCACGTGCCGTACCGACGCACCCCATCCGTCGTCGGCGAACGAGTCCGCGAACCGTACGTACACAGCCTCCTTGCCGAGCTTGGCGGAAACGTCCAGGTTGTACGTGCCGCGGTTGGACGAGTCGCGGATCTGTTTGGTCTCGCGGGCGATCTCCAGCCACTGGACGTTCTCCACGTCGACCACGCGAGTCGGTGGCAGACCCGCCAGCAGTTGCTTGGTGACACGCGGGAACAGGTTGTCCAGCTGCCACCGGTACGTCTTCACGCGATCGTCGTCGAACATCCCGCGCAGGTCCTTCACGATCCTCAGACCGTGCGCCTTGGCCTGATCCGCGTCCGCGACGACCGCGTTCTCCAGGCCGGCCAGGGTGGTCGCGACGTTCAGCGAGTCCGGTACGGCCGGATCGTGGACGATCGCGCCGCGGATCCGGTTCCGGTACTTGGCGACCAGGTCGAGCGGGTTCTTGTACAGCTTGGTCGGCAGGCGCATGTCGGCCAGCCATTTGGCGTCCGGGACGCTGGTGGTCCCGGTGTCGTAGATGAAGTACAGCTCCGGCTCAGTACGGTTGACGACGCCTTGCAACGTTGTCAGCAAGGTCTGGTCTCCCCCGCTGAGTTTGCTGACGTCGCCGTAGTCCAGGTGTCGTGGGCGGTTGAACACCGGCAGCAGCCGAGCGGGGCTGCCGGACGTCGATGAAACCGCAGCCTGCGCCTCGGTCGCGCGGCCCGGTACCAGCCCGAACCCACCCACCGTCGCCGCACCGCTGCCCGCCAGGAACGTCCGTCTCGAAACCATCGTGACCACTCCCTGAGGTTGACATCGATGTCAAATCTGCGGGGAATGTAGCAACGCGGCGACAGTGTGTACATAGCTCGTCGCGTCCGGGTGACGACTTTCTGGAATCGTTTCCGGTGGGGCGTGCACACCCGCTGGTGACCATGAACAAGTGCTCACCTGTTCACGGTCACCATCAGGTGAACGCAGCTCCGGTCAGCGGCGGGTCGGCGGCCGGTCAGCGGCGGGTCGGCGGCCGGTCGGCGGCCGGCGGCCCGTCAGCGGCGGACCATCGGCCGCTCGGCAGCTGGTCCGCGGCTGGTCGGCAGCTGGTCGGCAGCTGGTCGGCAGCTGGTCGGCAGCTGGTCGGCGGCGGGTCAGCGGCCGGTGCCGGTGCGGCCGCCGCGGGCGTCGATCGCCTCGGGGAGCGCGGACTCCGGCAGGCCGACGAGTTCGGCGACCGGGGTGATCCGGCCCTCGAACTGCGCGGCCAGCGGGGCGGCGCCGAGGCGGTCCGTCGTGGTCGGTTCCTGGATCTGGTGCAGGCGGACGCGGATTCCCGTCCGCGTGTCCGGAGTGACGTCGGCCGCCGGCACGCGCGCGATGAACTCGTACACCTCGCGTGGGGTGACGTTGTGCCCTTGCTGCTCGGCCGGTCCTTGCGGGTTGGGGAAGGAGCGCTGGGTGTTCGGGTCGGCAACGGTACCTGCGTGGAGCAGGCGGTCCTGGTACGTGACCTCATACGCGTTCGCGCCCTGGAAGGCAGCCGTCTGCGCAAGCGGACCGTCCACCAGATGACTGTCCAGCACAGTCAACCGATCCCCACGCACCCGAATCCGCAACCGCACATACTGCTCCCCCGCCACCCCACTACGCCCCGACTCAACCGCCACCTGATCCCCCCAACCGCCAACCGGCGGCTGCCCAGCCGCCGCACCGGCCCGCTCCTGCGGGGATTGTGCGGCCCCCGCACCGGCCTGCTCCTGCGGGGATTGTCCAGCCGCCGCACCGGCCCGCTCCTGCGGGGATTGTCCGGCCGCCGCTCCGGCCTGCTGCTCGGCCCGATGCTCGCCTGGTCGCGCCGACGCCGCCGCCTTGGGGTCGAAGGCGGGTTTCGCGGCCCGTCCCGGCTCACGACGGATCGCACGCTCCGTGCCCGCACCCTCCGCCCGTCCCGCGCCGGACTGCTCCGGTCGTGAAGGATCTGCTTTGACCCGCCCAGCGTGTGGTGGGACTGCCGCGTGTCGGCGGCGGGTTTCGCCTGCTGGGGGTTTGGACGGCCGGCGGTCCGGGGTGATGCGCTGGTCTCGTTTGCTGCCTTTGGGTTGTTTCATTGTCGGGCCCCCTTACCAGTTCCGGCCGTAGCGGTAGTTGTGAATCCAGCGGTAGTAGATGCGATCCAACATAATCCCCCGCCGCCCGTCGATCACGCCGAACCAATCGGTGTTGTGTACGAACAACTGCGGCCGCCCGCGCCGCCCGGTCAGCCGCGCCGGCTCGAACCGATCCACCGATCCCAGGTTCCATTCGCCCACCCAGTCACCGACGTAATCCGCCTTCAGCGCAACCCCGGAACTGAGCATCCGCCCCAGGTACTCGGTCGCCCAATCCTGGTCGTTCCAGGCCCAAAGATCGCACCGTCCGGTGCCGTCGATGTCAGCCGCGAAGAACTGATCGTGACGCCCCAAACCGTCCCATCCAGGCACATCACCATCATGCCGGTGCACGTACGCCAACGCCGACCCGGTCGACCGGAACATCCCCAGGTACGCCATCGCCCAGTCGTCCCCGTTGAAGACGAACACATCGCATTTCCCGTCCCCGTCGAAATCACCGAGAATCAACCGGTCGTGCTGTGCAAGTCCGCCCCAGCCCGGGATATCGCCGTCATACCGATGCATCATCGAATAACCGGACGACCCGGCGCGGAACAATCCGACGTACGCCATCGCCCAATCGTCACCGTTGAAGATGACCAGATCATCGCTGCCGTTGCCGGTCAAATCACCGACGAAGAATTCGTCGTGCCGCGCCAATCCACCCCAGCCCGGAATGTCACCGTCATACCGCTGACTCACCCAGAACCCGTTCCCGGTCGAGCGCAGCAAACCGACGTACGGCATCGACCAGTCATCGGTGTTCACCACGACCAGGTCGTCGCGCCCGTCACCGTTCACATCAGCGACCAAGAACCGGTCATGGGCAGCAAAACCGCCCCAGCCCGGGATGTCCCCGTCGTACCGCGCGACCAGCCGCAGACCGCCGGCGCCGTCCGACTTCAGCAACCCGAGGTACGGCATCACCCAGTCCACGCCGTTGAAGATCGCCACCTCGTCCGTACCGTCACCGTCGAAGTCGCCGACATACACCTGGTCGTTCGGCATGAACTGCCACGACCCCGGCACCCGTTCGACCGCGCTGTACGTGTGCTCCAGCGCCGTCCCGTCCGCACGGAACAGCTGGATCGACGTGCCGTGGTGGAGCAGCAGGTCGCTGTGACCGGTGCCGTAGAAGCGCCCCGCGTACGCGTTGCGGAAGTGGTGACCGGTCTCGTGGTCCCGCGCGGTCTTGATGGACGTGTAGCAGACCGGGCAGTACGGCGGTGTGTTGCCGTTCATCCGGCAGTTCTCGACCGGCCGGTAGATGCCGGTGTTCAGCGTGCCGCCGCCCTCGAACAGCCCGACGTCGGTGTTGCTGTTCCAGTCCGCCGGCCGCGGTCCGTTGTTGTAGTTCGCGGCGGAGCCGGTACCGGTCGGCAGCGGGGTCGACGGGGCGATCAGGTTCGCCCACTTGGTGGTCGCGCGGTCGGTGATCGTGGTCAGGTTGATCCAGCCCTGTTCACTGCCGCTGTACGCCCCACCGGCCGAGTACTCGTCCGCGAAACCGCCGATCCCGTGACCGAACTCGTGGGCGATCACGGTCCAGTTCACACCCATCGGTACGTGCGCCCGGCCGCCGCCACCACAACCGCCGTAGTTCGGGTTGTTCAGTACGACCAGCAACTCGTTCCAGTCCGGCACCCACTTGTTCAGCGCGGCCTGGATCCGTGTCTCGGTGTCGGTGCCGTACTCCAGCCAGCAGTGCGCCCAGGACCCGCTGAAGATCATCCCCAGCGCGGTGTCGTGAACCGTCTGCGCCGAGATCGTGTCGTCGGACGGATCGGTCGGCGTACCGTGCTCGTCGTACGTCCGGGTGCTCACGCCTGAGTCCACCGACTCCAGGTTCACCCGGTAGATGTTGTACGCGGACGCGTCCTCACTGAAGTAGTCGTGCCCGAAGACGCCGTCGATCAGCGTCGTCTGCACCCAGTTGTTGTACGCGACCTGATCCACCGCGGTGAACCCGTCCCCCAGCACCGCGATGTTCCGCTTCACCCCCGGCGGCCCGGCCTTCCGCAACACAGTCATGCTGTCAGCCATAACTCCCCCTAGTACACCGGCGCCCCCAACGAACACCTGCTACTTCCGCGGAGTCATGTCCACATGCGGTTGATACAAGCAGCTACCAGGCGCGGCGGAGGAGTTCGGTGGCTTCGGCGAGGGAGAGTTCGGCGCGGTGCGCGGCCTGGGCGAGCGCGGCCGCGGCTGACTGGGAAGGCTCGTCGTCCACCCGGCTGCGGGAGGCGAGGACGAAGGTGCCGTTGCGGCCGCGGGTTTCGATCAGGTGGTCGGCTTCGAGTTCCTTGTACGCGCGGGCGACCGTGTTCACGGCCAGGCCGAGGTCCAGGGAGAGCTGGCGGACGGTGGGCAGGCGGGTGCCGCGGGCCAGCTCGCCGGTCCGGATCAGGGTCTCGATCTGCGAACGCACCTGCTCGTACGGCGGCGTCAGCCCGACCGGATCGACAGAAATCTGCATCCGCCAAGCATGCCGTACACCCCCACCACCCGCCGCCCACCCACCGCGTCAGGAGAAGTCGCCGGCGCTGTACTTCTTCTGTTCGACCAGGACCAGCCAGTTGCCGGAGTTGTCGCGGAGCACTGCCTCCACCCCGTACGGACGGTCGGACGGCTCCTGGATGAACTCGACGCCCTTCGCGCTCAGCTCGGCGAACGTCTTCCGGCAGTCGTCGGTCGCGATCCCGAACCCGTGCAGATTGCCCTTCGCCATCATCCGCCGCACCGCGTCCGCCGACTCTTCGTCCAGCGGCGGGCCGGGCAGCGCGAGCTGGAGCTCCAGCTCCGGGTGGCTCGAGTGGTACACCGTGCACCAGCGGTACCCGGGCAGGTGGATGTCGTCCTTCAGCACGAACCCGAGCTTCTCGGTGTAGAACGCCTTCGCCTCGTCGATGTCGGTCACGAAGACACTCAACAGGCTGATGTTGGTGATCACAGTTCCTCCAGATCGTCGGTCGTACCGACGCTAGCGGTCCGGATCGGCCGGCGGCTTCTCCGGAATTGCGGAGTTCAGACCGAGCATGAACACGAAGCAGCCCGGGATCCGCGCGCCGGTCTGCGTCCGCTGGTACTCGGTCGGCGGCATCCCGACCAGCTCGGTGAACCGCTGCGAGAACGAACCCAGGCTGCTGTACCCGACCAGCGTGCACACTTCCGTCACCGTCAGGTTCGTCGCGCGGAGCAGGTCCGTCGCACGCTCGATCCGGCGGCGGGTGACGTACTGCATCGGCGTCTCGCCGTATGTCGCCGCGAAACAGCGCAGGAAGTGGTACTTGGACACCCCGGCGGTCGCCGCCAGCCCGGCCAGGTCGAGCGGCCCGGCATAGTTGCGGTCAGCAACATCTCGTGCCAGCCGCAACCGCGGCAACAACTCCACCGGCACGACGATGCCACCCATGCTGCGAGCTTAGAACCTGACTCGCGCGACTGCGACCGTCCCGCCGGCCAGGAGGACAAGAACGCGGCCGCCAGCAGTACGCCCCGCAGCGGCAGCGCGTCGACCACGAGGCCGCCGCCGAAGGCGCCGATCCCGATCGCCAGGTTGAACATCGCCACCCAGAGCGTGGACACCGCCTCGACGGCTCGCGGCGCGGCCCGGATCATCCACGTCTGCAAGCTGACCGACACCCCGCCGTACACGAGTCCCCACAGGATCAACAGCGTGATCCCGCCGGCCGCCCCGGTTCCGAGCCAGGGGAAGGTGAGCAGGATCGCCGCCAGTGCGATGACGATCACGGCGACGGTCGCGCGTACGCCCCGGGCGAGCCCCCACGGCGCGATGAAGTAGCCGGTCAGACCGGCGATACCGAAGCCGAACAGCAGTGGGCCGACCAGCTTTTCGTCGACACCGCTGAGATCCTGCAGCACCGGGCTCACGAAGGTGTACGCCGTGAAATGCCCCGTCACGACCAGGACCGTGACAAGGATGCCGACGCGTACGCCCGGGATGCCGAACTGGCGAGCCAGCTTGCGGACCGCAATCGGCTCATCGGCGACCAGCCGCGGCAGCACCATCATCAGCCGGTGAACGCCGCCGGCGCCGGGGCCGCAAGGCGAGCAACGTCAGCAGGACAAGACCCCCGAGCCCGGCGAAGGCAGCCCGCCAGCCGACCCAGTTGCCAACCACGGTGCCGAGCGGTACGCCGAAGACGTTGGCGGCGCCGACCCCACCGAAGATAACGGCCGTCTCGCGCCGTCCCCACCCCGGTCCTGCGACGTCTGAGGGGCCAACCCCCGAGCTGGTGGGTTTGGCCGCGAGATTCTCAGGGGCCAACCCATCAACCGAGGGGCCGACCCCTCAAACGATGCCCGCGCCGCGCCGACCCGGGCCGGTACTGCGCATGCTGAGGGGTTGGCCCCTGAGGTGGTGGGTTTGGCCGGGGGGTTCTTGGGGGTCAACCCGTTGGCTGAGGGGTCGGCCCCTCAAACGGGGTGGTGTTGGCCGGGGTGTTCTGGCGGCGCGGGTACAACGCGACCTCGGTGCGGGATCTCGGGAGTGAGCTGGAGCTGACGTCGAGCAGTCTGTATCGCACGTTCACGGACAAGCATTCGCTGTTCCTGCGCGCGCTCGATCACTACCGCGAGACGGAGCATGCGGAGCCGGGGATGAAGGGCGGGCCGTCCAGCGGCTGGCCGACCGGGTGTCGGTCGGCCGAGGCCGCGGAACGGCTCGGCGCCGACGGCCCGGTCGCGGAGGTACTGCGCGACTGGCTGGTGTGGACCGTCAGCCACGTGGACGGGCGCGGCTGCCTGGTGGTGAACTCGGCGACCGAGCTAGGCACCGCCGACGCGGGGGTGAGCGAGCGGGTCGGCGCCGCGTTCAGCACCACCCGCGAAGCGCTGACGGCGCTGCTGGATCGCGGGCGGCGTACGGGCGAGCTTGCGGCCGGCCTGGACGTCGAGCAGGTGGCGGACCTGGTGTTCACGCTCGTGCTCGGGCTCCGGGTCCGCGAGCGCGCCGGCCAGTCGGCGGCAGAGCTCGCGACGACGATCGACGGAACAGTCACACTCGTCACCGGACCGTCGGCCTGATCACGCCACCGTCGGCCTGATCGCGCGGACATTCGACGTGATCGCCCGGACCTTCGGTCTGGCTACTCGGACATTCGGTCTGATCACGCCACCGTCGGTCTGATCGCGCGGACATTCGACGTGATCGCTCGGACCTTCTGTCTGATCGCGCGGACATTCGGTCTGAGCCGAAAGAATCGGCGCGGGGTGGGGCTCCAGCGAGGGTGGAGAGATGAGAGTCGGACAGGGTGGCAGTGGACCGGGACCGCACACGCCGGACGGCAGCGCGGTCGAGTTGTACGAGGTCACGCCGGTGCACGGCGAGGACGAACTGATCAACGGGGCAATCGATCCAGGCAGCACCGTGCTCGAACTCGGCTGCGGCACCGGCCGGATCACCCGCGCACTGGCCGCACTCGGCCACCACGTGGTCGCGGTCGACGAGTCCCCCGACATGATCGCCCGAGTCCGCGAACCATCCTCCGGGCCTCCACCCACACAACCGCCCACCGGTCCAACCGCGCAGTCACCAACCGCGGAGTCACCAGCCACCTCGACGCCGGCCCAGTCACCAGCCACGTCGCCGCAGGCCCAGTCACCAGGCACCTCGACGCCGGCCGAGTCACCAGCCCCGTTGCCGCCGGTCCAGTCACCAGCCACCTCGACGCCCGCCGAGACACCAGCCACCTCGACGCCCGCCAAGTCACCAGCCACCTCGACGCCGGCCGAGACACCAGCCGCCTCACTGCCGGCCGAGACACCAGCCACCTCGACGCCCGCCGAGACACCAGCCGCCTCACTGCCGGCCGAGCCGCCCGGCGGGGCGGCGGGCATTGAGACGGTCTGTTCGACGATTGGGGAGCTTCGGTTGGAGCGGCGGTTCGATCTTGTGCTGATGATGTCGTACCTGATCAACGTCGCCGACGACGCGGAGCGGCTGCGCTTACTGCAAACGTGCGCCTACCACGTACGCCCCGGTGGTTCGGTCATCCTGCAGCAGCAGACTCCGGGCATGCTGCGCGGACCGGTCGTGATGACGAGCGACCGCGGCACGATGGTGATCTCCGACCTCGAGGAGTTCCCCGACGGCCGCCAGTCCGCGACTCTCACCCACACCGTCGGCGGCAAGTCCTGGTCGCAGCACATCCTCACCCAGAATCTCACCGAGGATCAGCTGGCCCGTCAACTGGCCGAAGCCGGCCTGCACCGCACCGCGTACCTGACCCCCGACCAAACCTGGGTCGTCGCCACACCGACCACCTGATCGAAGCTAGGAGGGTTTCTCGGCAAAGACAGGGCAAAAAGCTCCCGCCTCCGCCGCGAAACCCTCCTACAAGGGGCTAGCCCAGACCCCCGCCGTTCTTGGCGAGCGCGTCGAACTGGGTGCGGGTGAGCTTGCTGGTGTCACCCTTCAGCGGCGACGGGCGAGTGCAGATCACACCGGACGGAACCGACCCGGTCAGGTAGCGGATCGCGTTCTTGAACGAGTCGCAGCGCCGCTGGTCCTCCGCGCCGGCCGGGTAGCCGATTGCCGCGTTCACCCGGCCCATGTCCAGATTGTCCGCGTACGGGTTGATGTTGCGGGCAACTGTCCAGTACCAGCGGGCGATCGGTGCGCTCCACTGCAGCGACATCGCGAGATCCGGGTTGCCGAGCAGGTCGATGCCGAAGTACTGACCGGCCGGGCCGTAGTTGAAGTCACCGGTGAGCTGGATGTACCCGCGGCCGCCGTACAGCCGGGTGTCGCCGATCTCGCGGATGTTGTACTCCAGCCGCGACTCGTGCACCAGCGTGGCGAGGAAGGCGGCCTTGCGGTACGGGGTGTTGATGTTCGCGTCCCGCATCGCCTGGTTCAGCGACGGGAGCCCGGTCTCGACAATGGACGGGTTCGCGATCCGCGTACCGAACATGGCCTGGACGTCGGCCAGCGTGATGTCGCCGTCGGCCGGCGGCGGGTTGTCGGTACCGCACTCGGGGACGCCGGGGAGCTTGTCCTCGGGCACCGAGATGTACACGACGGTCACGTAGCCGCCGAGCGCGGGCACGTGCGCCCACCACTCGCTGGTTCCGTCCGAGTTGCTGACCCGGTCGCCGTGCTTCTGGCAGTCGACGTCGATCGAGGTGGGTCCACTGAGCGTACGAACGACCGCGGACGACAGGTACGCGTCGGAGCGGACGTTGACGCCGCTGCCGTACGTGCTGAAACCGGTCGCGTACGCGGGTGTGGCGACCAGAGCGGTCGCGGTGATGCCTAGGCAGGCGAGCACAGCTGTCAGAAAACGACGCATCGAACAACTCCTGGGGCGGTAGGAGGGGGCGGTTGTCGTGAAAACCTAACCAAGCATTTCCACAACGCCGCCAGTTTCCTCCAAACACTCGAAGACCTCAACCCTTTCCTTTGCCGTTTCACAGCCGCTCCGGCGCGGCGGCCGTCGTACACTCGGGATCGTCATGGCGAAACACCGACTCGTTGACGCCGGCCTCGCCGGGTTCGTCGCGCTGGTCGGCGTTGTCACGTTGCGCGGGCATTCCGCGTCGACCGGCGAGCAGTTGGCAGCCGTCGCGTACGCCGTGATCGTGAGTGTGCCGCTGGTGTGGCGCCGGTACGCACCGCTGCCCGTGACCGGGCTGATCGGTCTGCTCGGCGCTGCCGGCCAGTTGTTGCCGATCACTCCCCTGCTGGACGGTCCGTTCCTGCTGTCATTTGCTGTTGCCGTGGGCACCGTTGGCGCGCTGGACCTGCGGCTGCGGGCGATCGGCTGGACGGCGCTTGCTGCGCTTCCGGCGTTCGTCATCGCGGCCGTGACGACTCGGGCCGGGAGTGATCTGGTCGGAACGATCGGGTGGCTGGTCCTGGCATTCACGATTGGGCGGGCGCTCGCATTCCGTCGTACGGCGATGAACGCGCGGGCGGAGGCGGAGCGTACCGCTCGCGCGCAGGCGATCGAGCGACGAGTGACCGAGGAACGGCTGGCGATCGCGCGTGATCTGCATGATGTGATCACCCAGTCGATCGAGGCGGTGTCGATGCAGGCGATGGTCGGGCTGCAGTTGTTCGACAGTCAGCCGGACGACGCGCGGGCGGCGCTGCAGCGGATCCGTACTGCGGGTGCTGGGGCGTCGCGGGAGATCCGGGAACTGCTCGGCGTACTCCGAAGCGAGGAAACTGGCCCGATGCCAGGTCTGGACGATCTACCCGCCCTGGTGGAATCCAGCACTGTCGACGGCCCACCCGCCACGTACCACGTCACCGGCAAACCCCGCGCCTGCGATCCCCTGATCGCCGTCACCCTCTACCGCATAACCCAAGAAGCCCTGACCAACACCCGCCGCCACGCCCAGGCCAGCTCCGTGCAGGTCGAGCTGACGTGGCAGCCGGAGTCACTCGACCTGACAATCACCGACAACGGCACCGGACCCGATGCTGACAGGTTGAGTGCTGGTGGGCATGGGTTGCGCGGGATGCGGGAGCGGCTTGCGCTGGTGGACGGCAGGTTGGAGCTCGGTGCCGGACCGAGCGGCGGCTTCCGCGTACGCGCGACTGTCCCAAACCAGCGGACCGGTCTGGGCGGAAGGATGGTGCTGGGGGTGGAGGGTTTGTGATCGGGGTTTTGGTTGTTGATGATCAGGAGTTGGTGCGAAGTGGGTTGCGCGCGCTCGTTTCGGCGGAGGGAGATCTTGAAGTAGTTGGGGAGGCGGCGGATGGGCCTTCGGGGGTGCGGTTGGCGCGGGAGCTTCGGCCGGATGTGGTTTTGATGGACATCCGCATGCCCGGCGGTGAAGGACTGACGGCGACCCGAGCGATCACAGCCGACCCCGCACTCGTCGGTACGAAGATCATCGTGCTGACCGGCTACGACACCGATGACTCGGTGATGATCGCGCTCCGGTCCGGCGCCAGCGGGTACTTGCTGAAGGACTTCGAAGCACCCGCACTCCTGCAAGCAATCCGTACCGCGGCGGCCGGCGACGCACTGCTCGCCCCGAGTATCGCCCGCCGGATCGCCACCACCTGGACCCCACCCGGCGCACCCCGCACCGACCCAGCCACGGAACGCCTACTAGCCGGCCTGACCGACCGCGAACGCGAAGTCCTGGCCCTCGTCGCCCGCGGCCGCACCAACGCCGAGCTGGCCACCGACCTGCACATCAGCCTCGGCACCGCCAAAACCCACGTCAGCCGCATCCTCACCAAGCTGTCGGCCCGCGACCGAGTCCAACTGGCAATCCTCGGCCACCAAGCCGGCCTGGCCGACCCCAACCGCCGGCGCCACCGCGAACCGAAGAACGGGTAGTCGTCCCCACCTCTGCACGACCTTGAGCGTGCGGCACCCGCGTTCGGCGGCTGCCGGCCGCACCACTACCCGTCCTTCGGTACCGATCCGACGGCGTGCTCAGCCGGCCGGGTCAGCCTCGCCCTTGTAGGCGGTCAGCGGTTGCCCCGCCAGGAAGCGCATGATCGCGTTCAAGTACGCCGGACCAGCCTGCCCAGTGATCCCGTGCCCAGCCCCCGGGATGTACACCATCGTTGCTCCAGGCAACGTGTCGCGGTATTCCCGGGTATCCACCCACGGTACGTAGTCACACTCCGCCCGCAACACCAGCGCCGGCGTCTTGAGCGTACGAAGCACCGGCCGCGGATCGGCAATCTGATCGAAATCCGCATTCGTCAGCTGATTCGTATAGAACCCCTGCGGATTGTTGTGCCCCGTACCCTCCGGACCGCCCGCGCACCCACCCAACCCCCGCCCCGTCAACGCGATCTCATGCAACCGCGAATCCGCCTCCGCATCCCCCACCACCGCATGCGCCGCCCGCGGATTGAGGCCCAGCAAGACCGCCTGGAACAAGAACCGCGGCGCCGACACCAACGAGTCGTACCGCTTCTTGTCCGCCCCGGTCAGCCGATTCCACGGCGAAACCTCGGTCTCCGGATGCGCCTTCGGCCAAATCTCCCCCGGCGAAGTGAACGCCACCTTCTCAACCCGATCCGGATGCGCAGCCAAGTACTGCGCCGCCAGCGACCCACCCCAGGACTGCCCGATCACAATGATCCGATCCGCCTTGATAGCAGTCCGCACCGCCTCCAGATCGGCCACATTGCGTGCCACCGTGTACTTGGTGACGTCCTTCAACCGAGTGGACCGTCCGGCACCGATCTGGTCGTACCCGTACACGTCATACCCAGCCGCGTTCAGCTCTTTCGTGCCGTACGGCAACCCCTCATGCGGCGTACCAGGCCCACCATGCAAAAAGACCACCGGAACCGGCTGCCGTACACCGCCCGTAGCCGGACTGTGTACGTACGCCAGCCGCGTCCCGTCCGGCAATGACCAAAACGCCACCCCAGCAGGCACCGCCGCCACCGGCTGAGCGGGGAACGGACGCAGGAACACCAACGAGAACACGAGCGCCAACGCCACCGACCACCCGGCCGCGAAGAGCACCGCAGCGCGCAACCGCCCGAGCCGAGCCATCCCCCAGCCGACCAGGAACAGCACCAACAAACCGGCGCCCAGGAACACCACAGGCACCGGCACCACGGCTGCCATCAGCAGCATCGCGAGCAGACCAGCCACCGGAGCGACGATCGCACCCAGAACAACCAGCAGGACCCGCGGACGATTCGAAGAAGTCACCTCATGACGCTAAGTGACCGAACAGTCTCTTGTCGTCAGGCGCGCGACCGATTGCCGTACATCCAGCGATGTACGGCAATCGGCCAAAAAGCTGCTACTCGCCCTTCTTCTCCGGCTTCGCGTCCACGCCGGCTTCCTTGCGCTGGGCCGCCGTGATCGGGGCCGGCGCCGCGGTCAGCGGGTCGAACCCACCGCCCGACTTCGGGAACGCGATCACGTCCCGGATCGACTCGGTCCCGGCCAGCAGCGCGGTGATCCGGTCCCAGCCGAACGCGATCCCACCGTGCGGCGGCGCGCCGAACTTGAACGCGTCGAGCAGGAAGCCGAACTTCTCGGTCGCCTCCTCGTCGGTCAGGCCCATCACCTTGAAGACCCGCTTCTGCACGTCCTCGCGGTGGATACGGATCGACCCGCCACCGATCTCGTTGCCGTTGCAGACGATGTCGTACGCGTACGCCAGCGCCGAGCCCGGGTCGGTGTCGAACGTCTCCAGCGAATCCGGCTTCGGCGACGTGAACGCATGGTGTACGGCGGTCCAGGCGCCGGAACCGACTGCGACATCCCCGGCCGCTGTGGCTTCGTCGGCCGGCTCGAACAGCGGCGCGTCCACGACCCACACGAACGACCAAGCCGACTCGTCGAGCAGCCCACCGCGACGGCCGATCTCCAGCCGGGCCGCGCCGAGCAGCGCCCGCGACGACTTGACCGGACCGGCGGCGAAGAAGATGCAGTCGCCCGGCTTCGCGCCGACGTGATCGGCGATCCCGGCGCGCTCTTCCTCGGACAGGTTCTTGGCGACCGGGCCGGCCAGCTCGCCGTCCTGCCCCACGAGGACATAGGCCAGACCGCGAGCACCACGCTGCTTCGCCCAGTCCTGCCACGCGTCCAGCTGCTTCCGCGGCTGGTCGGCGCCGCCCGGCATCACGACCGCGCCGACGTACGGCGCCTGGAACACCCGGAACGGCGTGTTCTTGAAGTACTCGGTGCACTCGACCAGCTCGAGGCCCATCCGGAGATCCGGCTTGTCGGACCCGAACCGGGCCATCGCCTCGCCGTAGGTCATCCGCGGAATCGGCGTCTGCACCTCGTACCCGACGAGCTTCCACAGCCCGGCCAGGATCTCCTCGGCGAGCGCGATGATGTCGTCCTGGTCGACGAAGCTCATCTCGATGTCGAGCTGGGTGAACTCCGGCTGCCGGTCGGCGCGGAAGTCCTCGTCCCGGTAGCAGCGCGCGATCTGGTAGTACCGCTCCATGCCGGCCACCATCAGCAGCTGCTTGAACAACTGCGGCGACTGCGGCAGCGCGTACCAGCTGCCCGGCTGCAGGCGGGCCGGGACCAGGAAGTCGCGGGCGCCTTCCGGCGTCGAACGGGTCAGCGTCGGCGTCTCGATCTCGACGAAGTCGTGCTTCGCCAGTACGTCCCGGGCCGCCTTGTTCACCTCGCTGCGCAGCCGGATCGCCGCACCCGGGCCCTGCCGGCGCAGGTCCAGGTACCGGTACTTGAGCCGGATCTCCTCGTTCACCGGCGTCGCGTGGTGCTCCTCGACCGGGAACGGCAGCGGCGCGGCCTCGTTCAGTACCTCGACCTCGCTGGCGATGATCTCGATCTCGCCGGTCGGCAGGTTCGGGTTCGCGTTGCCCTCCGGGCGCGGGGAGACCTCGCCGACGATCTTCAGGCAGTACTCCGACCGCAGCCCGCTCGCGGCCTCCTCGTCCCGGATCACGACCTGGACGGTGCCGCTGGAGTCGCGCAGGTCGATGAACGCCACGCCGCCGTGATCGCGCCGCCGCGCCACCCAGCCCGCCAGGATCACGGTCTCGCCGGCGTGGGATGCGCGGAGCGTTCCTGCGGAACGGTTACGGATCACGACTTCTCCTCTTCGATGATGCTCGGTCGTACGTCTTCGGCGGGCGGCGCCCAGGTCGCGGCATCGGCCGGCACCTGCTCACCACTCCGGATGTCCTTCACTTCGGCGCCGTTCCCGGTACTGAACCAGACGAACGGAATCCCGCGCCGATCGGCGAACTTGATCTGCTTCCCGAACTTCGCCGCCGCCGGCGCCACCTCGACCGGAATCCCCCGGCCGCGGAGCTGGATCGCGGTCCGCATCGCCTCGGCCCGGTCGTCTTCGGTGTTCAGCGCGATCAGGACGGCGGTCGGCGTCCGCCGGCTCGCGCTCACCAGGCCCTTGCTGATCAACCGGTGCACGAGCCGCGACACGCCGATCGAGATCCCGACCCCGGGGTACGTGGTCTTGCCGTCCGACGCGAGCGAGTCGTACCGTCCGCCGGAGCAGATCGACCCGTACCCCTCGTCGCCGATCAGCTGCGTTTCATAGACCGTACCCGTGTAGTAGTCGAGACCGCGGGCGATCTTCAGATCCGCCACCAGCAGCCCCGGCGCGTGCTCGTTGGCCGCTGTCATGATCTGCGACAACCGCTCGAGACCCTCGTCGAGTACGTCGTGCTGGACGCCCAGCGCGCGCACCTGATCCGCGAACGACGCGTCCGTGCTGGAGATCTCGGCCAGCCGCAGCACCTGCTTCGCGGTCTCTGCCGACAGTCCGGACGCGGTGAGCAGGTCAGTGACCTTGTCCGGGCCGATCTTGTCCAGCTTGTCGACGATCCGGAGCGTACCGACGATGTCCTCGATGCCCAGGCCGCGATAGAAGCCTTCCGGGATCTGCCGCGTATTCACCTGAATCCGGAACGCCGGGATCGGCAGCTTGCGGAACGCGTCCGCGATCACCAGCGGCAGCTCGACCTCGTAGTGGAACGGCAGCTCGCCACTGTCGATGATGTCGATGTCCGCCTGGGTGAACTCGCGGTACCGGCCCTCCTGCGGCCGCTCACCCCGCCACACCTTCTGGATCTGGTACCGCCGGAACGGGAAGACCAGCTTGCCGCTGTTCTCCAGCACGTACCGGGCGAACGGCACGGTCAGGTCGAAGTGCAGTCCGAGGGCCGCGTCCTCGTCGGCGTTCGCGGCCAGCCGGCGTACGCCGTAGATCTCCTTGTCGGCGTCCTCGCCCTGATTGGACAGCCGCTCGACCGGCTCGACCGCACGGGTCTCGACGGACGCGAAACCGTGCAGCTCGAACGTCTCCCGGATGGTGTCCAGGAACGCCAGCTCGACGATCCGCTCACTCGGCAGGAATTCGGGGAACCCACTCAATGGGCTGATCTTACTCATTTGGCCTTGCTCATATGTTCTGTATCTCCAGGTCCTGCAAGTAGGGGTTGGTCGCCTTTTCCCGGCCGATCGTGGTCTGGCCACCATGACCCGGCAGGACGACGATCTCGTCGCGCATCGGCAGGATCTTGGTGGCCAACGTATGCAGCATCGCCGGATGATCGCCGCCAGGCAGATCCGTCCGGCCGATCGACCCGGCGAACAACACGTCCCCGGAGAACAGCACAGCCGGTACGTCCTCCGGCCCGTCGTACGGCGTGGTGAACGTGACCGAACCCTTGGTGTGCCCGGGGGTGTGGTCGACGGTGAAGTCCAGGCCCGCGAGCTGGACGCGCTGCCCGTCGGTCAGCTCGGCGACGTCGTCCGGCTCGGCGAACTCGTGCTTGCCACCGAGCAGCATCCGGGCCGTCTCCGGGCTGATCCCGGCCATCGGATCGGCCAGCAAGTGCCGGTCGTCCGGGTGAATCCAGGCGGTCGCGTCGTACGTACCGCAGACCGGGAGCACCGAGAACATGTGGTCGATGTGACCGTGCGTGAGCAGCACCGCGACCGGTTTCAGCTTGTTCTCCCGGACCACCTGCTCGACCCCCGGGGCAGCGTCCATTCCGGGGTCGATGACGAGGCATTCCGCGCCCTGGCCGGTGGCGACGACGTAGCAGTTCGTACCCCACGACCCCGCGGGGAACCCGGCGATGAGCACGACAGACCTTCCTGGAACGGTTCGGGACCCACCAAGGCTACCGGTCTGCGTACGGTGAGAACGAACCGGATTGTGACGCAACACCGTTGCGCCTGAGCTGGGAGTTTGTGATTGTTCAGGGATAGGCCTTTGATCCTCGCCTCCTGGCAGCTGCGAGCAGTTGCTCGGCGGAGTGCAGCGCAAGGCGGAGGACGAGGCTCGGAGTGGGTTTCTCCGTGCCTCGTCCTCCAACGCGGCGCTGTGCCCGCCGAGCGACGCGCAGCGCGCCAGGAGGCGAGGATGAAAGGCTGAGCGTCGAGATACTGGCTCGACGCGCCCGGACAGGCCCTGTTCGCGCGGTTGGACCGGGGACTGACCAGAATGGGCATGAGCGCAGTGCATACCGCCGGAAGGGGCGAGTTGTGGCCGGAGAGAACTGGGGCCGGGTAGCCGAGGACGGAACGGTCTTCGTACGGACGAAGGACGGTGAACGGGCGGTCGGCCAGTGGCCGGACGCGAACCCCGAGGAGGCGCTCGCCTTCTACACCCGCCGGTACGACGCGCTGGCCTTCGAGGTGGAGCTGCTGGAGCAGCGCGTCCAGGCCGGCACGGTCTCGCCGGACGACGCCCGCGCCGCGGTGAAGAAGGTCAGCAGCGCCCTCGAGGACGCGCAGGCGGTCGGCGACCTGGACGGCCTCCGCGGCCGGCTCGAGGCGCTGTCCCCGCTGGTCGCGCAGCAGCGCGAACGCCGCAAGGCCGAACGCGCCGCGAAGGTCGAGGAAGCCCGCTCCGCGAAAACCAAGATCGCCACCGAGGCCGAGACGATCGCGGCCGGTACGGACTGGCGGCACGGTGTTACTCGTTTGCGCGAACTGCTCGACGAGTGGAAGGCCCTTCCCCGGCTGGACAAGTCATCCGATGACGAGCTGTGGCACCGGTTCTCGTCGGCGCGGACGACGTACACGCGGCACCGCAAGCAGCATTTCGCCGAGCTCTCCTCCAAGCGTGAGGAGGCCGCGGTCGTGAAGGAGCGGCTCGCAGCCGAGGCGGAGACGCTCGCCTCGTCCAACGACTGGGGTCCGACCTCTGGCCGCTTCCGGGACCTGATGCGGCAGTGGAAGGCCGCCGGCCCCGCGCCGCGCGAAGTCGACGACAAGCTCTGGGCGCGCTTCCGGGCCGCGCAGGACCTGTTCTTCGGCGCCCGCGACGCCGTCCAGGCCGAGGAGAACGCCGAACAGGTCGAGAACCTGCAGGCCAAGGAAGCGCTCCTGGTCGAGATCGAGGGCATCCTCCCGGTCACCGACGCCAAGGCGGCCCGCGACCAGCTCCGCGACTACCTGGACCGCTGGGACCAGATCGGCAAGGTCCCGCGCGACTCGATGCGCGCCATCGACAGCCGCCTGCGCGCCGTCGAACAAGCCGTCAAGTCCGCCGAGGACGAAGTCTGGAACCGCAGCAACCCCGAAGCCCGCGCCCGCGCCGAAGCCACCGTCAAACAACTCCAGTCCCTGATCGCAGACCTGGAAAAACAAGCCACCAAGTACGAGTCCCAGGGCAACACCCGCAAAGCCACCGAAGCACGGGAGGCCATCGCCGCCCGCCGAGAATGGCTAACCCAAGCCCAAAACGCCCTCAACGACTTCAGCTGACCCCCATCTAACCGACTCCAGCCGGTCGGATCAGCTGGTTGGTTCAGCCGGTTGGTTCAGCTGGTTGGTTCAGCTGGTTGGTTCAGCTGGTTGGTTCAGCTGGTTGGACGACCGCACGTGGGTCGGCGTCGCGTGCGGCCCGCGCACCTGTGGATAACCGTCGGCACGATCCGGCTTGTTGGGTCCATCATGTCGAGATGCTCCCCGCCGACTTCCCGTACTTCTTCTGCGGCCTGCCGTTCCGCGCCAAGCAGGTTCGAGGCAAGCTCAAGTGGCTGCTGGCCCAGGGAGACATCCGGCAGATCATGAAGGGCGTGTACGTCGACGTACGCGTACCGGACTCGCCCGAGCTGCGAGCCGAGGCGATGGAGCTCGTGGTACCGCCGGACGCGGTCGTGTGCGGACCGGCCGCCGCCTGGCTGCACGGGCTCGACACGACCGTCCTCGGACCCACCGGACTGGTCGAGCCCCAGTGGACGCAGCGATCGGTCGACACGGTGAAGGTGCAAGGCCTCCGGGTGACCAGCCCGATCGCCACCGCGGTCGAGCTCGCGATGTGCCTGCCACGACCGTTCGCCCTGTCCGCCGTCGACGCGTTCCTCCGCTCCGGCAAGGCCGACCGCTGGGCGCTCCGCGCCGCCTCCGCCGCGTACGAGGGCCGACCCGGCTACGGCCAGGGCCAGGACGTGCTCCGCTGGGCCGACCGCAGGGCCGCGTCACCGGCTGAGTCCTGGATGCGCCTCCGCCTGATCGACGCCGGTTTCCCCCGCCCCGAGCTGCAGGTTCGTGTCGAGGGGAAGGGGCGGGTGTATCACCTGGATCTCGGGTACCCGGATCGCCCCGTGGACGGGCGCCGGCTCGGGCTGGAGTACGACAGTGACCAGTGGCACTCCTCCACGCGCCAGCAACTCCGCGACGAAACCCGCCGCACCGAACTCGACTCCCTCGGCTGGCACATCATCCAAGTCCACCGCCCAGACCTCTGGGGCTCCTACCCCGCCCTGGAACTAGCCGTAGGCGCCTTCCTCTGCCAACACCCCCGCCTCCCCCGCCGCTGGTAACCACCAACCACCCAGCCGGTGCGCCTTGAGCTCGGGACATGCGCCGAAGGACAGGTGGTACTCGGGTGGACCTAGTACACCTGAGGCTGGCGGTGGGCTGCGCGTACGTCGTACGCAGGTGTACTACCTGTCGTTACGTACACCAATCGCCTGCTGCGGTGGTGCGGTACCGAAGGACGGGTAGTGGTAGGCCCGAGCCCGGGCGGCTGAGCGTGGCAGGGGCGGGTGGGGGTGGCGTTTGCGGGTGTACTACCCGTCGTTCGGTACCACGACGGGTAGTACGTGGGGTGCGGTTAGGGGTGGGTGGGTTTGCGGCGGCGGATGAGGATGAGGGTGGTGGTGGCGAGGGTGAGGGCGGCTGCGGTTAGTGGGAGGGCGGGGTTGGAGGGGGCCGGGTTGGCAAGGGACGCGGAGGGGGCGGTGCCGGCGGTGGAGGTGGACGTTTCGGCAGATGTGGCGGCGGAGGTTTCGGAGGTGGTGGTGGGGTGGGTGGGGGTGTAGCCGCCGGCTAGGCCTTGGGTGTTGTAGGGGGTGTTGGGGAGTTTGTCGGAGTAGCGGGTGTGGACGAGGTCTTGGTAGGTGGCGATCGAGATGGGGTTGGGGCCGGTTGCGTTCACGGCGGCGGGGTTGAGGGGGCGGACTTGGGTGCGGGTCAGGGCGTACCAGGCGCCGATCTGGGGTTCGGTGAAGACGAGGGTGCCTTGGGCCGCTTTGGTCATGCGGGATTCGGTGTTGCCGGAGGCCACGTTGACCGGGTGCCAGGTGCCGGCTTGGTCGGGGACGGTGAAGATCGTCAGGGGGCGGCCGGACTTGGTGGCTGAGGTGGCGGCGTACCAGAAGGTTGCTACTGGTGCCTCGGGGTCGCGGATGAAGGCTGGGTTGAGGGCGTAGATCGGGTGGGTGTCTTGGGCAACTGTCACCGGGCCTGGTTTGGCGGTCCGGGTGGCGGCGGCGCCGGAGTCCGTGGGGACCTTGCCCAGCAGGGTGATCGCGGCGCCGGAGTAAGCGGCGTTTGTTGCCTTTGACAACTCGGTCGGGGAGATCGGGTTCGGGCCGGCGGCGTTGGCGGGGGCCGCGGCGGCGAAGGTGAGGGTGAGCGCCGCCGCGAGGACGCCGGTCACGACAGCCGCCCGTCGGAACAAGACGTTCTTCGGACGGACCCGGGACAGCCTCGGCCGGAGCACGGTGGACCGGAGCGCCGCGGACCAGAGCTCGGTGGACCGGAGCGCCACGGGCCGGAGCTCGGTGGGACGGAGCGGTTTGCGGGTGGGCATGTCAGGCTCCTATCCGGTAGAGGGAGTGCGTCCAGGTGAACTGGGAGTTCGAGCGGTACCAGTTGTACGTCGAGTAGTTGTAGCGGGAGTCGTCCGGCCACGGGTTGTAGTACTCGATGGTGGAATCGGACGAGTCGTACCCGATGATGTCCATCATGTGACCGCCACCCGAGCTCCACCCGATCCGCGTCATCACCGGTCGCCCGGCCGCGATTTCGGTGACGATGGTGCTGAAGCTGAGCGTGGACGAAACGTAGTTCCCGGTACTGATCCCGATCGCGCCGAACGCGCGCTGGTCATTGGCGAGCGAAGCCTGATTGTTCGGACAAGTCGCATTCGTGTTGTACCCGAACGCCAGGTTGCAGAACTGGTTCTGCGAGTACGAGCGGCCGTAGTACGCGGCGATGCTGTTGCCGGTGGCTGCCCAGCACCAGTTCGTCTTCTGCTGGGCCTGGCCGGTGACGTTCAGGTACCAGCTGCCGGGTGCGGCCGAGGCCGTCGGGGCGAGTGGCGCGAGCGTCGCCAGGCCGAGGATTGTGGCCATCAGCAACGACCAGAGTGGGCGGCGCGGGCGGCTGGGGCGGAGCCTTCGCATGGGTCCTCCTTCGAGCGGAGAGTTGGGCGGAGTCCATCGTCAGGACGCCGGTACGCGGCGGCAAGCGCCTGACCCGGGGCGTACGGCCGGTTGTGAACGTCGACGGACCGTGAACAGCGCGTGACGAACCAGTGCCGGACAGTGCTGTGAATGTTTACACTGCCCCAAAGGAGTCCGCCCATGACCCGAGCCTCAGCACCCTCAGCCCCCGAAGTCACCCCGGATGCGTCGTTCGCGGACGCGTTGCGGCAGGCGATCGCCCAGCGTGGGCTGGCGCTGAGCCGTCTTCGTACGCACCTCGCCGACCGCGGCCTGCACGTCGGCGTCGCGACCCTCAGCACCTGGCAGAGCGGCCGGCGAATCCCCCGCGAGGACTCGCTGGCCATCATCACCGCGCTGGAGGAGCTGCTCCGGCTGCCCACCGGCTGGCTGACGGTACGGATTCCGCTGCATCGCGGCGAGCCGAGCACGGCACCACAGCCGTACGCGGTTGTGCACTACGCCGAGGCGCTCACCCGGATGCTCGACCGGCTCCGCCGCGACGCCCACGGCCGGCTGCGCAACGTCACCGTACTGGAGGAGGTCTGTCTCGGTGCGGACCGGAGCGCGTACCGGCGGCGCGTGATCCAGAGCGTGGTCGCCGTCCAACCGGTCGATCGGCTGATCATCGCGCACCAAGGCGAACCCGGCTCCGATGCCGAAGGATTCACCCTGCGGGCGCTGAGCGGATGCCGTACCGGCCGGATCGCCCGCTCCCCCGAAGCCGGCGCGCTGCTCGGCGAACTGCTCCTCGACCGGGTGCTCGCGATCGGTGAAACCGCGGTCGTGCATTACGAGATCGAGGACCGTACCGGCCTGCCGTCCACCGACTATCAACGGTTCAGCGAATGGGGCGGCATGCACTACGTACTGGAGGTGCAGTTCGAGCGTACGGCGCTCCCGGTCCGCGTCCATGAACTACGCCGTCGCCACAGCGGCGGCCCCAACCTCGTACACCGCGAACTGTTGCTCACCCCGGACAACCGCGCCCACCTGATCGAGCCCGCCGCCACCGCCGGGACGATCGGCCTCGCTTGGGAATGGGACTAGCTGCGGAAGCCGGCGTGTACGTGGTCGTGATGCGTACGGTCGGAGAAGAACGCGGCGCCGCTCAACTGATAGGGGCCGCCAACGTTGTACGAACCAATGGATTCGGCCGCACGCATGTAGCCGGTGACAAGCGATCGAGAAGTCGTTGGCGACACCACCGGATGGCCGTTGATTTGCCAGGTGTCGAAGGCTCGGCCGCGCGGGTGATCGCTCGGGCGGGTCGTGCCGAAGACGTCGAGCGGATGGCCGGAGCGGATCACGCTGATGCCGATTCGGTACGTCTTGGCGAGTTCCAGCATCGTGGTCAGGACGCTGTCGTGGACCTGGCCGGAGCGGATGTCGGCGGCTGAGGCGGGCGGGAGGGTGATCTGCCCGCTGCTCAGCACCTGCCGGGCCGCGGTCGACAGTCCGGTGATCGCCTTGCCGGGCTGGGCCGGGTGCAGTGCGGTGACTCGCCAAGTGCCGTTGGATTTGCTGAGGCGTACGTCGACTGTGGTGCCGCCGGTCATCAGCTTGCCGCCGGAGATGGTGTAGACGCGGCACGGTACGAGCACGCTGGCCGTGTCGGTCAGGATGCCGCCGTACTGGGCGTCGATCACGTCGACCGCGGCCCGCGTACCGGCCGGATGCAGCAGCTTCACCACCGCCGCGACGGCAACCGCCTTCGCCTCCGGCTCGATCTCACCCGCACCGGGAGTCCACGCCCGGACCGCAGGCAAAGCAACAGCCGGCGCGGACGTGGAAGGTGCCGAGGACGCAGACGCCGAGGGTGAGGAGACCGGTGAGGGCGAGGGTGAGAAGTCCGGCGAACTGCCCGGCGCCCTAGAAGGTGAAGGCGTTGAAGTGTGGCCGCTGGAAGCACCACATCCCGCCAGCGCCCCAGCACCACCGATCAACAACACCCGTCGCCCGAAACCACCCATACCCGCAGTCTCCCCCGCCCGCCCAAACGCGGACGGAGGTACCGCACCGAGCACCCCGCCCAACCAGCGAGCGAACCTACTGCGTCACCCGGTAAACGTCGAACACGCCCTCCACCGACCGCACGGCCTTCAACACATGACCCAGATGCGTCGGATCGCCCATCTCAAACGTAAACCGAGACTTCGCAATCCGGTCCCGCGTAGTAGTCAGCGCCGCCGACAAAATATTCACGTGGTAGTCCGACAACACTCGCGTGATATCGGACAGCAACCGCGCCCGATCCAGCGCCTCGACCTGGATAGCCACCAAGAACACCGATTGAGCAGTAGGCGCCCACTCGACCTCGACGATCCGCTCCGGCTGGGTCTTCAGGTTCTCCACGTTGGCGCAGTCCGCCCGGTGTACGGAGACGCCCGCGCCCCGGGTGATCCAGCCGATGATCTCGTCACCAGGCACCGGAGTACAGCACCGGGCCAGCTTCGAGAGCACGTCGGTCGCGCCCTTGACGATCACCCCGGCGTCGCCGCGCGCGGTCCGCTTCCGCCGCTCGCGCGACTGCGGCAGCCGCAAGCCTTCGGCCAGGTCCTCGGCCGCGCCTTCCTCGCCACCGTACGTCTCGATCAATCGGCGTACGACCGCCTGCGCGCTCACATGCTGCTCGCCAACGGCGGCATACAGACCGGTGACGTCCGGGTAGCGCAGCGAGTTCGCCACTGCGGTCAGCGTTTCGTGCGACAGCAGCCGCTGCAGCGGCAGGCCCTCCTTGCGGAGCTGCTTCGCGATCGCGTCCTTGCCGTGCTCGATCGCCTCGTCCCGGCGCTCCTTGGAGAACCAGTGCTTGATCTTGTTCCGCGCCCGCGGGCTCTTGACGAACGTCAGCCAGTCGCGCGACGGCCCCGCGCCCTGCGCCTTCGAGGTGAACACCTCGACGACGTCACCGTTCTCGAGCGTGCTCTCCAGCGGCACCAGCCGCCCGTTCACCCGGGCGCCGATACAGCGGTGCCCGACCTCGGTGTGCACCGCATACGCGAAGTCGACCGGCGACGATCCCACCGGCAGTGACATCACGTCACCGCGCGGCGTGAACACGTACACCTCGGCGTTGTTGATCTCGAAGCGCAGCGAGTCCAGGAACTCGGACGGGTCCGACGTCTCGCGCTGCCAGTCGACGAGCTGCCGCACCCAGGGCATGTCGTTCGGCCCGCCGATGTCGGTGCTCGGCGTGGCCGGCACCGCGGAGGTCGGGTCCTCCTTGTACTTCCAGTGCGCGGCGATCCCGTACTCGGCCCGGCGGTGCATCGAGAACGAGCGGATCTGCAGCTCGACCGGCTTGCCCTGCGGACCGATCACCGTGGTGTGCAGCGACTGGTACATGTTGAACTTCGGCATCGCGATGTAGTCCTTGAACCGGCCCGGGACCGGGTTCCAGCGCGCGTGCATGATGCCGAGGGCGGCGTAGCAGTCCCGGACCGACTCGACCAGGACCCGGATGCCGACCAGGTCGTAGATGTCGCCGAACTCGCGGCCGCGGACGATCATCTTCTGGTAGATCGAGTAGTAGTGCTTCGGCCGGCCGGTGACGGTGGCCTTCACCTTCGCCGAGCGCAGGTCCTCGTGGACCTGGTCGATCACCGTCGCCAGGTACTCGTCCCGGGACGGCGCGCGCTCGGCGACCAGGCGGACGATCTCGTCGTACACCTTTGGGTGCAAGGTCGAGAACGCCAGGTCCTCGAGCTCCCACTTGATCGTGTTCATACCCAGCCGGTGCGCCAGCGGGGCGTAGATCTCCAGCGTCTCGCGGGCGATCCGCTCCTGCTTCTCCTGCCGGAGCGAGCCGAGCGTACGCATGTTGTGCAGCCGGTCGGACAGCTTGATCACCAGGACCCGGATGTCCTTAGACATCGCGACCACCATCTTGCGGATGGTCTCGGCCTGCGCGGACTCGCCGTACCGGACCTTGTCCAGCTTGGTGACACCGTCGACCAGCATCGCGATCTCTTCGCCGAAGTCACGGGTCAGATCCTCGACCGTGTACGGCGTGTCCTCGACCGTGTCGTGCAGCAGCGCCGCGCAGAGCGTGGTCGCGGTCATACCGAGCTCGGCCAGGATGGTGGCGACGGCGAGCGGATGCGTAATGTACGCGTCACCGCTCTTGCGCATCTGGCCGGTGTGGTACTTCTCCGCCGTCCGGTACGCCCGCTCGATCATGCCGAGATCGGCCTTCGGGTGGGTCGCGCGGACCACCCGGAACAGCGGTTCGAGCATCGGTGCCCGGTTCGGATGCCGGGTGCCGCCGAGGCGGGCCAGCCGGGCGCGGACCCGGGCCGGAGCGATCCGTGGCGGTTGCTGGCCGGGGGGCGGCGACGACACGGGCGCCGGGCGCACCGGTGACGGCGCGCGCGGAGGCTCCGGCGGTACTGCATTTGGTACCGCTGAAGTCATCGCCGGGTCTTCGCCCACGTTGTGTCCCTCCGCCGACAGACCACCAGTCTAGAGGCCCGCGCCCAACGCGGCAGACCCACCTGTGGATAACACGCCGGGTCAACGAAACGTCACGGCCTGTTCGGAAAATACTTACCGGAAGGCAACGATCCGGCCGCGTCGGTCTGACGCGGCCGGATCCGGTGTCTCAGCTGGTGAAGGGTGACTCAGACGGTGAGGAGAGAGCTGACTTCCTCGCCCTGCAGGCGCTCACGTCCCGGCAGGAACGACAACTCGAGCAGAACCGCGGTGCCGAGCACCTTGGCGTCGCAGCGGCGGATCAGCCGCAGGCACGCCTCGACGGTGCCACCGGTGGCGAGTACGTCGTCGATGACCAGCACGCGATCACCGGGTACGAACGCGTCCTGGTGTACTTCGATCGTTGCCTCGCCGTACTCCAGCGCGTACGACTCCTCGTACGTCGCCGCCGGCAACTTGCCTTTCTTTCGTACCGGCACGAACCCGGCGCCGAGCGCGAGCGCGACCGGGGCGGCCAGGATGAACCCGCGCGCCTCGATCCCGACCACCTTGTCGACGACCGGGTTCCCGTCGTCGTCCTTGCCGAACGCCGCCAGCGCCTCCACCACCTGGGTGAACCCGGTGTGGTCGGCCAGCAGCGGGGTGATGTCCTTGAACACCACCCCCGGCTTCGGGTAGTCCGGAATGTCCCGGATGCCGTCGGTGAGGACCTGCTCCAGCGTCCGCATCACTTACCGCGCTTCGAGCGCGGCTTGCGGGTGGGCTGCGGGCGTCCGGCCGCGGTCGCCTTCATCGGCCGCGACGACGGCGTCGGCACCGAGCCAGTGGCCCGCTCCGCCTTCCGCGGCGTGTCCTGGACCGCGGTACGGGACGCGGCGCCGGCGGTCGCAACCGCCGCCGGAGCGGCCGCGGCGGCAGCTGCCTGCGCCTTCTTCGAGGCCACCCGCTTGCTCAGCGCCTGCATGCCCGGCTCGCGCTCCTTGAAGACCGCGAGCAGCGACGGGGCGATGAAGATCGACGAGTACGCACCGACGGCGATACCGACGAACAGTGCCAGCGAAAGGTCCTTCAGCGGGCCGGTACCGAGCACGACCGTACCGACGACCAGAATCGCGCCGACCGGAAGCAGCGCGGTGACCGTGGTGTTGATCGACCGGACCACCGTCTGGTTCACGGCCAGGTTGGTGGCGTCCGAGTACGTGAACCGGTTCGACCCGGTGATACCGCGAGTGTTCTCGCGGACCTTGTCGAACACGACCACGGTGTCGTACAGGGAGTAACCGAGAATCGTCAGGACGCCGATCACGGTCGCGGGCGTCACGTCGAAGCCGATCAGCGCGTACACCCCGACGGTGATCGTGACGTCGTGGATCAGCGCGATGATCGCCGCCATCGAGGCTTTCGCCTCCCGGAAGTACAGCCAGATCACCGCGAACACCAGGACCAGGAACACGATCAGCGCGACGATCGCCTTGTCGGCGATCTGCTGGCCCCAGGACGCCCCGATCTGCTGGGACGTCACCTGATCGGACGGTACGCCGGCCTGCTTGGCGATCGCGTCCCGGACCCGGCCGATGTCGTTCTGGTCCAGCGGCTTGGTCTGAATCCGGACCTTGTCGTTGTTGATCGTGGTCACGACCGGGTCGCCGAGGCCCTTGGCGTTGGTCGCCTTCACCACATCGCCGAAGTTCTGCACGGTGGCGTCGGTGACCTGGGTCTTCGCCTCGTACTCGACGCCGCCGCGGAACTCGATACCGAGCGCCAGGCCGCGGGCGAACAGGCCGCCCAGCGAGATCACGACCAGCGCGATCGAGAGGCCGAACCAGAACTTGCGGTGACCGATGAAGTCGTAGGAGACCTCACCGCGGTGCAGCTTGGCACCGATCTGTCCGAGCTTCGACATCAGATCTCGCCTCCCACCGGCTTGCGCGTCGACGGCGTCTTCGGCTTCCGCACCGGCCGGGCCGACGGTTTCGTCTGCCCGGGCAGGCGTTCGACGCCGAGATGCTCGGGATCGAGACCGGACAGCTTGTGTCCGTGGCCGAAGAAGTCGGTCCGGGCCAGCAGCGTGACCACCGGCTTGGTGAACAGGAAGACCACCACCAGGTCGATCAGCGTGGTCAGGCCGAGCGTGAACGCGAAGCCACGGACGCTGCCGATCGCCAGCACGTACAGGACGATCGCGGCGAGCAGCGAGATCGAGTCGGCCGCGATGATGGTGTGCTTGGCGCGGGCCCAGCCGGTCTCCACCGAGGAGCGCAGACTGCGGCCCTCCCGCACTTCGTCCCGGAGCCGTTCGAAGTAGATGATGAACGAGTCCGCGGTGATGCCGACGGCAACGATCAGGCCGGCGATACCGGCCAGCGTCAGGGTGAACCCGATCGCCTTGCCGAGCAGGATCACCAGCGCCCCGGTCAGGACACCGGCGGCGCCGAGGGACAGGACGACGACCAGGCCGAGGCCGCGGTAGTACAGGAAGCAGAACAGCACCACCAGGCCGAGGCCGATCAGGCCGGCCCAGATGCCCGCGGACAGCTGGTCGCCACCGAGCTGCGCCGACACCGTCTCCACCGAGGAGATGTCGAACTTGACCGGCAGCGAACCGTACTTCAGCACGTTCGCCAGGTCGCGGGCCTCGGCCTCGGTGAACGTACCGGTGATCTCGGCCTGACCGCCCGGGATCGGGTTGTTCACGCTCGGGGTCGAGATGGTCTCGCCGTCCAGCACGATCGCGAACAGGTTCTGGCCCTGGCCGCGCTGCGAGATCGCGGTGGTGGCCTTCAGGAACTTGTCGCCACCGGCACCGGTGAACTTCAGGTTGACCTGCCACTGCAGGCCGTTCTGCGGGATCGCGGCGCTGGCGTCGGACAGGTCCGTACCGGCCATGATCGCCGGGCCGAGCAGGTACTTGTACTGCTTGTTCCGGTCGCAGGAGAACAGCGGCTTGTCCGGAGCGTCGCTCTGCTTGTCACCGCACTTGAACGCCGCGAACCCGGCCTGCGTGGCGGCATCCGGCGTGTACTTCAGCGGATCGCCGTCCGTGGCCGGCGTGCTTGGCGTCGCGGCCGGCGTGCTGGGCTTCGGCGTGGTGCTGGGCTTCGGCGTGGCGCTCGGAGTCGGCGTCGGCGTCGCGGCGGCGAGCACGCTGCTCCAGGCCCGGCCCTTCGGCGTGCTGCTCGGAGTGCCGGGCTTGACCGTGGCACTCGGCTTCGGCGTCGTACTGGCCTTCGGGGTCGTACTGGGCTTCGGGGTCGTGCTCGGCGTCGGCGCCGGGGCGACCTGGTCCGCGCTGTAGACGATCCGGAAGTAGAGCAGGGCGGTCTGGCCGACCTGATCCACCAGGGATTCCTTCGTGGCACCGGGGACCGCCACATTGATGTGGGTTCCACCGGAGGTGGTGATGTCGGACTCCGCGACACCGGCACCGTTGACCCGCTGGCCGATGATGTTCTTGGCCTCGTTCAGCTGGTCGGCGGTCACCTTCCCGCTGCCGTCGAGCGTGCTGGCGGTCAGCGTGATGGTGGTACCACCCCGCAGGTCCAGGCCGAGCTTGGGCTTCCAGGTCTTGGTCAGCGCCATGATCCCGAACAGCAGGACCACGACCACCGCCAAGGCGATCAGGCTCCGCCCGGGGCGGGTGGGTGAACTCGTTGCCACGTCAGTTTCAACCTTTGTACTTCTGGGCGCGCCACACCGTCACTGGATCATCACAGGCTTCGGATCATCACAGGACGCCGAACATCGCGCCGCAGGCCGTTGGGACGGAAATCAGTTCTCGGTGTGCGTCGGCGGCAGCTTCGGCGCGTCCTGCACCTTGCCGTCCGCCTTCTCCGCGGCCTGGTCGCGCGCCGTGTCCGGGACGTCGACCTTCTCGGCCTCCGGCTTGCCGGCAGCGTGGTCAGCCTGGTCGGCGTCGTCGGCGGCGGCCGGGGTGGCCTCGGCAGCGGTGACCTCGTCGGCGGTGTCCTCTTCCGGGATCACCCGGCCGATCGCGGCCTTGACGACCTGGATCAGCACGCCGTCGGAGATCTCCAGCGTCACGTACTCGTCGTCGGTCTCTTCGACGATGCCGACCATCCCGCTGGTGGTGATCACCTTGGTACCCGGGGTGAGCGCGGCGACCGTCTTTGCCTGCCGGTCACGCTGCTTGCGCTGCGTGCGGCTCATGAACCAAATCATTCCGACGATCAGGATCAGCGGCAGCAGCAGCGTGATGCCGCCACCCCCGGAGGAGGCCATCGGTACGGCGAGGAGTTGCATCGGGTCTCAAAATCCTTCGTCGGGTCGGGTGTACGGGCGTCCGGCACGCTCTGCTGAAGCGCGCAGGTCGCAGCGGAATGACCTGCAGGTCAGGCCACCGGGGAGTCTAACCCTGAGCGGCAACAAGTGCCTCATGACACCGGGTCACGTTTGCGTTACTCGCCACGCGGTGTCAATGCGGGGCGACTCAAGGTGTACTCAGTGTCTACGTACCGGCACCGGCAGTCGTTCCCGGCGCTCCGCTGTTCAGTTGCGGTCGAAACTTCTTCGGTTCCGGCCGATTCGGTCCTGGCCGGTTGGTCCTGGCCGGCGTTTCAGTCCTCGTCGGTCTCGAAGAGCGTGTCCGCGAAGGTCGCGCCCTTCGGTACCTTGAGGCCGATGTGCCGCCAGGCGGCGGGCGTCGCGACGCGGCCGCGCGGCGTACGCGCCAGATAGCCCGACCGGACCAGGAACGGTTCGGCCACCTCCTCCACGGTCTCACGTTCTTCGCCGACCGCAACCGCGAGCGTGGAAAGACCGACCGGACCACCGCCGAACCGCCGGCAAAGCGCATCCAGCACCGACCGGTCGAGCCGGTCCAAGCCCATCTTGTCGACCTCGTAGAGATCCAGGGCCGCCTTCGACAGCGCGAGCGTGATGATTCCGTCCGCGCGGACCTCGGCGTAGTCGCGGACCCGGCGGAGCAGCCGGTTCGCGATCCGGGGCGTACCGCGGGAACGGGACGCGATCTCGGTCGCGCCTTCCGCGGTGATGTCGACCTCCAGCAGCGCCGCCGACCGGTTCACGATCTTCTCCAGCTCGGCCGCCTCGTAGAACTCCAGATGCCCGGTGAACCCGAACCGGTCCCGCAGCGGACCCGGCAGCAGCCCGGCCCGGGTGGTCGCGCCGACCAGCGTGAACGGCGGAATCTCCAGCGGAATCGCGGTCGCGCCCGGCCCCTTGCCGACGATCACGTCGACCCGGAAGTCCTCCATCGCCATGTACAGCAGCTCTTCGGCCGGCCGAGACATCCGGTGGATCTCGTCCAGGAACAGCACTTCGCCCTCGCTCAGCCCCGACAGGATCGCGGCCAGGTCACCCGCGTGCTGGATCGCCGGGCCGCTGGTCACGCGCAGCGGCGCGGACATCTCGGCGGCGATGATCATCGCGAGCGTCGTCTTCCCGAGCCCGGGCGGGCCGGAGAGCAGCACATGGTCAGGCGTACGGTTCCGGCCGCGGGCCGCGTGCAGTACCAGCTCGAGCTGCTCGCTGACCCGCCGCTGCCCGCCGAATTCGGAGAGCGTACGCGGGCGCAGCGCGGACTCGATCTTTCGTTCCTCGAGGTCGACGGCATCCGCGGAAACCAGCGGCCGTACGTTGTCTTCCATCGATTACGCCTTGGAGAGCACGCGGAGGGCGGCGCGGAGCAGGTCGGGTACTGACGGGTTGGGGTTGTCGGCGGCGAGTGGCGAGACCGCGGTGACCGCGTCCTCCGCGTCCCGTGCGGACCAGCCGAGGCCGACCAACCCAGCCTGCACCTGATCCCGCCAGGCCTCCTGCGCCTGCAGCGGCCGGCCCGTCACCGTCTTGGACGGCGCGCCGATCCTGTCCTTCAGCTCGAGCACGATCCGCTGCGCACCCTTCTTACCGATGCCCGGGACCTTCACCAGCACGGCGAGATCCTCTGTCGCGACCGCGTGCCGCAGCTGGTCCGGACTCAGCACCGCGAGGGCTGCCTGAGCCAGCTTCGGACCCACACCCGAGGCAGTCTGCAGCAGCTCGAAGGTCTGCTTGGCGTCGTCGTCGGCGAACCCGTACAGCGTCAGGGAATCCTCACGGACCACCATCGAGGTGGAAATCCGGGCCTCCTGCCCCGGCCGCAGCCCGGCCAGCGTGCCCGGATCGCAGTACACCAGCAGCCCGACCCCGCCGACCTCGACCACAGCACTGTCGACCCCGACAGCCGCCACCGGCCCCCGCACGAACGCGATCATCACCAACCACCAAACCCTTCAAAACCAAACCCACCACTGCCCCAACCCGCGGCATCCCCCGCCGCCTGCCGTCCCTCTTCGGCTTTTGGCGTGCAGGCGGTGCGTTGCCCGGTGCTCATCGTTTTCCTTGCTGGGCGGCGACTGCGGCTCTAAGGCGTGCGACCTGCAGACGGGACTGTGCTTCGGCGGCGGCTTCCAGGTTGGACCGGCTCGCGGCGGCCTGCTGCAGCTTGCTGGTCACAGCACCGCGCCAAACATGACAGATCGCGAGCGCCAGCGCATCCGCCGCGTCAGCCGGCGTCGGCCGCTCGCTCAGCCGCAGAATCCGGGTGACCATCGTCGTCACCTGCTCCTTGTCCGCCCGCCCGGACCCGGTGACCGCCGCCTTCACCTCACTCGGCGTATGCAGCGCCACCGGCAACCCGCGCCGCGCGGCAACCACCATCGCCACCCCGGACGCCTGCGCCGTACCCATCACCGTCCGCACGTTGTGCTGCGCGAACACCCGCTCGACCGCGACCGCGTCCGGCTGATGCCGCTCGATCCACTCCTCCAGCTCGGCCTCGATCCGGACCAGCCGCTTCGATACGTCCAGCTCGGCCGGCGTCCGGATCACGCCCACGGCAACCAGCGCCGGCGGCTTCCCCGGCGTCCCCTCGACCACCCCGAGGCCACACCGAGTCAGTCCCGGGTCGACGCCGAGCACCCGCATGGACCACCTCCGAACGTTTGTTCGACAACCCTAGTCGGAGGCCACACCCGGACAGAAATCGACACACCGGCCCGGAAGCTGTCCAGCCCGGACACCACAGCAGGCGTCGCTGCGTACGGCTCAGAAGTTGCCGTGGACGTACGCCTGGGAAGTAGATGCGGGCGTACGCCTCAGAAGCCGTCGCGCGGGTGCGGCTCAGAAGTAGTCGAGCACGTACGGCTCGGCTCCCCCGAACACCCCATCCAGCACCGCGTCCACGCCACCCGCCTGCACGACCGCTCCCGCCCCACCCGCAATCGCGGCCGCTTGCGGACCACCCGCGTGCACGGCCGCATCGCCCGCGCCTCCGGCCACTGCTGCTTCGCCCGGGGCAGAGGATGCGCCGACGGCGCCTGCGCCGCGCGCAGCTGTGCCGGACTCGAGCGCGGATGCGCCGCCGGTGGCGAGGCCTGCGCTGCGGAGGGTGGCCATTGGCGTACTGGCGTACAAGGCCGCGAGGCCGCGTGGCCCAAGGCGGATCGGGTCGCCGGACGGGTCGCCCGGCGTCGGCCGAGCGGTGTTCGCAGGCGACTCTGCTGGCGTGAGCCGCGCGGTGTTCGCCGACAGCTCTGCTGGGGTGAGCCGCGCGGTGCTCGCCGACGACTCTGCGGGAGTGAGTCGCCCGGCGCCGTCGGCGACCGAGAGCCGCCAGTCGCCGGTGTTCTTCGGCAGCTCAGGATCGTCGATGCGCAGGTTGATCTCCGCCGACACCCCCGCCGGGAATCCACGCCCCGCGATCGCGGCCGGAGCGTCGACCAGCCGGAGCATCCACCGGTTGATCCGCGTATCCGCCTCCGCCTCATGCTCGGCCGTCAGATGAATCGGATCGAACGGCGCACAGTACGCATGCACGCTCTTCGCGATCGACGCCCCCGACCCGACCGTCGCCCACAGCGCGCGAGCGGTCTCCTCGGACCCGGCGATCAGCTCGTCCACCGCCAGGTTGCCGTCGGACCAGTTGTAAACCACGAACCCATCATCGGCCACGTACGCGAAGTTGTCCGCGTCGTCCAGCCACGACTCGATCTCACTCAACGGCCAAATCAACGGCCCGCTCGACCGGCGCGCCTGATGCGACTGGCCGGCCAGATCCATCAGCAGCTGCGCATCGGCCTTCGTCGCCTTCCGTACCGGCACATTCTTGCCACCGAGCGTCCGCAGATCAGCCGCTTCGAAGGTGTACTTGTACCTGTTGCCGGCGAACTCGTACCCCAGATGCCGGTACAGCACAGTCGTCGCCGGGTAGAGCGCTGTCAGCGGGTACCCCTTGTCGGCGCAGCGGTCCAGTACGCCCCGCATCAGCAGACTGCCGACACCCCGCCCCCGGTACTCCGGCGCGACCACAACACCGGCCACACCACCCATCGGTACGCGCCGCCCGTGCCACCACTGCTCAAACGGCCAGATCCGCGCGGCAGCAACCAGTTGATCCCCATCAACCACTCCGAGGAACCGCCCGTCCTCTATGAACGGACGCGCGTTCTTCTGCCACTCCTCCCGGTCCCCACCCGGCCCAAACGACCGACCCCGAACCTCCCACACAGCATCCAACTGCTCCGCAACAACATCCACCACCCGCAACCCAGTCACCCCCAGACCCTACGTCCCCACCCCACCCCCGCCGCCCAATTACCCCAACCACCCACCACCCAACCCAGCCCTCCCCAGACAACCCACCCCCAACCACCCACCCCACGCCACCACCCAGCGCCTGGCACTCGCCGCCCACCCACACACCCGCGCCGCGCCGCGCCATCCCGTCCCGGTCCTGCGCCATCTGAGGGGCCAGCCCCCGAGCTGGTGGGTTTGGCCGCGAGATTCTCAGGGGCCAACCCATCAACTGAAGGGCCGGCCCCTCAGCCGACGCCCGCGCGGCGCCGTCCCGCGCCGTCTCGCGCCGCTCCGTCCCGTCCCGCCCTGGTCCTGCGACGTCTGAGGGGCCAACCCCCGAGCTGGTGGGTTCGGCCGCAAGATTCTCAGGGGCCAACCCATCAACCGAGGGGCCGACCCCTCAGCCAACGCCCGCGCCGCACCGCCCCGCACCGCCCCGCTCCGCCCCGCGCCGTCCCGTCCTGCTCCGTCCCGTCCCGCTCCGTCCCGTCCCGCCCTGGTCCTGCGACGTCTGAGGGGCCAACCCCCGAGCTGGTGGGTTCGGCCGCAAGATTCTCAGGGGCCAACCCATCAACCGAGGGGCCGACCCCTGAGCCAACGCCCGCGCCGCACCGCCCCGCGCCGTCCCGCCCCACGCCGCCCCGCGCCGCACCGCCCCGCACCGCCCCGCTCCGCCCCACGCCGCCCCGCGCCGTCCCGCACCGCGCCGTCCCGCACCGCGCCGCCCCACACCGCGCCGCCCCGCGCCGTCCCGCCCCGCTCCGTCCCGCTCCGCGCCGTCCCGTCCCGCCCCGGTCCTGCGACGTCTGAGGGGCCAGCCCCCGAGCTGGTGGGTTTGGCCGCGAGATTCTCAGGGGCCAACCAATCAACCGAGGGGCCGGCCCCTGAGCCGACGCGCGCGGCGCGCTGTCCTGCGCTCGTTGGACGCCCAGCTGTTGTAGATCAGGCAGGTGAACCGTGCGCGGACTCTCGGCCCGCCTCTGGGTCACCTACTTCTTGTCGGTCACCCAGAGGTGGATGGTGCCCTCGACCACGACCGTGCCGTCGTCGCGCGTCGCCCGCACCCGTACCGGCACATCCGGACCGCCCTCCCACGCGCCCGGATCGGTCTCCGCCGTACAGAGGAGATCCGAAGTCGACTTGGCCAGGTACGAAACCTCCATCCCCTTCGGCAACCATCGTTTCCCGGCCGGCACCGTCGCCTCCGCCAGCGCCCCCATCGCCGCCTCCAACCCGTTGCACACGGCAATCGCATGCACGGTCCCAAGATGATTCAGCACCGCCCGCCGCTTCCGCAGGGTCAACGCCGCATAGTTCGCCCCCACCTGCACAAACCGAGGCCGAACCGACCGAAAGTACGGCGCCTTCCAGGCGAACCCCAAAGAAAACACCCACACGCCACCCGGTACGCCCCGCAACCGCTCCCACAACCCCAACACCTGACTACCCATCCCCCGATGTTACCCACGAGTCACATCCACCGGGAAGCACCACTGCGTTCCGCCTCGGCCGCATGCCCGCGGAACATCGACCCCGCCAGTCCCCCGCACTCCACGACGCACACGCCCAGCCGCTTCCATCACATCCGCACCGACCCGCTCACAGCACGGCCGCCTCCTCTACCCACCGACCCCACCTAGCCGTCGCCCCACTCCCCCCATCTCCCACAACACCACGTACATCCGGCCACACGACCACGTACGCCCACCGCACGCCGCCCCACCGCACGTATGCCCCCGGCCAACCACCGAGGCGTCGTTGCATTCACCCAGCCGCGCAACACCACGTACGCCCCGCCGCACACCGCCCGACCGCACAACAGCACATAGGCCCGGGCGGGGTTGGTGGCGCGGGGTTGGTGGCGCGGGGTTGGTGGGACGCGGTTGGGGCGGGGCGTCTTGGTGGGACGCGGTTGGGTG
>NZ_BAAAPH010000021.1:18137-36500 GCF_039531045.1 Kribbella hippodromi | reverse complement strand
GCGGGGCGTCTCGGTGGGACGCGGTTGAGGGCGGGGCGTCTCGGTGGGACGCGGTTGAGGGCGGGGCGTCTCGGTGGGACGCGGTGGGTGTCGGTGGTGGCGGTTATGTTCGCGGGCATGGGTGTTGATTGGACTGTCGCGCTGGCCACCGTCGCCGGACTGCTCAACAGGGACCGGATCGACTGGATGCTTCTCGGCAGCGCGGCGACCGCCCTGCGCGGCGTGGCGATCGTCCCGGGCGACATTGACATCGCTGTCCGCACCGCCACCGACATCACCCGCGCCGCCGCCGTACTACCGACTCCACCCACCTCTACCCCGCCGACAACACGCATTCCCAGTCCGCCGACCCCGGGCACCTCCGCTCACCCGAACGTCGACACCTCCACTCCGCCAACCACACCAAGCACGCCAACCAAAGGTGCCTCCACCTCGCCGAGCGCGGACACCTCCGTTCCGCCGGCTACAGGCACCCCCACGCCCCCGACAGCACGCACTTCCACTCCGCCGACCACAGGAGGCTCCGCGCCGCCAACGGCGGGCAGTTCCGTTCCGGGAAGCACGGGCGCGGCCGCTCTCCCGAGTACCAGCACCTCCTGTTCGCCGACCACAGGTGGCTCCGGTTCGTCGAGGGTTGGCGACTGCGGTTCGCTGGCTGCGGGTGGCTCTGGGGCGGGCGCGGGTGGGGTTGTTTCGGCTGGGGCGGGCGGCCGAGGGGCGGCGGGTGGTGCAGGGGATGGTTCAGGGGGTGGTGCAGGGAGTCGTGCAGGGGGTGGTTTGGCGGGTGAAGGGGCCGGGGTCTGGGTGAGCACTCTGGAGGAGCCGGTGATGTGTTTCGGCGTGGGTGGGGAGCGGTGGACATTTGGGCGGTGGATTGTCGGTGGGACGAAGGTCGAGCTCGCGCATATCGACGCGCCTGCCGTGGACGGCCTGATGCTCGAGACGCGTTCGCCGTTGGTCTGGGGTGAGCGGGAGGTGCTGTCGTGTGGCGGGCAATCCGTGCCGACGGTTCCGGTCGAGGTCCAGCTCGCCACTATGGTCGCTCGGGAACAGCAGGACCGGTTGGCGGCTACTCTCCGCGCTATCGCGCCGGCCGGCCTCGACCTGTCGCTGCTGCGGCGCGCGATCTCGGATAAGCGGGTGGAAGTCCCCGACCTGACCGTCCCTGAAGCGCTGGATCGCCTTCTGACGGGGCGATAGGGCGGCAGGTCGACAGGAGGTGTCGGCTGGATGGGGCGATCGGCAGGCTCAGGAGGGCGTCGGCGAGGGCTCAGTGGGCACATACGTACTGTCGAGCTGCCGAATCCGAACGGGTGGAGGGGCCGGGTACGCCGGTGGTCTTGGTCGACCGTACGGCAGATCGCGGGCCGTATCGCTTGGCATCGCTCGGCGGCCGATCGGGCGTCTCGCTCGGCATCACCCGACGGCGGATCGCGGGCTGTGCTCGGCATCACTCGGCGGCTGGTCGGGCGTCTCACTCGGCACCACCCGACGACTGGTCAGGCGCCTCGCACGGCACCACCCGACGACTGGTCAGGCGCCTCGCTCGGCACCATCCGACGACTGGTCGGGAGTCTTGCTCGGCATCACCCGGCGGACTGCTGGTCGTCTCGGTGGGTATCACTCGGCGGCTGGTCGGGCGTCTGGCTCGGCGTCGGTTGTGCATCGGTCGACGATCAGCTTGGCGGGAGTCGTCCAGTCGAGCCTGGGTGCCGGATCGCCTTACCTGTAGGCCGTTCACGGTGCAGCTCGTGGCGGATGTGGACACTGCAAATCCTGCGCACTGCAAACCGGTGCGCTTTGTTGCCCAAGGCATCGTTAGTCGCCTTGCACGGCTGAGGGCCTCTCCGGTCGCCCGGGGAGGCCCTCGGCGAAGGGTGGAGGTCAGCCGACCTCGGCCATGATTTCGTCCGAGACGTCGAAGTTCGCGTACACGTTCTGGACGTCGTCGCTGTCTTCGAGGGCGTCGATCAGGCGGAAGATCTTGCCGGCGCCGTCCGCGTCCAGTTCGATCGTCTGGGACGGGACGAACTGCACGTCGGCGGACTCGTAGTCGATGCCGGCGTCCTGCAGCGCGGACCGGGCCGGGACCAGGTCGGTGGCCTCGGTGACGACCTCCCAGGACTCGCCCAGGTCGTTCACCTCGTCCGCGCCGGCCTCCAGCACCGCCTCCATCACGTCGTCCTCGGACAGGGACTTGCCGTCCTGGTCCTTGGCGACGACGATCACGCCCTTGCGGCTGAACAGGTACGCGACCGAGTTCGGGTCTGCGAGTGAGCCGCCGTTGCGGGACATGGCGGTGCGGACGTCGGCCGCGGCCCGGTTCCGGTTGTCGGTCAGGCACTCGACCAGCATCGCCACGCCGTTCGGGCCGTAGCCCTCGTACATGATCGTCTGGTACTCGGCGCCACCGGCCTCGGCGCCCGAGCCACGCTTGACGGCGCGGTCGATGTTGTCGTTCGGGACCGAGGACTTCTTCGCCTTCTGGATGGCGTCGTACAGCGTCGGGTTCCCGCCGGGGTCACCACCGCCCATCCGGGCGGCCACCTCGATGTTCTTGATCAGCTTCGCGAAGAGCTTGCCGCGCTTCGCGTCGATGACGGCCTTCTTGTGCTTCGTGGTGGCCCATTTGGAGTGGCCCGACATGGCAAACCCAACCCTTCTACCGCTGCTACTGACTCAGAGGCCGCGGACCAGCTCGGCGAAGTAGCCGTGCAGCCTGGCGTCCCCGGTCATCTCCGGATGGAACGACGTGGCCAGCAACCGATCATGGCGAACCGCGACGATCCTACTGCGTTCTGCCTCCGGCCCCAGCCCAGCCCACCCTGCCGCGGGACCCGACCTCACCGTCGACAATACCTGTACGTCCGCACCGACCCGCTCCACCCACGGTGCCCGGATGAACACAGCGTGGTACGGAGTGTCGAACGAAGGCCCCAGCTCAGGGAACTCCAGGTCCGCCTCGAACGAGTCCACCTGCCGCCCGAACGCGTTCCGCCGGACTGTCACATCCAGCCCGCCGAGCGTCTCCTGCCCCTCGATCCCGCCGGTGATCTCGTTCGCCAGCATGATCATCCCGGCACACGTACCGAAGGCCGGCATCCCGTCCGCGATCCGCTTCTGCAACGGCTCGAACAGCTCGAACGAGCGGGCCAGCTTGTACATCGTGGTCGACTCGCCGCCCGGAAGCACCATCGCGTCGACCTGGGCCAGCTCGGACTCCCGCCGTACCGGACGCGCGTCGGCGCCGACCGCGGTCAGCATCGCCAGGTGCTCGCGGACGTTCCCCTGCAGCGCGAACACCCCGATCACGGGCTTCACAGCGTCACCCGGCGGTGCCACTCGAGAGTCACCTCGATGCGGCCCTCGTCGAAGGCGGCGGGGAGGTCGTGCTGCCGCAGCAGCGCCAGCACGTCCTCCAGCAGCGGCTCACCGGGCGCGACATTGGCCGTGTCGGGATGCCACAGCTTCAGCTCCAACATGCCGAAGTCGACCGCGTGCCAGACGTCGGTGTCGGTGAAGAACACCAGTCCCTGCGGCTGGTCGGCCGCTTCCAGTGCCTGGCGGGCGGCGTGGTGGTCCGATGTGTACCGAACCACCACCAGTCCGAGCCGCTGCAATTCGTCGAGTACTGCGTCCAACCGGTCCGGGTCGGTCGTCTCCGGCCAACCCTTTGCCTCTTCGGAGAGGTCCATCACGGCCTCACCGATCAGCAGCGGTACCAGTGCGTCCGGGTCCATCGCCGGTGCGTCTTCCGAGACCGCTTCCGTCAGCGCAGCCGTGATCGCTGCATGGTCGGCGTACCCGGATCGCACCAGAACGCGGGCCAGGCCGCGCAACTCCCTTGCGGTCCGCTCATCCACGTGCATGGTGATCAGCGTAGTCGAGCCGCCCTTGCCTACTTCACGCCTCCGGCAGTCACGGACACCTGCAGCTGGCGCTGGAAGAAGATGTAGACGACCAGCACCGGCGCCACCGTGATCACCACGGCCGCGAACAGCGCACCGAAGTCCACCGCGTAACCGGCCTGCGACGCGAACGACGCCATGCCCTGAGAGAGCACGTAGTTGTTCGAGTTCGTGTTCAGGGCGACGGGCAGCAGGAACTGGTTCCACAGCCCGAGGAAGTTGAAGATGGCGACCGAGGCCATGCCCGGCCGGGCCATCGGCAACATCACCGAGAAGAACGACCGCCACTCCCCCGCGCCGTCGATCTGCGCCGCCTCGTACACCTCGCCCGGCAGGGCCTTGAAGAACGAGTGCAGGAAGAAGACGGTGAACGGAAGCGCGAACGCCACGTACGTGATGATCAGCCCGGGCAGCGTGTTCAGCAGCCCGAAATTCTTCAGTACGAAGAACAGCGGCACGATCGCCAGGAACACCGGGAAGGTCAGCCCGGCCAGCATCGAGTAATAGATCACCCGGTTGCCGAAGAACTGGAACCTGGCCAGTACGTACGCGCACATCGCACCGAGAACCATCACCAGCACCAGCGCGGACCCGACCACGATCACCGTGTTCAGGAAGTACTGGCCGATGCCGGCCGTGGTCCAGGCGTTCGCGTAGTTGCCGAACCGTAGTTTGCTCGGCAGCGACAGCGGGTTGCCGAGGATCTCCTGCGTCGACTTGAACGAGGACAGCAACGTCCAGATCAGCGGCAGGATCACCAGCAGCGACCACAGGATCAGGGCGATGTGGGCAGTAGTGGCAACACCCCTGCCCTCCCGGTCGCCCTTCCCGGAAGTGGTGGAGCCAACGACCACGTCGGCCTGGCCGGCAGTGGTTGTCATCGGCGCACCTTCACTTTCCGCTCACTTCCGCCGGTCAGGCGGTTCACCAGGAACACCAGCAGGGCGAACAGCATCGTGACAGCGGCCAGGATCACGCCCATCGCCGTCGAGTAGCCGAACTGGCCCTTGGTGAAGGCAGTGGTGAACAGCTGCTGCGGCATCACCAGTGTCGAGTTCTGCGGGCCACCACCTGGGTTCAGTGCCTGCATGTAGACGAAGGCGTCCAGTGCGGCGATGCCCAGATAGATGTACGCCGTCTGCACGTTGTCGCGGATCAGCGGCACGGTCAGGAAGATCGCGGTCCGGAACCGGCCGGCGCCGTCGATCCGGGCCGCCTCGAAGACCTCCGGGTCGATGCCCCGGATGGCGGCGATGAACAGCACCATGTAGAAACCGACGCCGCCCCAGATCATCACGAACATCGAGGCCGGCATCGCGGTCCGCGCGTCACCCAGCCAGGCGTAGTTCGCGAACTGGCTGAGTCCGATCTTGGACAGTACCGCGTCCAGGATGCCCGAGCCCGGCGTGAACACCTGCGCCCAGATCAGCCCGATCACGATCGCGGGGATCACGTACGGGAAGAAGGACACGATCCGGTAGTACCCGGAGTTGCGAAGTCCGCGGACCGTACCCGTACCCGAACCGCCGACCGTGACCAGCGTGGCCAGGGTCAGCGACAGCACGATCGTCACCAGTGGTACGACGATCGCGAGCTCGACGTTGTTGCGGACGGCCCGCAAGAAGATGTCGTCGTGGAACAGCTTCACGTAGTTGTCGAAGCCGACGAAGTTCATCCCCGAGCTGAACCCCGACCAGTCGGTCAGCGAGTAGTACAGCGCCTGCACGAACGGTGAGATGACGAAGATCAGGAAGATCGCCAGCGGCAGCCCGAGAAACACCACCATGAAGCTGACCCGGTCGAAGGTCAGCGGCCGGCGCCGCCGGGTGACGGACCGCTTGGGTCCATCACCCGGGACGACGTCTTGCGTCGTGGTCACTTGGTGACCGGGATCTTCTTGACGGAGCTGTCGTTGCGCACCTTGTCAGTGATCTGCTGCAGGCCCTTCGTCAGGCCGGCCGCGTCGACCTGACCGGACAGGAACGAGTTCCAGACCACCAGCTGGTCGGTGTTCATGCCGTACAGGCTGAACACCTGGTAGTCGAAGACGTCGGTGCCGGCGGCGTCCAGCATCTGCGTCTGCGACTGCAGCGCGGTCGAGCCGAAGCCGTCGGCGGGCACCAGGCCCTTGACGATCGTCGGCGCCAGCCGCGTCTTGGAGAAGTTGGTCGCCGCGTCCTTGGACAGCATCGCCCGCAGCAGTTCCTTGCCTCCGGCCACGTTCTTGGCCTTCGCCGGGACGATGTACGGCTCGCCGGCCGCGCTCCGCAGGGACGTGTACGGCAGCTTCGGGCTCGCGGTCAGCGTCGGCTCCGGGATGCCCTTCATGTCGAAGCCGGCCTTGGTGGCCTTCTTCATCTCGTTCTCGATCCAGGACCCCGACGGGTACAGGATCGCCTGCTGGTCGTTGCTCCACTTCGCCTGCGCGGCGGTGAACTGGGTACCGGCACCACCCGGCACGAAGTACCCGCTCTTGACCATCGTCTCCATGGCCTTGAAGACGCCCTGGATCTCCGGCTTGGACCAGCAGTCGGCCTCAAGGTTGCCGAGCGACAGCCGGACCGGGTCGCCACCTTCCTTGATCGCCGAGTCGACGGCCAGGGTCTGGTAGTAGGTGGCGGCTTCCTTGCCCCAGACGAACAGGTACTTGCCCTTGGCCTTCGCCTTGGCGCCCAGTGCGAGCAGGTCCTCGTACGTCTTCGGCGGCTCCCACCCGTTCGCCTTGAACAGGCTGTCCGAGTACCACAGGCCGTACAGCGTGAGGACGTAGTTGATCGCGACGAACTTGTCGCCGAACGTACCGGGTGCCTTGACCCCGGCGTACAGCGTGTCGGCGATCTTCTTGCCCTCGTAGTTGTTCGCCTCGAAGACGTCGTCGAGCGTCGCCAGCTGGTCCAGGATCGTGTTGAAGCCGATCTGGTTCGCGCCGGAGTTGTCGATCAGGTCCGGCGGGTTGCCGCCGACGAAGCGCGGCTGCAGCTGCTGCGCGATCTGCGTGGACGGCGCGACCTTGAAGGTCGAGCCGGACTGCTTCTGCTGCGCGATGTTGGCCGCGAACGTCACGTAGTCGAAGCCGTAACCACCGTTGAAGATGACCGCGTCCACGGTCGACTTGTCGGCCATCCCGAACGGGTTGCTGTCGCTCTTCGTTCCGCCCGAGGAGCTGTTGCTGTTCGAGTTGCCACTGCTCGCGCAACTGGCGAGCGTGCCGCTCAGGGGCAGCACCGCGGCCGCCGCCAAACTCCCCCGCAGGAAGTTCCGTCGCCCGATCTTGCTGGTCTCGCTCATTGGTCCCGCCTCTTCTCGCTCGATTCCCGACGGTGCTGATGACGCCCGCCCCTGGTGGTCAGCGTCCCCCGTCCGTCCTCGGCGACCGGCACGCGCCGCGGCCCGCCGCCCAGGTTCCAGCCACCCGATCGGCAGCAGGCCTGCAAGCTCCGCCACACTGCGCCCCGAGGCATTACGCATTGTCTTGACCAAAATCGCCCGGCGTCAAGTCTCCCCGGCAGCGAGAGATCTGCCTGTGACCAAAGGCTGCGCGGCGAACGACTTCCGCAATCCACGACTCAACGCTTACCGTTCTGGACCGGCAGCGCGGGCCGACGCGCCGAATCCGATCCCATTTCGTGACCTAGCTCGGGTGTAATCACCCAGCCACGGCTGGTCGTAACGGCCGCAAGGTGCGCAGCGATAGGCGGACAACGGACGGAACACCCTGGGGGCGGGCGATGGCTGCAGGCAAGTACTGCGTTTTGTGTGATCTTCCGGAGTCCCAGTGCGCGCACGGACTCAGGAAGCGTGAAGCCAAGAAGCGGCGGCGTCAGCCGGCGGCTCAGCAAGGAAGCGGCCGGCAAACGAAGCGAACGCCCCGAAAGAAGTCAGTGAAGCCAAGCCCGAAGCGTTGTGCGGCGTGCGCGACCGGGAACCGCTACGGCCGATATCGGTTGTGCCTGCGATGCGGCATTCAGGCGGGGTTTCGGTTGTGCCGTAAGTGTGGCCGGTACTTCGATCCTGACGGGACCACGAGCGTGAAGAAACCGACGTGCAAATCCTGCCGCCGGTCGCGCGTCAAGCGGTCTGTGTGGGTGGTTGCTTCGGCTGGTGCTCCGGGTCTCGGCCGCCGTGCTTGACCGGGGATATCACGTACGGGAAGGTTGGCCGGAGCTGCCGGGCAACCACAGCATCTGGAGGGGCAGCCGGTGAAGGCGCCGGAGACCAAGTTGCTCGACCTGCTGGCCAAGGCGAGTCAGTTTTGTCATCCCGATCTATCTCCGCCCTTGCCGAGGAGCTCTCCACCCGCCCGCAGACGGATCGAGGCCAATCACGCGTACTTCAAAGCGCAACTACAACGGCCCACAGTAGATCTCGGCGCGATCTGCCGGGGCCTGGCCAAGCTCGTGGTCGTCGACATCCGGCTCGATCGCTCGCAAGACAATCCGCAACTTCGTGCTGATGGGTCTCGAGCCGGCAGAGCAGGAATATCTGTACGCGAAGTACCCAGCCGCATTCCGACCAACTCGCACAACACGACCTGCGCGACCTTCTCGAAGAACTATCGCAGCTTTCCCACGGACGACGAATTCCGGGAAGCGCTGAAGAGCGCCGATCTGTACCGCTTCAAGCGCCGCTCGTACTTCCTGCGGCACCTGGAGAACCATCAGCGGAAGGGGCATGTGGCCATCGAGGACTACACGATCGAGCACATCCTTCCGCAGAACGAGAACCTCTCCGCGGAGTGGCGCCAAGCTCTCGGCGACGACTGGGCCGATGTGCAGGCCCGTTATCTGCATACGCTGGGCAACCTGACGCTGACTGGTTACAACTCCGAGTACAGCGATCACCCATTCGCGGTCAAGCGGGACATGGAAGGTGGGTTCAAGGACAGCCCACTTCGGCTCAACAAGGGCCTCGGGCAACTCGCGGAGTGGAACGCGGCGGCCATCCAGTCGCGCGCCGAACGCCTCGCCGAGGTCGCGTCGACCATCTGGGCCAGGCCGATCCTGAGCGACGAGGTCCGCGCTCAGTTCGAGGAACCCTGGCAGGAAACAGGCTTCTCGATCGAAGACCACCCGAATCTCTTGCCGCCGGCCGGCGAGAACTCTCGAAGCGCTGCACGACGAACGCAAGCTCGCCTGGGATGTCACCGGCCGGGGGCACTGGTGGAACGGCAACGCCGAGGTCGGACTCGACGAGGCGTCGGACTTCCCCTACGTCATGGGTTTGGTGCGACAGGCCTACGAATTCCAGCTCGGCGGCGACTGACAAGAGCAGCCGGCCTGTCCATGCCCGAATCCGCCTGGCCGAGCCGACGGTTGGCGCCCACCGTCCGTCCTGCGCCGCCGGGAAGCCAGACGGCGTCAGGACGATGAGGCCTCGTAGCGAGACTTACCAGCCGCGCTCGGCCAACCTGTGCGGCTGGGGGATTTCGTCGACGTTGATGCCTACCATGGCTTCGCCGAGGCCGCGGGAGACCTTGGCGATGACGTCGGGGTCGTCGTGGAAGGTGGTGGCCTTGACGATGGCCTCGGCGCGCTGGGCGGGGTTGCCGGACTTGAAGATGCCGGAGCCGACGAAGACGCCCTCGGCGCCGAGCTGCATCATCATGGCGGCGTCGGCGGGGGTGGCGATGCCGCCGGCGGTGAAGAGGACGACCGGGAGCTTGCCGAGCGCGGCGACCTCCTTGACCAGCTCGTACGGGGCCTGAAGTTCCTTCGCCGCAACGTAGAGCTCGTCCTCCGGCAGGTTCTGCAGCTTGCGGATCTCCTGGCGGATCTGGCGCATGTGCGTGGTCGCGTTCGACACGTCACCGGTACCCGCCTCGCCCTTGGAGCGGATCATGGCCGCGCCCTCGGTGATCCGGCGCAGTGCCTCGCCCAGGTTGGTCGCGCCGCAGACGAACGGCACGGTGAACTGCCACTTGTCGATGTGGTTCGCGTAGTCGGCCGGGGTGAGTACCTCGGACTCGTCGATGTAGTCCACCCCGAGGCTCTGCAGCACCTGTGCCTCGACGAAGTGCCCGATCCTGGCCTTGGCCATCACCGGGATCGAGACCGAGGCGATGATGCTGTCGATCATGTCCGGGTCGCTCATCCGGGACACGCCGCCCTGGGCCCGGATGTCGGCCGGAACCCGCTCCAGCGCCATCACCGCGACCGCGCCGGCCTCCTCGGCGATCTTTGCCTGCTCGGCCGTGACGACGTCCATGATCACGCCGCCCTTGAGCATCTCCGCCATCCCGCGCTTGACCTTCGCGGTACCGGTCGCGGTGCCGGTCTCGGGCGTGCTCTGCGGGATCTGGTTCTCGGTCACTGCAACTCCTCCTGGTGGGCTGTCCTCACCGTCCAGGTTAGGAGGTCTCGGGCACCGATCTTCAGTCCACTCTGAATCAAGTGGACTGACTGATCGCGGCACCCAACCGCGCGACCACCAGGCGGAGCGTGGCCGGCGGCGCGGTGAACGGGATCCGGATGTGCCGCCGATCAGTACCGTCCGGTGTGAACAGGTCGCCCGCACCGAGCAGAAGCCCTTGTTCACGGGCAGATTCCAGTACGCGCCGTGCTCTGGTTTCGGTGAGCTCCAGCCAGAGCGTCATGCCACCTGTAGGGGTTGGCCACACCACACCGTCGAGTGACCTGAGCCCTGTCTCCAGTGCGTTCAGGTTGGCGCGCAGTCTGGTACGCCGCCGGCTGATGACCTTGTCCAGCTTCGGAATGATCGCCTGTGCCAGTAGGTCGTCCAGCGCACTTGGTGAGGCCACACTGAGCTGTGCGGCCGTGTTGATGCGCCGCCTCAGCTGCTTGCCGGTGCGTACCCATCCAACGCGCAGTCCGCCCCACACTGTCTTGGACAGCGAGCCCACGCTGACAGTCCGCGGGTACCGGCTCAGCGGCTCGGCCTGTTTGCCATTAGCCAACCACAGTGGCCGCATCGTCTCGTCACTGATCAGTGCAGCTCCATAGCGCCGGGCGATCTCCACTACTGCCGTACGCCGGTCCGCGGGCAGGCTAAGGCCAGTCGGGTTGTGGTTGTCCGCCTGCAGATAGATGACCTTCGGGCGGTGCCGTCTGCAGAGATGGGCGAGCTGGTCGGTGTCCCAGACCCCCGCGGGCCAACCGGCGACGTCTAGCCTGTGCTTGCGCAACAGATCGAAGGCAGCTGGGTACGTAGGGCTTTCGGTGATCGCTACGCCCGGTCCGAGGTCCAGTCCGGCCAGTGCGGCGTTCAGACCGGCTGCTGCGCCGACAGTGAGGGTAAGTTGGCTCGGCTCGGTCGGTACGCCCTCCTGGGTCAACCGCTCGGCTAGTGCTACCCGCAGCTCCTGGGAGCCACCCGGTGGCGGTCCGTCGCCGCCCATTGCTTGCGGCAGCCCGTCCTCGACGATCTGCGCTGCCGCCTCCGCTACGTCATGTGGTGCAGCAGTAGTAGCGAAGCGGAGGTCGAGTACTGGTTGATCTCCTGGCGTGACAGTGGACACGGGCGCGACAGGGTCGAGTAGGCGATCCAGTGGGCGTACGACGGTCCCGGAACCGCGCTTGGTCTCCAGTACGCCGTCGCGGCGCAGGTTCTCCAGGGCGCGGACCACGGTGACCCGGCTCACCCCAAGCCGCTCCGCCAGTACGCGCTCCGACGGCAGCCGCGAGCCGATCGAGAGCTCGCCCCGCTCGATCCGCCGCAGCACCAGCCCCTCGACCTGCTCGGTCTTCGTCCCGTCCGTCCCGTCCAGATCCCCCACCCGCCACATAAGTCCAGCGTGCCACAACTGGCCTTACAACCCGACCTTGGGAACCCACCACGTACTTTCCGGCAGCGAAAACGCGCGGTGGGTTCTCAAAGTGTCGGGGCGGGGTGTGAGGATCAGGGCGTGGACGAGAGGTGGGCGATCGCGCCGGAGGGCGGTCGGGGCGCGGTACTGGTGCGGTTGCGTGGGGACGGGTCGGTTGCTGGGGAGGTGTTGCACGAGGCGGATCTGGTGGCGGCGGTGGCGTCGCGGCCGTCGGTGTCGCGGTGGGTGTGGCGGTCGACGGCTGAGGTGTACCCGCGGTTGCTCGCCGCGGGCGTTCGGGTCGAGCGCTGCTACGACATCGAGAACACCGAGGGCCTGCTGCTCGGTCATGCCGGCCGGCTCGGCCAGCCGCGATCGGCCGCGGCGGCGTGGGCGCGGCTCACCGGCGCTCCGGTACCGGCCGATCCCCCGCTGCGTGCGGTCGTACCAGGCGATCAGTCGTCGCTCTTCGACATCCCCGCCGAACCACTCCCCTTCGAAGCCCTCCTCGGGGTGTACGCGGACCAGCTGAAGCGGCACACCACCACCGAGTACCCGGATCGGATGCGGTTGCTGACGGCATCGGAATCGTCGGCGATGCTGATCGCCGCCGAGATGGATCTGGCCGGGCTGCCGTGGAGCGCGGACGAGCATCGCGCCGTACTGAGCGAGCTGCTCGGCGAACGCTTTGCCGGTACGGGCGAGCCGCGCCGGCTGACCGAGCTTGCCGACGAGATCTCCGCGGCGTTCGGGCATCGGGTCCGGCCGGAGCTGCCCGCCGATGTGCTGAAGGCGTTCAAGCAGGCCGGGTTCCAGGTGAAGTCGACGCGGAAATGGGAGCTCGAGCACCTGGATCATCCGGCCGTCGCGCCGCTGATGGAGTACAAGAAGCTCTACCGGATCTACACCGCGAACGGCTGGAGCTGGCTGAACGACTGGGTCCGTGACGGGCGCTTCCGGCCCGGGTTCGTGCCAGGTGGGACGGTGTCCGGGCGCTGGATCACCAACGGTGGTGGCGGGCTGCAGATCCCGAAGGTGATCCGGCGTGCCGTCGTCGCCGATCCCGGCTGGCGGCTGGTGGTCGCGGACGCGTCCCAGCTCGAGCCGCGGATCCTGGCCGCGATCTCCCGGGATCCCGCGCTCATGGAGGTCGCGAGCGATCCCGGCGATCTCTACAAGGCGGTGTCGGACCGGGCGTTCTCCGGCGACCGGGCGCAGGCGAAGCTGGCTGTTCTCGGCGCGATCTACGGGCAGACATCGGGCGACGGGCTGAAGAACCTCGCCATGCTGCGCAAACGGTTCCCCACAGCGGTTGAGTACGTGGACGCGGCCGCGCGCGCTGGGGAAGACGGCCGCTTGGTTCGTACGTACCTGGGCCGTACTTGTCCGCCGGCCGGGCACCGGCTCGATGATGTGCTGCTGGATGATCCGGATACGGAGGTGCCGCCGACGGATCCGCGGCATGCACGTGCTCGGGGTCGGTTCACTCGCAACTTCGTGGTGCAGGGGTCTGCCGCGGACTGGGCGTTGCTGATGCTCGCTGCGCTGCGGCAGGCGCTGGCTGGTCTGACCGCTGAGCTGGTGTTTTTCCAGCATGACGAGGTGATCGTGCACTGCCCGGCCGATGAAGCTGAACAGGTCACCGCTGCCATTCAGCAGGCCAGCGACCTGGCCGGGACGCTTACGTTTGGCTCGACGCCGACCAACTTCGCCTTCACCACGGCGACCGTTCAGACCTACGCCGACGCAAAGTAGTTCAAACGGTCTCGGGGAGGTTGCCCCCACCACAGCCGTCGTTCACACCGTTTCGGGCAGTCCGTAGCGGATGTGGTCCGTCGTTTCGAAGGCGGTGATTTCGGCGATCAGGCCCTGCTCCAGGCGGAAGATGTCGAGGGCGAAGAGGCGGTGCGTGGTGGCGCCCGCGGGCTGGAGGTACGCGGCGAGGGTGGGCTGCCGGTTGACCGAGGTGGGGACGAACCGCCAGTGGCCGCGGTACGCCGGGTCGAGGTTCGGGATCAGCGAGCGCAGCGCATCGACGCGGCCGGCGAACCAGAACGGGTACGGCGGCATGGTGATGCGGATGTCGTCATGCATAAGGGCTGCTAGCGCTGATGGGTCTGCCGCGTCCCAGGCGGACATGTACTTCTCCAGCAGCTCCCGTTCCGCTGCAGTAGCACCAGTGGCCGACCACTCGGTGCGGTGCGGTGGAAGGTGCTCGCGCAACACCGGACGTGCACGCTGCAGAGCCGAATTGACTGCCGCGACAGACAGCTCAACCGCTTCAGCTGTTTCGCGCGCAGACCACCCCAGTACGTCCCGCAGGATCAGTGCGGCCCGCTGACGTACAGGTAGGTGCTGGATCGCAATGAGGAACGCCAACTCGATTGTCTCGCGCCGGATCGTTGCCGCGTCCGGTTCCTCGGCCCGGTCAAGCAGCACGTCCGGGAAGGGCTGTAGCCACGGCACGTCCTCCCGCGCCGGTAGAGCGGTAGCAGGAAATGAAGCTGGCTCCAGCTGGTACGGCAGTACGCGGCGCGGTCTACGTACGTCGTCGATGCACACGTTCGTAGCGATGCGGTACAGCCACGTACGCAGTGAGGACCGCCCCGCGAAGCTGTCACGACCACGCCAGGCCCGCAGCAGGGTCTCCTGGACCATGTCCTCCGCGTCGTCGAACGAACCGAGCATCCGGTAGCAGTGCACCCGCAGCTCATGCCGATACTGCTCCGTCTCTTCCGCGAACCTGTCCGCCGACATCTGTTCCACGGACCCATTCAATCCGACATCCGCCGCGATCACCCCGGTACTGTGGTGCGCGCCCGCCCCCGCTACCGAGGAGGACGTCTGATGGGTCGTGGGCTGAGCGCCACGGAAGTGGCGGAGCGGGTCGCGGCCGGCCGGACTAACGCGATCCAGGTACGCACGAGCCGTACGTTCGGGCAGATCGTCCGCGCGAACGTCTTCACCTTCTTCAACGGCCTATTGGGTACGCTGCTAGTCGCTGTGATCGCCACCGGCAGCTGGCAGAACGCTCTGTTCGGTCTGGTCATCCTGACCAACTCCGGGATCGGCATCTTCCAGGAGGTCCGGGCCAAGCGGACACTGGACCGGCTGGCTCTGTTGAACGTCACCCATGTCCGCGTGGTGCGGGACGGTGAAGTCAGTGAAGTAGGGATCGACGAGGTCGTGCAGGACGACCTGGTGCGGATCGGCAGTGGCGACCAGGTGCCGGCTGACGGACCAGTACTGCGGTCCGAGGGGCTGGAGCTGGATGAGTCGCTGCTGACCGGTGAATCCGATCCAGTGCACAAGCGCCCCGGTGACGAGGTGCGGTCCGGTGCGATCGTCGTAGCGGGCGAGGGCGACTTCACGGCGACATCAGTGGGTGCGGAGACGTACGCCGCCAAGCTGGCGTCCGAGGCGCGCAAGTACCAGGTGACTCGGTCCGAGCTGGTTGCGGGCACCACACTGCTGCTGCGGCGCATCTCCCTGATCCTGTTGATCGTTGGGCCGTTGTTGCTCTGGGCACAGTTCCGCAGCAAGGACAACAAGACCTGGCAGGAGGCTGTCACCGGTACGGTCGCCGGGCTGGTCGGGATGATTCCCGAAGGTCTGGTGCTTCTGACGTCGCTGGCGTTCATGCTGGCGATCATTACGCTGGCCCGTCGCAAGACACTGGTCCAGGAGCTGCCCGCGGTTGAGGGACTCGCTCGCGTGGACGTGGTGTGCCTGGACAAGACCGGCACGCTCACCAGCGGTGAGATCGTGCTGGACCGCCTCGTACCGCTCGCGGCGGACGACAGGACCGAGCAGGCGCTTGCGCTGGCCGCAGTGAGCGATCGGCCGAACGCTACCGGGCAGGCGATCGCCGCCTCGTACGCCTCCACCTCGCTGACCGCACTGGCCCGCGTACCGTTCTCCTCGGCGCGCAAGTGGCAGTCGGTCACCACGGCAACCGAAACGTGGGTGCTTGGCGCGCCCGAGATGGTCCTGACGCGTACGGACGACGCGGCGACTGCGGACGCTCGCGCACAAGCCGATGAGATCGCTGCACAAGGGCGCCGGGTCCTCGTACTGGCCCGGGGCGCTGCACAGGACAATGATCAGCTGCCGGAGCAGCTCGTACCGGTCACGCTGGTCGTACTTGCCGAGCGGATTCGCGATGATGCGGCGCCGACGATGCAGTACTTCACCGAGCAAGGTGTCGAGCTCAAGGTGATCTCCGGCGACAACCCTCGTACGGTCGGTGCTGTTGCGGCTGCGGTGGGTGTACCGGGTGTGCAGGGCGCGGACGATGCGGTTGATGCCCGTACGTTGCCTGAAGATCTTGACGAGCTGGCCGACGTACTGGATCGGTCGTCGGCGTTCGGGCGGGTGAGTCCGCATCAGAAACGGGCGATGGTCGCGGCGTTGCAGCGTCGCGGGCATGTCGTCGCGATGACCGGTGACGGCGTGAACGACGCGCTCGCGTTGAAGGACGCCGACATCGGGGTTGCGATGGGCAACGGTTCGGCGGCGACGCGGGCGGTGGCGCAGCTGGTGCTGCTGGACGGGCAGTTCCGGCACCTGCCGGACGTGGTCGCCGAGGGACGCCGGGTGATCGCGAACATCGAGCGGGCGGCGAGTTTGTTCCTGGTGAAGAACGTGTACTCGCTGCTGCTGACGGTCATCACGGCGACCACCTTCGTCGCGTACCCGCTGGCCCCGATTCAGTTGACGCTGATCTCCAATCTGACGATCGGGATCCCGGCGTTCTTCTTGGCGATCGCGCCCAACAAGCAGCGGTATGTGCCGGGGTTCTTGGGGCGGGTGTTGCGGTTCGCGGTGCCGGTCGGTGTGGTCACCGCGATCTGCGCGTTCGCCGGGTACCGGTTGGTGCGGGTGTTCGACAGCGGTGCGAGCGTGGCCGAGGCGCGTACGGTGACAACGGTCGTCGTACTTGTCGTGTCGCTGTGGACGCTGTCGATCCAGGCGCGCCCGTTCAATCTGTGGAAGACGGGGCTGGTCGCGACGATGGCTGCGCTGGCGGCGATCGCGGTGCTCGTACCGCCGATCGGCCACGGGATCTTCCTGCTCGAGGTGAGTACGCACCGGGTCCTGGGCGGTCTGGCGATGGGCGCCGTCGGCATCCTCTTGATCGAACTGGTCCGAGCCGTGACCGCTCACCTTCGGCGCCGCCGCCGAGCTGCCCAGTAGCTAGTTGCTGTCTTCCAGTTCGATGGTGGTTGGCATCGGCGCCCGCCCTGCCAACCGGAGCCAGGTGACCAGCCGCCGGTGACGCAGGTCCCTCGTCGAGACCACCACATCATTGTGAAAGCGCCTGGCCAGCTGCACGCGGCGCATTGCCAGGTTCAGCTCACCGGCCCACGGTTCGGTCTCAGTACCAACAGCATGAATCGCACGCGTCAGCGCCGACTCCGCCTGCTCACGTACCTCCATCGCATCGTGCGAAGCGGCGCGCGCGTGGTGCGCGGCGTCCAGCAGCAACAACGCCGACGCCGGGTCCAGTACGCCAGCACCAGCCACCTCGGCCGCCAGCGCGGACCGCTGCGCCAGCTCCTTCTCCAGCGTGGCGCGCGCGAGGTCCACCCGGGCGTGCAACCGGTCCAAGCGGCCGGCAGTCCAGCTCGCGTACGCGCCGAACAGCAACAGCACCACGCCGATCGCGACCAGCAGCCAGGGGATCTCCACAGCCCCATTCGATCACCCCTTACGGAGCGCTGACGGTCCAGCCGGATCCGGTTACCACAGCCGGCTCCAGCACTAGCGTCGTGACCATGGCTGATATCGGCGTACTCGGCGGGTCCGGCTTCTACTCGTTCTTGTCCGATGTGGAGACGATTCCGCTCGACACCCCGTTCGGCGCACCGAGCGAACACCCGGTCGTCGGGCAACTCGGCGGGCGGCAGGTCGCGTTCATCCCTCGGCACGGCGCGGACCACCGGTACCCGCCACACCGCGTCAACTACCGGGCGAACCTTTGGGCGCTGCGCGAGCTCGGCGTACGCCAAGTGCTCGCCCCCTGCGCGGTCGGATCGCTCCGCCCCGAACTGACGCCCGGTACGTTCGTCGTCCCGGATCAGTACGTCGACCGCACTTGGGGTCGTGCTCAGACCGTGTACGACGGTGCGCCGGTTGTCCATACCTCAGCCGCCGATCCGTACTGTCCGACCGGCCGTAGGACTGTGATTGCCGCTGGCAACGTCGTACCCGAAGGGACCATGGTGGTGATCAACGGACCCCGGTTCTCAACCCGCGCCGAATCGCGCTGGCATGCCGCGCAGGGCTGGTCGGTCGTCGGCATGACCGGCGCGCCCGAGGCGGCGATCGCCCGCGAACTTGCGCTCTGTTACACGTCGATCGCCGTCGTCACCGACCACGACGCCGGCGTCGAGACCGGTTCTGGCGTGACCCAGGCGGAGGTCTTCGCAGCCTTCAAGCACAGCATTGAACGCCTGCAAGACCTCCTGAAAACCGTCATCCACCACCTCCCCGACACCGACTGCCCCTGCCACCACTCCCTGGACGGCACCGCCGCAGCCAACCCAACGCCCAGAAGCACAGCCGACGCGATCCCGGCAGGCGCCGCACATGTGGCCCCGACGGACACCGCGCCGCATCACGCACCCGCAGGCGCGAGGCAGGAAGCGGTCGCGTCGGACGCAATCCCGACAACGGGAGCGGGAGCGGAAG
>NZ_BAAAPH010000021.1:0-18043 GCF_039531045.1 Kribbella hippodromi | reverse complement strand
CAGGAGCGGCGGGAGCAGGAGCGGCGGGAGCAGGAGCGGCGGGAGCAGGAGCGGCGGGAGCAGGAGCGGCGGGAGCGGGAGCGGGAGCGGGAGCGGGAGCGGGAGCGGGAGCGAAATGAGGGTATTGGTCACCGGGGGCGCGGGGTTCATCGGGCGGCGGGTGCATCAACAGCTCGTTGCTGAGGGCCACGATGTGGTGGTGCTCGACTCGTTCCGCCCTGATGTGCACGAACGGCGACCCGACTCCCGCCCTGGTCTGATTGTCGGCGATATCCGCGACGCCGGCACGGTAGCCGCCGCCGTCGAGCACATCGACACCGTCATCCACCTAGCGGCGAAGGTCGGTCTCGGCGTACACCTCGACGACATCGACGACTACGTCTCGTCGAACAGTCTCGGCACAGCCGTACTGCTCAAATCCCTCGGCGCAGTCCGTCGACTCGTATACGCCAGCTCGATGGTCGTGTACGGCGAAGGACGCTACGACTGCCCCGTACACGGCCAAGTCGCGCCAGGGCCCCGCCGTACCGAAGACCTCGACGCCGGCCGGTTCGAACCACCCTGCCCGCACTGCGACGCACCGCTCTCCCCCGGCCTGGTCACCGAGGACGCACGACTCGATCCGCGCAACACGTACGCCGCAACCAAACTCCACGGCGAGCACCTCGCCGCCGCCTGGGCCCGCGAAACCGGCGGCCGGGTGACCGCACTCCGCTTCCACAACGTGTACGGCCCCGGGATGCCGCGGAACACCCCGTACGCCGGAGTCGCATCCCTCTTCCGCTCGGCCCTCGACCGCGGCGAAGCACCACGCGTCTACGAGGACGGCCGTCAACGCCGGGACTTCATCCACGTCCACGACATCGCCACCGCCGTAACCGCCGCCGCCACCGCCCTCCCCGGCCAGCCACCCTTCACCACCTACAACGTAGGCACCGACACCATCCACACCATCGCCGACCTCGCCACAGGATTGTCAACAATCTACAACGGTCCACCCCCGGTGATCACCGGCCAATACCGCCTCGGCGACGTACGCCACATCACCGCCTCCTCAGCCCGCCTCCGCGCGGACCTCCCCTGGACCCCCGCCCACACCCTCACCACCGGCCTACGCGACCTGCTCACGGACGTCCCAGACAGCACACCGAGCGGATCTCAAGCCATCACAACCCAAGCGGGCCACAACCGCTGAGCGCCCCAGGTGCCGGTAACCGAGCGTTGTGATGGCGTGCAGATCCGCCCCTCGCGTACCGAAGGACGGGTAGTGGTGGTCACCTCCGCCGGATGCTGAGCGTGCAGCACCCGCTTTCGGCGGTCCTAGCCGGACCACTACCCGTTCTTCGGTACCAGTCAGCCGGTTAACAGCCGGGATGGCTTCACCACGCAAATGACCCGCCAGAGTTCGCCGCAGCCGCCCCTGTACACCTCACCGCCGCAGCCCAGCACCAAGCGCATCGACCGCCACACCACCGCGAGCACCGGAGGAGCGCAGCTGTGTCACCCCGCCTGTAGCGCGTGGTTCGACCCGTTGAGGTGGGTCACCCGGCCGGCAGGGCAACCTCGAACGTGCAGCCGGTGGGGGTGTTGGTGACGCCGATCGTGCCGTCATGGGACTCGACCACGCCACGCGCAATCGCCAACCCCAGCCCACCACCGGCCCCACGCCTGCCGCCCGCACCACCGCCGCCCCCACCACTACCGACACCGCTTACACCGCTGCCGCCTGCGCCGACACCGCTCGTGCCGGTGCCGCTTGCGCCGCTGCCGCTTACGCCGACACCGCTTGCCCCGGTGCCGCCTGTGCCGGTATCGCCTGTGCCGCTTGTGCCGGTGCCGCTTAGGCGGGCGCCGCCTGTGCCGCTTCCACCTGTGCTGGCAAGGCCTGTGCCTGCACCACCCGAGACCACAACGCCGGTGCTGCTGACGGGGGACGTTGGCTCCGGGGTGCGTTGAGCGTCACCGCGCCACCCCACGTCGAACACCCTCGGCAAGTCGGCAGCGGGAATCCCGCCGCACCCATCGCTGACCGCCAGCCGAACGCGGCCGTCCGCCCCCCGGTCCACGGTGACCGTCACCTCCCCGCCGGCCGCGGTATGGCGAATCGCGTTACCAACCAGGTTCGTGACGGCGCGAGTCAGCTCATCCGGATCGCCCTGAACCGCGAGCCGGTCCTCGCCGGACGGCGTCGCCACCGTCAGCCGCACGCCCTCCGCCCGCGCATGCTCGCCGTTCTCCCCCACGACATCCTCAGCCAGCTCCCGCAAACTCACCGCCGACCGTCGCCGTGGCGGCGGAGCCGTCGACAACCGCGACAGCTCGAACAGGTCATCGACCAACCCAGTCATCCGGTCAACAGTCGACCGCAGCTGCCGCAACGCCCCCGGAACATCGTCGATCACCCCGTCCTCGAGGCCCTCCGACACGGCCCGCAAACCAGCCAGCGGCGTACGCAGATCGTGTGACATAAACGCGACCAACTCCCGCCGGCTCGCCTCCAACGCACGTTCCCGGTCATGCGACGCGGCCAGCTTCTTCCGGGTCATCTCCAGCTCATCGGTCAGCTCGGCCAGCTCCGCGGGCACCGTCCCACCAGCACCCTCCAGCGGCTCGTACGAGGTGCCGAGCTGCCGCACTTGCCGCCCGACCGCCCGCGAACCAGCACTGATCCAATGCCCCAGCAGCACCGACATCGCCAGCCCGAGCAACGCCGCGAACGCCAGCGTCCACAGCACCACCCACGAGTCATGCGCCGAAATGAACATCGCCCGTACGCTCTGCAGCACCGCCGCCAGCGCGGCCACCAACGGCGCCAACGCGGCGACGATGATGGTGATCCGCAACGACCGCCCACGGAACCGCCACAACGCCGCCGCCCCACCCGCGGCCACCACCAACGTCCACAGCGTCGTCAGCGCCAGGATCGTGAACATGTCCTTGTTCATCAGCCGCCGTCATTCATCAACACGCCGCCGTCCATCACCCAGCCCGCACCCACCCGAGCACCGCCTCCCACCACCACACCGGCCTTCACCAGCGCTCCGTTCGCCAGCCCCCCGTTCACCGGCGCACCGTTCGCCAGCGCGTCAGCGTTCCTCAGAGCATCTGCATTCACGACGGTGCTGGGGTTCACCAGGGCACCGGCCTTCACCACGGCCTCGGCCTTCACCAAGGCACCGGCTTTCGCCAGCGCGGCAGCGTTCCTCGGACCGCCCGCATTCACGAACGTGTCGGCGTTCACCAGGGCACCCGCCTTCACCAGGGCAAGGCCTTTCGCCAGCGCCTCAGCGTTGCTCGGAGCGCCCGCATTCACGAGGGTGTTGGGGTTCACCACGGCACCGGCCTTCACCAGGGCACCGGCATTCGCCAACGCGGCAGCGTTCCTCGGGCCGTCCGCATTCACGAGGGTGTCTGCATTCATCAGGCACCGGCCCCGACCAGGGCACCGGCTTGCACCAGCGCGCCAGCGTTCGCGAGGGTGTCGGTGTTCACTGGAGCGTCAGCGTTCACCAGAGCCTCCGCGTACATGAGGGTGTCGGCTCCCCCCCAGGGCGCTGGCGTTCATCTGAGCGCCGGCTGTCCCCAGTGCGCCGGCGTTCGACAGAGCGCTGGCGTTCACCAGGGGGCGGGTGTTCGACGGGGTGTTGGTGTTCATGACGGGGTTGGCGTTTGCTTGGTGTCGGCGGCGAACAGGTAGCCGGTGCGTGGGACCGTGAGGACGAGTTTCGGGTCGGACGGGTCGCTTTCGATCTTTTCTCGTAGCCGCCGGACATGCACCGTGACGGTCGACGAGTCGCCGAAGTCCCAGCCCCAGACGCGGCGGAGCAGTTCGACCTTGGTGTACGCCTTGCCCGCGTGCGCCACCAGGTACGCGAGCAAATCGAACTCGCGATGCGTCAGCGACAACTCGTCGTCATTCAGGTACGCGCGCCGCGCCGCCGTGTCGACGATCACCGGCCCGGCGCTCAACTTGGTGGGCGTCAGATCGAGCCCGGCCAGCCGCTCCTCGCGCCGGACCATCGCCTGTACCCGCAACGTCAGCTCCCGCGGGCTGAACGGCTTGACCACGTAGTCGTCCGCGCCGACCTCCAGCCCGACCAGCCGATCCTCTTCCTCGCCACGCGCGGACAGCATGATCACGGCCGCGCCGTCATCGGCCGCGCGCATGCGGCGCAGTACGTCGAGACCGGAGAGTCCGGGCAGCATCACGTCCAGTACGACCACCGACGGCTTCCACTGCTGCCAGACCTCGACCGCGGACGCGCCATCGGCCACGACGCGGGCGTCGTACCCGGCCTTGGTCAGGTACGCCGAGACGACGTTGGACACGGTCGGGTCGTCATCGACGACGAGCACACGAGTAGCCACCTTCAGAGCGTAGATCGTCCGGCCGCCACCAGCCCGCACCACCACCACAACACCGCCCGCCGTAAGCAACCCGTAGCCCCACCACACCCCCACAAACCCCACCCGCCATACGCACCCCACAACGCCACCGCACCACCAGAACCCCCGGTGGCGTACGCGCCCACAACCGGACCGCACCACCAGAAACCCCGGCAGCCTACGCACTCCGCAGCCGCACCGCACCACTAGAAACCCCGGTGGCGTACGCGCCCCGCAGCCGCACCGCGCTGCTAGAAGCCCGAGTCGTTTACGCGCATACGACGTACGCGACCCGGAGCCCCGCCGCGCGCCACGAACCCCCGTTCATTTACATCGGAGCCCCCGCCGCCACCGCCACGAACCCCCGGGTTCGTTTACACCGGCGGCCCAAGCGACCCCGTAGTCGCGCCGCGCCTCCACGGACCCGCTTCGTACGCGGCGAACCGGGTAAGCGATCCCGTTGCCGCGCCGCCCCAAACCCCCGGGTCGTTTGTGCCGACGACGTAAGCGAGCCGTAGTCGTGGTGGGGCGCCGCGGGGGCTGGTTCGTTCGTACTGTCGAAGGGTGTCAGTCGATGTCGTGCTCCCGTGCCTGAACGAGGCCGCCGCCCTGCCCTGGATTCTCGAACGGCTCCCGGCGGGCGTTCGGGCTGTTGTCGTCGACAACGGTTCGACTGACGGGTCCGCGGAGGTTGCGGCCGGGCTCGGGGCGACTGTGGTGCGATGCGCGATCAAGGGGTACGGGGCCGCGTGCCATGCCGGACTGGAGGCGGCCGAGGCGGACGTGGTCGCGTTCATGGATGCGGACGCGTCGCTCGATCCCAGGCAGTTGGTGCGGGTGACTACGCCGGTCCTCGCGGGTCGCGCGGACCTGGTCGTCGGGAGGCGGCGCGCGGTGTCGTGGCGGGCCTGGCCGTGGCATCTGCGGTTGTCCAACGCAGAACTGTCCCGCCGGATCCGGCGCCGGACCGGCGTCGCACTGCACGATCTCGGGCCGATGCGCGCCGCACGTCGACAGGCGTTACTGGATCTCGCGCTCACGGATCGCCGGTCCGGGTATCCGCTGGAGACGGTGGTCCGCGCGGCCGACGCCGGTTGGCGGATCGCCGAGGTCGACGTCGACTATCTGCCGCGCTCGGGTCGTTCGAAGGTGACAGGTACGCCACTCGGCGCCGCGCGGGCCGTACTGGACATGTCGAAGGTCCTAGCCGTTCCGAAAACCCATGCCAGCCCGAACAAGCACACCGAGCCGACAACGCACGCCAGCCCAAAGGAACAAGCCGGGTCGAAGAAGCAAGCCGGGTCGAAGGGGCAAGCCGGGTCGGAGGAGCAGGGCGGGGTGGAGGTTTGGAGGCGGTGACGGGTGGGACGTTGATTGTGCTTGCGAAGGAGCCTGTTCCTGGGCGGGTGAAGACACGGTTGCAGAGTGAGTTCACCGCGGTGGAGGCGGCGGCGTTGGCGCGGGCTTCGCTGGTCGACACGTTGAGTACGGTGCGCAGGGCACCGGCGGCGCGGCGGGTTGTCGTACTGGAGGGTGATCCGGGGTCTTGGTTGCCGACTGGTTTCGAGGTGGTCGGGCAGCGGGGCGGCGGGCTGGATGAGCGGTTGGCCGGGGCGTTCGAGGATGTGTACGACGGTACGCCGATGTTGCTTGTCGGGATGGACACTCCGCAACTGCGGGCGGAGTTGCTCGGATTTCGCTGGGCCGGGTACGACGCGGTGCTGGGGTTGACCGAGGACGGTGGATATTGGTGCCTTGGGCTCCTGAAGCCGGATCGGCGGGCGTTGCTCGGCGTACCGATGTCGACCGATCACACCGGGCGGGATCAGTTACGGCGGTTGCTGGCGCTGGGGTTGCGGGTACGGATGTTGCCGACGTTGCGGGATATGGATACGCCGCGCGATGCCGCTTGGCTGGCGGCGGAGTTCCCGGGGTTGCGGGTGTCGCGGTTGCATCGGCGGTTGCAGCATGCGGCGCATCCGGGGGCGTTGTTCGAGCAGGCGCTGGGCGGTACGGCGCGGGTGGTTGCTACCGGCATCGATGGGCGCGCGGTGCCGTCGTTGTCGGAGCTGGATCGATGGAGCGCGCCGGCGGATGAGGTGGATCGGCTCGCGCTCAGTCGGTGCGAGGGGCCGGTACTGGATATCGGATGTGGTCCCGGGCGGATCGTCACCGCGCTGGCTGAGCGTGGGATTGCGGCGCTTGGGGTGGATGTGTCGCCGCGGGCGGTTTCGTTGACGACTTCTCGCGGGGCGGCGGCGCTGCATCGTCCCGTACAAGACCCGCTGCCCGGCGAGGGGCGATGGGGCAGTGTGTTGCTGATGGACGGGAACATCGGGATCGGTGGTGCGCCTGGCGTACTCCTGCGTCGGTGCGCCGAACTTGTCCGGCCGGACGGTCTCGTCCTCGTCGAGGTTGACCCGGACGACGAACTGGACGAAGCCGCGCCGATCGTCCTGCACAGCACCACCGGCCGCCGCTCCACTCCGTTGCCCTGGGCAAGAGTAGGCACGCACGCCCTGATCCGCCACGCCCACCACACCAACCTCCACCCCATCGAAGACTGGCGCACCCCGCACCGAGCCTTCCTGACCCTCCGCCGAACCAGCTGATGCAAACCCCACCCGAACCCCACCCACCACGCGACCCAACCCGTCGCCCGGTGCACCACACACCCCGCCGCTCGCTCACCCAACGCCCGCGTCACCTTGTGCACTGCACCACCCGCCGCTCGCTCACGCACCGCACAACCCGCCGCTCGCTCACCCAACGCCCGCGTCAGCTTGTGCGCAGCATCACCCGTCGCGTACCGACCGTCCGCTCGGTGCGCCGCCGCCTCCGCCAACTGACGCCAGGCACGACCTGCCGCCGTGCTGGTCAGCTTGTGCACGGCATCGCCCGTCGCGTGCCAACTCTCCACTCGGTGCGCCGCCGCCTCCGCCAACTGACGCGAAGCACAACCGCGCGCTCGTTGCGTTCCGGCCCTGGCAGCACCTCACCGAGCAGTCCGTGGGGTGGCGTACTGGCGGGTGCCACTGCACTTGTGATGGCTGCGGGGGTAGTTGTGGCTGCAGGCGCGCACTGGTGGGCAAACCTGGTGTTAGTGGTGGCGACGCTGATGGTTGCGGGCATGGTGTGGAAATTTGGGCGGGGATTGTCCGTGGGTGCGGTGATGATTGTGGCGGTGCTTTGCCAGGTACCTGGGCTGACCCAAGCACCTATCACCAGCACAGACGCCTACCGGTACGTCTGGGACGGACGAGTGCAGCTCTCCGGCCATTCCCCGTACGCACATGTCCCCCTCGACGACTCACTGGCGAAACTGCGCGACAACATCCTCTTCCCCGGCCTCTCCCCCACCCAGAAATCAGGCGTCACCGGCGTACCCAAAAACCCCGCCCAACTCCCCGTCGACGACCCGCGAACCAGAATCAACCGCCCAGGCGTCCCCACCATCTACCCACCAGTCGCCGAGGCGTACTTCACCGTGGTCGCGCTGGTCACGCCCTGGTCCGCCGGCACCCGAGGACTTCAAATAGCCGCCGCACTGATCGCGATCGCACTCGCCTGGCTACTCGCCGTGCAGAACCCGCGCTGGGCCGCCTTGTGGGGTTGGTCACCGATCGTTGCCATCGAGGCCGCCAACGCCGCCCACGTGGACGTCCTCGCCGCCCTCCTCATCTCCGCCGCCGTCATCACCACCGCCCACCGCCCGAAACTCGCCGCGATCCTGTTCGGCGCGGCCGGCAGCGTCAAGCTGCTCCCACTGCTACTGCTCCCTGCCTTCCGCCACCGAAGGCCAATAGTTGCCCTAAGCACCTTCATCGCGACTTACCTCCCCCATATCCTTGCCGTCGGCATCCTTGTGCTCGGCTTCCTGCCCGGCTACCTCGACCAGGAAGGGTTCCAGGACGGCAGCTCAAGATCCGCGATTCTCGCGCTCCTGTTACCTCCTGAGGCCCGCCAGCTGACCGCCGCCGTACTCGCGATCGCCCTCGCCGCCCTCGCCTTCCACCGCACCCGCCGCGACCCGATCGCACTCACCTGCTGCTGGCTCTACGGGGCCGCGCTGCTGATCGCCACCCCGACCTACCCCTGGTACGGCCTCCCGCTGATCGCCCTGGCCGCGCTCGCCCACCGCCCCGAATGGCTCGCCGTCCCACTCGCCGCCTACCTCGCGTACGCGAGCTTCGGCCACCCCACCCGCCAGGGCCTGATCCACCTCGCCGCCCTCGCGATTGTCGTGATCGCGATCACGCTCCGTCGCCGGATTGTTGCCAAATCAGGTTTGACCACACCGCCATCGGCAACGAACACTGGCGAGCGTGACACAACGCATCGCCATCGCGACCTCGGCCGGGTTCGCCGAGCTGCATCCGGATGAACGCCCGCTCCTCGACGCCCTGCGCGCCGCCGGACTCGACCCGGTCGTCGAGGTCTGGACCGACCCGTCGGTCAGCTGGTCGGCGTACGACGCGGTGCTGCTGCGTACGGTCTGGGATTACTTCCTGCGCTACGACGAGTTCACCGAATGGCTCGCGCTCCTGGACAAGTCCGGCGTACTGGTGCTGAACGACACGAAGCAGGTGCGCTGGAACAGCGACAAGCAGTACTTGCTGGAGTTGCGTGAGCAAGGTGTGGCGATTGTTCCGTCCCAGGTCGCGGCGGGTGCTTGCCTGCGTGAGGTCGTGGCCGGGCTGACCGGTCAGGAGATCGTGATCAAGCCGACCGTCAGCGGCAACGCGCTGCACACCGTACGCGGCCTCGCCGGTTCGCCGGAGCTCGACCAGGCGCTCGCCGAGCTGCCCGACCTGGTGTACCTCGTGCAGCCGTTCCTGCCGGAGATCCAGTCCGCGGGCGAGTGGTCGCTGCTGTTCTTCGACGGCGAGTTCAGCCACGCGGTGGTGAAGCGCCCGGCGGCCGGCGACTACCGGGTCCAGGAGACGTACGGCGGCCAGGTCGTACCCACCGACCCGCCCGCCGACGTACTGGCAACTGCCCAAGCCGCACTGTCCGCAGCCGGCCCGACCCCGCTGTACGCCCGGGTCGACGGCGTCGTCGTCAACGGCCGCTTCCTGCTGATGGAAATCGACCTCATCGAGCCGTACCTGTTCCTCCCCCAATCCCCCACCGCCGCCACCCACCTCGCCACCGCCCTAACCACCCGCCTCCACCCCACCCCCACCGCCACCAAAACCGTCTGAGGGGCCAGCCCCTCAGCTGGTGGCTTCGCCCACCCGCATACCAGGGGCCAAGGAACCATCTCAGGGGCCAACCCCTCAGCTGGTGGGTTCGCCCACCTGCATGCCAGGGGTCAAGGAACCATCTCAGGGGCCAACCCCTCAGCTGGTGGCTTTGCCCACCTGCATGCCAGGGGTCAAGGAACCATCTGAGGGGTTGACCCCTGAGACGGCGGCCCACGTCAGGGGTTGACCCCTCAGACGGTGGGGCACCAGGGCGGGGGTTGACCCCTGAGGTGGGGTGGAAGGGTTAGCTGGCGGCGGAGTTGGGGTGGCCTCGGCGGCGGCCGTGGAGGAGGGTTTCGCCGGCGGCGGTGCCGGTGTACTTGGTGCGGCGGGCCCAGTCGCGGCATTCGGCCAGGACCGGGCAGGTGCGCAGGCAGAGATCCCGCGCCTTCCGCTGTTCCCAGCGGGGCGCGGTCTCGTCGTACGAAGGCGCCTGGCCGATGCACGCGGCCCGGCTCATCCAGCGGTCGGCGGGGTCCACGATCACGGTCAGCGTCGGCCTCATGACACCGACGGTAGATCGCCCGCGACCGCCCGCGATCTTTGTCTCGAAATATGATCTAGTTAGTAGACATTGCCGACGCCGTGGCAAGTCTGCCCCGCCGCCTTGGGTGGACGCCGTCCGACGGATCGTCGACCAGGTCGCCCTGCCGGACCGGATCGTTCTCCGGCAGCAGGATGTCGCGCGCGACCACCAGCATCAGCCACAGCGTGCCGGCCATCCGCAGAATCACCGACAGCCAGTAGATCCGGTCCGGTACGTCCGGGTTGCCGGGCGCCAGGAATTGGGCGAGATGCATCCAGACCAGCATCCAGTAGAAGCACTCGCACGCCTGCCAGATCAGCCAATCGCGCAACCGCGGCCGGGCCAGCGCGACCAACGGCAGCAACCACAGCACGTACTGCGGTGAGTACACCTTGTTGATCAGAAGGAACGCCGCCACCACCAGGAACGCGAGCTGCGCGAACCGGGGTGGCCGAGGCGCCATCAGGCCGAGGATCGCGATCGACAGGCAGAGCCCCGCGAAGATCACGATGTTCAGCTGGTTGACGTCCGCGACCTCGTGCTTGGCGAGCTTCAGGACGTACCAGATCGAGCCGTAATCGCTCTCCCGCTCGTCGTTGAACTGCCAGAACGACAGCCACTCGTTCTTCGCCAGCAGGTAGATCGGCGCGTTCACGAACGCCCACGCGACTGCCGTCGAGACCAGCGCCTGGAACCACGGCCACAACTTCCGGCCGCGGATGCAGACGATCAGCAGCGGCCCGAGCAGCAGGAACGGATAGAACTTCGCCGCCGTCCCCAGCCCGAGGAGGATGCCGAACCACACCGGTTTCCCGCGCGACCAGGCGAACATCGCCCCGGCGGTGAGCGCGACCGCGAACAAGTCCCAGTTGATCGTCGAGGTGAGCGTGAGCGCCGGCGCGGCTGCCACGTACAGCGCGTCCAGCGGCTGCCCACGGGCCGCGCCCGGTTTGCGCGCGACGCCACGCGCCGTCGCCACCGTCAACCCGACGATGACCAGCGCGCAGAGGAACAGCAGCACGGTGTTGACCAGGAAGAACACCCCGGCCGTGTCGCGCTTCTGCTCGACCGTCACGTCCTTCTTCGGGTCGCCGGTGATCACCCAGGTGATCTGCGCGGCGACCTCCATGAACCCGCCGGTCAGCACCGGGTACTCGAGTACTGGGTAGTTGCCGGTGTCCAGGAACGGCCGATTGCCCTCGGCGAAACCGCGCTCCTGGTACAGGAACCCGATGTCGGAGTAACACAGCGCCTTGAACGGCCGCCAGCTCTGCCGGTCCCAGCCGGCTTCCATGCACGGAGCCTTCTGCAGTACGCCGAGACCGAACGTGATCGTGCAGACCGCGAGCGCGATCCGCAGCGGCGTCCACCACGACGAGCTGAGCCGGGCGAACCGCCCGGACGGCCCGCCGAGCCCGACAGTCAGCCCGGCCACGGCCGGATCGGCCGCTGACGGAGTCCGCGTGAGCTCGCGCTGTGGTCCGGTCACGGTGGGCATCATCTCCTATCGGCGCACCTGGCGACAGCCCGGGTCTGGTCGGCCGACCCGGTCTGCGCGAGGTTACCCACCACCACCCGGTCAGTCCGGCAGGACTCGCTCCGAGGCGTGCCGTCTCCGGATGTACAGCAGACCACCCGCCAGCAGGGCGAGCCCGAGCAAGGACGCAGCGCCAAGGAGCAGGCCCAAGCGGGCGCCGGGTGGGCGGTAGCTGCAGGAGACCTTCGACGAGTCGGCCGAAACCGGGATCGCCAGCAGCCCGGCCCGGTTGCCGGGCTCGCGGGCGGCAGCGCCGTCGACCGAACACCGCCAGCCCTCGATCCGGATCACGCCGGCAACGACCGAACCGGCCGTACCGGGGTTGAGGCGGATGTCGATACTGTGCCCGCCGACCTTCACCTCGGCCGGCTTGCCGAGCTGCTGCACCGCGGCGGTCAGCTTGTCGCGATGCAGGCAGCCGACGGCGGAGGACGGCAGCCGCGTACGCGCCGGGACCCGCAGGTCGACCTTCACGGCACCGTCCGCACCGACTGTCCCGACGCGGATCATCGGCGCGCCGCTGTAGATGCCCGGACTCTTCGACACCGGCCGCAGGATCGGCGCCCAACCCAGCCCAGCGACGGCGACCTCACCGACGGTCGTCGGCGCCGCCAGCCAGACCTCCGAGCCAGGCGCGCACTGCCCGGTCAACCGGGTCTGGATCGGCACCTTCGCACCCGCCACCGGGGCGATGGTGATCGCGCCGTTCCGGTCGGAAACGGTGGCGTTCGGACTCGGCGCCGCCCGCAGCTTCGGGATCGTGTAGACATCCGCGCCGAGCGCGGTTTCCTGAACGCCGAACGGGCCGGGGTCCCGCGACGACCAGGCCTTGGCCGGGCGTACGGTGACCAGCGGCGCGCTGTCGTACTTCTCCAGCCGCGGCGCCCCGGTCGCCGGATCGCTGACCACCCGCGCGCCGATCGCGAAGATCGCGTCGACCACCGGGTTCCGCGGATCGACCGTCGCCCGGCCGTACGAGCTGTACCCGAAGCCGAGACTCAGCAACTGGGCCGAGACCGTGTCCGGGATCGTGCTCGAGTAGTACTGCGGGCCTTGTCCGCCGATCAGCATCGGGTCGTTGACCGTCAGCGCGGCGCCGGGCGCGGTTCGATGGTTCGGCCAATCATCCGCGGCCTGCACCAGCGAACGGATCGCGGCGTGCGTGTCGCCCCACGGCGCACTCGCGCTGAGGATCTTGCTGCGCTTCGCGTCGATCGCGGCCGACGACAGCGTCACCTCGACCAGCACCGCACCGACCAGCAGCGCGGCCGCAGCACGGCGGAGGCCGACCGGAAGCGGTCGCCGGAAGATCAGCCACACGATCAAAGCGCCGACGGCCAGCAGCGGTACGACTCGGTGCGTGGTCGTGGTGATGGTACGGACGTTCCACGTCAGCACGTACAGAAGCCCGACGAGTACGAGCGGAGCCGTCACCACCAGGAGGCCCCGTACGCCGGACGCGACCGACATCCAGCCGACGATCACCAGCATCCCCGCGATCACGAACGCCTGCCGGAACGGGCTGCCGTTCGGGGTGTCGAAACCGTGCCACACCTCATGCGTGATCCGGACCTGCATGCTGCCCACGGTGAGCAGCACGACCACGGTCCAGACGATCCGCTCCCGGGCCGCGATCGCCCGGTTGAACGGGAAACTGATTGCCAGCAGCAACATCAACGTACCGACCGCAAGGCCCGGGGTGGACCCGACGCCCTCGCTGCCGGGCAGCAACCGGGAGAGGAAAAGGAGCGTGTCGATCGGCTTGAACGCGACATCCGGACTCGGCCGGGCCGCGCTGACCGAGTCGAACGTCGGCAACAGCAACGGTGCCGCCAGCCCGATCCCCAGCCCGACCGCGAGCATGCAGCGCACCGCGCCGGTGAGCCGCTCACGCCAGGACACGGCCGCGTCGTCCGCGAGGATGCGCGCGATGACGACGATCGCGGCGCCGATGGTCGCCATGTACACGGTATAGAAATGCGACGTCCACAGCAGTGCGATCACGAACGGCGTCACCAGCAGCGACCGCATCGACCGGCGGCGCAGAATCCACTCGCACAACAGGCAGATCACCGGGAACGCGACCATCCCGTTCAGCCACACACTCATGTACGCGCCGTCGTCGATCGCCCAAGCACACGCACCGTACGAGACGCCGCCGATCACCGCGAGCCAGAACGGTCCGGCCGGGCGCAACCACCGCAAGTACGTCGCCATCGCACCGGCGGCCAGACCGATCGCCGCGACATCGACCAGGAAGAGCGCGAGGTCCACCTGGTCGCGCGGAAGGATCAGCACGATCCAGGACAGTGTCGATCCGACGTACGCCATCGAGTCGCCGAGGAACGGGACGCCGAAACCACTCGACCAGTTGAAGATCAGGTCGCCGGGCGCCTGACCGGTGAGGATGTCGCGCAGATGCGCGTACATCGGGACGAACTGCTGGCCGAGGTCGTTGGTGCTCCGCGGCCGGTCGCCGAAGGGATAGGTGCCGCGGATGATTCCGCTGACGACGAAGGTCAGGGCCGCCGCCACGGCGGCCGGGACGGACACGTGCAGTCGCCGGCCGGCGGCGAGTCGGCGGATCACTCCGTCGGCCGGCTCGGCTCGGACGCCAGCGCGAGGGCCGGTGATTGCAGGAGCTGGGAAGGCGCGGGATGTCTGAGGTAACTCAGTCGCGCCGCCTCCTGCCGGGCGCGGCCGACCACGTCGAGCAGGTAGCCGAGCACCAGCATCAAGATCCCGACCAGGCCGATCGAGGACGCCAGCACGGCCGTCGGGAATCGCGGCACCAGGCCGGTCTGCAGGTACTCGACGACGATCGGCACGCCGAGCGCCAGCGCGATCACGCCGAAGAGAGCGGCCAGCACACCGTGGTACAAGGTCGGTTTCTCGACCCGGGCCAGGTGCAGGATCCAGCGCAGAATCCGCGAACCGTCGCGATAGGTGCGCAGTTTGCTCTCGCCGCCGGCCGGACGTTCCTTGTACCCGACCTCGACCTCCGCGACCGGGATCCGCAAGTGCAGTGAATGAATGGTCAGCTCCGTCTCGATCTCGAATTCGCGCGACAAAGCTGGAAAAGATTTCACGTATCGCCGGGAGAATGCGCGATACCCGCTCAGCATGTCGGTGATCTCGCGGCCGAACAGCGCGCCGACCGCGCCGGTCAGCATCCGGTTCCCGAAGGTGTGCCCGGGCCGGTACGCGGCCTCGTTCGAATGCCTGCGGACACCGACCACATGGTCGTACGGCCCCTTGAGCAAGGCCTCGACCAGATCCGCCGCGCGCGCCGCCTCGTACGTATCATCGCCGTCGATCAGCAAATACACGTCGGCCTCGACGTCCGCGAACGCGCGCCGGACAACGTTGCCTTTGCCCTTCTGGGCAACGTGCCGCACCACCGCGCCGGCCGCGGTGGCGATCGCCGCGGTGTCGTCGGTCGAGTTGTTGTCGTACACGTAGATCATTGCTGTCGGCAAGGATTCGCGCAGCTCGCGGACCACCTTCCCGACCGCAGCGGCCTCGTTGTAACACGGCACGATCACCGCGATGTCAGTACCGGGGAACTTCCCCACCATGCTCATAGCCCCTCCGCCGCCGTCCACGAACCGACCAGAAAACTCCCCTGTACTGTCTAGATGTTTCAGGAGGTTGGAATGTTGCATGGGGCGACGAGAATTCTCAGCCGGACGTTGATTTCTTACCGATTCTCAGCTCGCAGTGAGGGCCCAGGCACGCGCGGTCAGGATTCGAGCCGGCCCAGCCAGGCTGTCAGCAACCGCTCCAGTTGCGCCCGCTCATCCGGAGTCAGGACTTCGAGAAGCCTTTGTTCATTGGCCATGTGGGCCGTGAACGCCTTGTCGAACAACCGGCGCCCGGCCGGCGTCAACCGGACCACGCGCCCCCGGCCGTCGGCATCACTGCGGCGCCGGCGGACCAGCCCGGCTTCCTCCAGCCGATCGACCCGCTTGCTGATCGCACCGGTGGTGACCATCGTGTGCAGTGCGAGCTCGCCCGGCGCATGCTCGTACGGCGATCCGGCGCGGCGCAACGCGGCGAGTACGTCGAACTCGCCTTCGGACAGGCCGAACTTCTCGTACAGCAGCGTCAACTCACCGGTCAATTGGTTCGCGATCCGATGCAACCGGCCGATCACGCCCTGCGGGCTGGTGTCGACGTCCGGGCGCTCGATCCGCCACTGGGCCTGAATCCTGGCGACATGGTCCTCGGTCACACCGGCCAGCTTATATCTTCCCGGGAAGATACAATGTCTTCCATGGAAAATACTGTCCGGTGGAGCCTGGTCACCGCGATCGCGCCGATCGCCTGGGGCACCAACTACTTCGTCACCCACGAGTACCTGCCGGCCGGACATCCTCTGTACGGGGCCGTCTTCCGCGCACTGCCCGCGGGTCTGCTGCTGCTCGCGCTGGCGCGGCGGCTCCCGCACGGGGTCTGGTGGTGGCGGTCGTTGCTGCTGGGCGTCTGCAACATGGGCGCGTTCTTCGCGCTGATCTACGTCGCGTCCCAGCTGCTCCCGGTCAGCCTGGCCGCGACGATCATGTCCGCGTCGCCGTTCACGCTCGCCCTGTTCGCTTGGGGCCTGCTCGGCGAACGACCGGCCGCGCTCGTCCTCACCGGCGCGACCGCCGGGATCGCCGGCGTCGTACTGTTGCTCGGCGCTGGATCGGTCGCCGTCGACTTCCGCGGCGTGGCGGCGTCGGTCGCCGCGCTGGTGATGTCGTCCGGCGGCTACGTGCTGGCCAAGAAGTGGGGCCGGGCGGACGCGGGTCCACTCGCGACGACCGCGTGGCAACTGGTCGCGGGCGGTCTGGTCCTGATCCCGTTCGCGATCGCCATCGAGGGCAGTCCACCCCGGCTGGACGGTCCCGCGATCGCCGGTTTCGCGTACGTAGGCCTGGTCGCGACCGCACTTGCCTTTACCGCCTGGTTCACCGGCCTCCGCAAACTCCCCGCCGCCACCGTCGGCCTGATCGGCCTGCTCAACCCGGTCACGGGCGTACTCCTCGGCGTCCTGCTCTCCGGCGACAAGCTGACCGGCCGCCAGCTCCTCGGCCTCACCCTGGTCCTCCTCGGCATCGCCTGCAGCCAGCTTCGGTTCGGCGTACCCGGTCGCGCCGGCGGGTCGAAGCGCTTCGATTGGGGTAGAACTGACTCAGTCAGGCCTGATGCTGCGTCGATCAGCAGTGATGCTGCGTCGATCAGCAGTGATGAAGGAGAGCACGATGGTCACGATCGCGGACGTCGCGCGGCACGCCGGAGTGGCGACCAGCACGGTGTCCTACGTGCTCAGCGGGAAGCGGACGATCTCTCCTGACACCCGGGACCGGGTCCAGCGCAGTGTCCGCGCGCTCGGCTACCGGCCGAACGCGAGTGCCCGCGCGCTGGCCAGTCAGCGGTCCAACGTGCTCGCGCTGGTGATACCGCTGCGGACCGGGATGCACGTGCCGGTGATGATGCAGTTCGCCACCGCGGTCGTGACCACCGCGCGGCGGTTCGACCACGACGTCCTGCTGCTGACCGCGGACGAGGGACCGGAAGGGCTGCGGCGGGTCGCGCAGAGCTCGCTGGTGGACGCGTTCGTGGTGATGGATGTCGAGCTGAACGACGAGCGGGTCCCGGTGCTGCGCGATCTGCCGCTGCCGTCGGTGCTGATCGGGTACCCGGCGGAGGCGGCCGGGCTGACCTGTATCGACCTCGACTTCGTTGCCGCCGGCGCCCTCTGCGTCGACCATCTGGCCGACCTCGGGCATGACTCGCTGGCCCTGCTCGGCACGCCGTCGGCCGTGTACGAGCGGCAGACCGGCTTCGCGCAACGGACCTTGACCGGCTTCACCGAGGCGGCCGCGCGGCGCGGTGTGCTCGGGGTGGAGACGCCGTGCGAGCACACCTTCGACGCGGTGCTCCAGACGGTCCAGCAGCTCCTGCACGACCATCCCGGGATCACCGGCCTGGTCGTTCAGAACGAGCCGATCATCGGCCCACTGCTCGATGTCCTGCGCCGCCTGGGGCGCCGGGTTCCGGAGGACATGTCGGTGCTGGCGATCTCCGCCGACGACGTCGCCGAACGCCAGGTCCCGCAGCTGTCCTCCGTCACCATCCCGGCCGAAGAGATCGGCGAGCAGGCAGTACTGTCCCTGATCGCCAAACTGGAGGGCAGCCCCGTCCCCGAGCTCACGCTCGTACCCCCAACCCTCACCCCCCGCGCCAGCTCCACCGCCCACAACCCGCAACCCACCAACCACCCCAAACCGGTTCGGGGCGACTAACCACCGGCGGGTTCAGGGGGTGATTGCAACACCTGTCGGTTGAAGGGGTGTTGTGATG